>NZ_JCAQPB010000001.1:0-320815 GCF_059567985.1 Mucilaginibacter sp. BGA-UO-ETr-C110
AGAAATAGTCCACCTGTTTGCCGCTTTCGGATACATATTTGAACTTGGTATTATCAGCTTCGGCGCCGTAAAAATTGGATGCCGAGTAATTATCCCACATCAGGCCATAGCCTTTGGTTGACAACAGCACGGGTATAGCGCCGGTAAGGTATTTGATCAGCAATTCCTGGTTGCGGCCCTTGTAATTGATGGACAGGGAATCAAGCGGATGGCAACCCAGCCCAAATAAACCTTCGTTTTGCGGCGAAACAAACTGGGTACTGATGGTATTGGTACTGATGCCAGCGACAGTTGCCGGGGTAATGGTTTTATTCTCGCTGTCTTCGGCGGTAATGATGTTGCCTTTGAGGTCGGTATAGGTAATGGCGTTGGTGGCCTTGTTAACCTTGATCTTTAATTTAGCGGTGGTAATAGTTACCTCAGTTTTACTTTCTGCAACCTGGTAAAGGGTAGGAGTTTTCCAGCTATTGTTGACCACCAGGGATGGTTTGGTTTCAAAAGCATTGAATATGGTGTACTTGATCTCCACAATATCGGCCCGGCGCACCAGCACTTTCAACAGGCCTTTATCCAGGGAAAAAGTAACGCCATCCGCGGCTTTTTTGTACGATTTAACAACCGCCAAAGCTGATGTTGTAACGCCGCAGAGAGTGAGTGATATTATTATCGCAATCGATTGTATTTTTTTAGCAAGGGAATGATGTAAGGGTTTAAGCATATTGAACATCAGTATTTTGGTTTATAATGAGTGTGAGAGTAACACTTGTTTTGAAACTGTGAATATAGAATACTTTTTTGGAAATTAAAAGGAGATTTTTTTGGAGAGTAAAGAAATAGAAGGCAATTATTTCTTTACTCGGATTTTCTGAACAGCAACAATCCACTTTACAGTAAACTTAGAATTGTTGCTACCCAAATGGCCATATTGGTGCTGGCTATCATCAAAAATGCCAATAGCATCGATGATTAAATAAGTGTTCCAATAATGATTATGCGCATCTTTAAATAATATTTCGTCTTCGGATTTAAGCTCCACACTGTCGGGTATTTCCAAATATGCATTAATGCCTTTACATTGTTTGTCTGCCGGATGCAAACCCCAATATTCGTCCGTACCGCTGTAAGTAAATCTCGTATATACTAACTCGTTTTTATGAGCAGGAAGTTCACATGCACTGATGAATTCTGGAACTTCCAACCCCAATACAGGGGGCGGAAATATAACAGGAGTTTTCTTTTGTGCCCAAGCAAATGGGCTAAACATTGCTAAAACAAATGTTATAATTAAAAAAGATTTCATCGATCACTATTTTCAATGCTTCACCGCTTTGCCAAACAATTTTTCCCCGGCTTCCACTGCAATAGCCAAACGATTGCCATCCGGTGGTTTGGGACAGGCATACCCAGAACTGAAAGCACAATAGGGGTTATAGGCTTTATTGAAATCGATCACCACGCTGCCATCTTTAAAGTCGCCTTGACGCAGGTCGATATAGCGCCCGCCGCCGTAGGTAGTAGCACCATTGGTATCATCAATAAAAGGCAGAAACAGGTAATCACTGTACCCGGGAACATTGGCTAGCCGGGTGTTTTTGTATACCGTCAACTCCAAAGGTTTACCCTTGAGCGTAAATTTTAATATGGCGTATGGAGTGTATTCGCTGCCCGTGCCGCTGAATACTGGCATGATAAAAGCCTGCGCGTTTACCAGCACTGTTGCCTGGGCGGTAACACGGTAAGTGCTGTCGGCATCATAGAAACGCAAAAACTGGAGATCATCCTTTTTCAGGGGCGAGTGGGCGTCTTTTAGAAAATCGTCCATATAGCCTTTGCGGTAATCGGCTATCTGCATTTTAAAATCCTGCCCAGAACAGTTGAGGCCGGTTATCATCAGCAGGATCAGGAAGTATTTGGTCATGATGGGTAAAGTTTAAGCCAATATAGGTAAAAAAGCAAGACACCGTATTGACTCACCCCGACATCGCTACGCTCGTCGACCCTCTCTCCGGCTTTGCCGCAAAGAGGGTAAAAAGGAATTAAAGTCCCCTCTTTCCGCCGTAGGCGAAGAGGGGGGTGCCACGCGAAGCGTAGGCGGGGTGAGTCGTCCCGCTGAAATAATTTTATTTTATCTCTACCTAAAACGATTTACAGAAATTTATATTTGCTTTATTGAACCTTCAATATACCAATTATACTTATGGACAATAAACCGCTAAGAAGCAGGGGCTGGTTTGGCAAAACAGGCAAGGATGGCTTTATTTACCGGGCCTGGATGAAAAATCAGGGTATCCCGGCACATCAGTTGCAGGGTAAACCGGTTATCGGCATTTGTAACACCTGGTCTGAGCTTACGCCTTGTAATGCCCATTTTCGCGAACTGGCCGAATCTGTAAAAAATGGTATTTATGAAGCGGGCGGCTATCCGGTAGAGTTCCCGGTGATGTCATTGGGCGAAACACTCATCAAGCCTACGGCCATGCTATACCGCAACCTGGTGAGTATGGATGTGGAAGAATCTATCCGTGCTAACCCGCTTGATGGGGTGGTGCTGCTTTGTGGTTGCGATAAAACCACGCCCGCGCTCATCATGGGCGCCTGCAGTGTGGATATCCCCACCATAGTAGTTTCGGGCGGAGCCATGCTTACCGGCAAATATCGTGGACAGGACATTGGTACCTCAGACATCTGGCGCTTTTCCGAAGATCACCGCGCCGGTCATATGAGCGATGAGGAGCTATATACCGCCGAAGCCTGTATGGCCCGCAGTCGTGGCCATTGCGCGGTGATGGGTACGGCATCAACCATGGCTTGTATGGTGGAGTCGCTAGGTTTGTCACTGGCAGAGAACGCCGCCATCCCGGCAGCTGATTCGCGCAGAAAAGTATTGGCCCACTTATCGGGTAACCGTATTGTGGAGATGGTTCGGGAAGATCTGAAACTATCAGATGTACTTACCCGCCAAGCCTTTGAAAACGCCATCAGCGTAAACGCGGCCATCGGTGGTTCAACCAATTTTATTATCCATCTGCTGGCTATAGCGGCACGTATCGGGGTTGAGCTCAATATGGACGATTTTAATACCACTGCCAAACGCATCCCCTTATTGGCCAACCTGCAGCCATCGGGCAAATATTTTATGGAGGATTTTTATTATGCCGGCGGATTGCCTGCCCTCATGAAAGAACTGCATGAAGTACTGCACGGCGATACCATAACCGTGACGGGCAAACCCATCAAAGATAATTATGAGCATAGCGAATGTTTTAACCGCGAACTGATAGCCAGCTGGAAAAAGCCATTTAACGAAGTAGCGGGCATCGTAGTTTTAAAAGGTAATTTGTGCGAGAATGGGGCGGTGCTTAAACCCTCGGCAGCAAGCACGGAGCTCATGATCCATACGGGGCGGGCCATTGTATTTGAGGATATTGAAGATTATAAACACAAAATAAACGATCCAACGTTGGAGGTTGACGAAACCAATGTGCTGGTATTAAAAAATGTAGGTCCCAAAGGTTACCCGGGTATGCCCGAGGTAGGCAATATGGCCATCCCCAAAAAACTGCTGGATAAAGGTGTGCGCGACATGGTACGGATCTCGGACGGGCGCATGAGCGGTACCGGCTTCGGCACCGTGGTACTGCATGTATCGCCCGAAGCAGCGGTAGGCGGTACACTGGCCATTGTACAGGATGGCGACATCATCAGTCTGGATGTTTACGCGGGCACATTACACCTGGACGTAAGCGACCAGGAAATCGCCACCCGTAAAGAACAACTGGTACTAAACACCAACATCGCCAAACGTGGCTATGTGCACCTGTACCAAACGCATGTGGAGCAGGCCCACCTTGGCGCCGACTTTGACTTTTTAAAAGGCGGCTCGGGCAGCGAGGTAGTGAGGGACTCGCATTAATTATTGAATTACTGATTTAGTGAATTATTGATTGAGTTTGGGTAGAAAAAATAAAGAAGAGCATAGGCAAGTGCGAATCCCCTCTTGAGAGGGGGAAGGGGTGTGTTTTTCAAGTCGCAGAACACACCCCTGCCAACACACAACTCCACGCGCCCCCTCTCAAGAGGGGAACTGAAAATAGAAATTGATTACTAATCAAAAATATGACATCAAATAATTTTACCGGGCAGGTAGCCATTGTAACAGGAGCGGGCCAGGGCATTGGTTTTGAAATTGCCAAACAGATATCCCTGCAGGGGGCAGCAGTATTGATCAATGATGTGAGCCCGGAACTGGCCGCCAATGCCGCGGAGACCATCAACCGGCTTGGCGGTAACTGTATTGACCTGGCCGGCGATGCTGCCGATATTGATTTTATACAGCAAATGGTTGATACCGCGGTGCAACAGTTTGGCAAATTGACCATAGCTATAGCCAACGCGGGCATCACCCTGTTTGGCAGTTTCCTGGATTATCCGGCCCAGTCATTGCAAAGTGTCATGAACCTCAATCTGCAAGGTAGTTTTTTCCTGGCGCAACGTACGGCCAAACAGATCATCAAACAAAAAAGCGGGGGAAGTATCCTGTTCATGTCATCAGTAACGGGGCACCAGGCGCATCAGGATCTGGCGGCTTATGGCATGACCAAAGCCGGACTCGAGATGCTGGCCAAAAGCCTGGTTGTGGAGCTGTCGCCTTATCATATTACCGTAAATACCGTAGCTCCCGGCGCCACCTTAACCGAGCGTACTATGGAGGATGCCAGCTATAAAGATACCTGGTCGCGCATTACACCCATGGGCCGGCCGGGCACAGTGCAGGATGTAGCCAATGCCGTACTATTCCTGGTGTCGCCGCAGGCCACACAAATCACCGGACAAAATATCGTGGTTGATGGCGGCTGGTCGGCGGTTAGCGCATCACCTTATTAATTATTGATTTATTGAATTAGCATTGGAGAGTAGTGAAGGACTGAATTAGGAAGCGAGTATAACATCTTCGCCAATCACCAATTCAGTAATTAATTCCCATTCCTCAATCAATAATTCAATAAATCAGTAATTCAATAATTAATCAAAGACTGCTCTTAGTTTGGTCCATTCGGGGTGGCGTTTCAGGTAGGCTTGTATATAAGCGCACAAGGGTACCATTTTCAGGTTATGCTGCTCCAGGTATACAAAGGCTTTTTCAACCAGTGCTGCGGCAATACCCTGGCCTTCCATTTCCTCCGGCACTTCGGTATGTATCAGGTATACCACATCGCCTCGTAGCTTATAATCAATAAAAGAACTGGTGCCATCAACCGTAAGTTCAAAGTGATGTATGGCCTCGTTATTTATCAATGGAATATCTTCGTACTTCATGTTTGTTGAGTATTATTTAAATTATTTAAATACATCGTATGTTTTGGTAACATAAATATCCTTATTTCATCTAAGTTAATTTACGAACAAGCTTTGATACCGTAATAATAAACAACTTTAATGAATAATATTTTATGCGCCATTCAATAAACGGGCCGGGAATACGTTTGGTACAGGGACTATACAGGAAAACTAAAAGGCTTTAGCAAGTTGTTCATTTCTTTAAAAATTTAATTAGTTTTGATTTGTATTTATATATTTATAACAATACCTTAAAGCAGTTTGGATCTTCCCAGAAAATGAAAGCCATTGTGAAACAAAATAAGCACATATTACTACAGCTTGCGCTTTTGTTTTTTGTTACAGGCGGCTGGGCACAGGTAAGTCATCCGCATACTAAAACTAAGGTTAAAAAGAAACCAATACCCACATTGGTTAAGCCTGCAGTACAGGGAAGCCAGCAATTTAAAGAGTTTTTGCAGCTGTTGGCCCAGGCCAGCGCTACGTTCACGTTCCCAAAAGGTTTTAAAGAAATACCAGCTACCAACAATGAGGATTTTTCTTTTGATTATGCTATGGAAATGCCCGGGAAGGGCTTTGAAGTATGGTTCCAGGTAAAATCGCAAAAGGAAAACTGGGCCAGTTATGAACGGTCGCAGAATGATAAAGGCCGTCAGTTGGCCAATCCCGATTCCTTGTACGTTGAGATGGGCAAGGCACATGCTATAGCCTTTACCGGCGATAATAATTATTTTATACGTAACATGCCGCAAAATGTGCTCGACCGTTACAATGCCGATGCCGGCAAATCATACCTGCTTAATCTGCTCGACCTGCCTGCCACCAAACATTATAAATACGCGCTGCTCATTACCCTGCAGCGCAACCATACCGGTATCATTTTAATGGTTTGCTTTGCTAACGAAAAAGATCCCGAGTTTTTTAAGAATATTGATAAAGCCGGTAACAGCCTGAAGTTTAAAATGTAGTTTTTAGGCGGTAAGCATCATTCTTTTTACTCTTTTGCTACTTGCAGCAACTTGTTTTTTAATTCCTCGCCCTCTATCCATTTCATCTTCGGGTCAATAACTACCCCTTGCTTATTTACCAGCGCGTAATGCGGTATGCCCGATATATTGAATTTGCCCGAAAGTACATTCCACTCATCCTGTGTTACTCTATAATGTTCGCCTTTTATGCCGGGGATCTTGTTGTTGTATAAACCAATAGGCGATGTAGGGTTGGTGATGTATACAAAAACTATGTTCTCGTTTTTCAGATCTTCTTTTATGGGAGCCACTTTCAAAATGCCTTCTAAACAAGGACCGCACCAGGTGGCCCAAAAATCAACATAAATAGCTTTGCCTTTGTATTTTTTAATAATGGCTTCAAATACGCTGTCGGCCGCGGTTTTGGGAGTTTCGTTTTTTGTAGAACCGATTTTTGCAAGCTTGTTTTGAGCTATTTTAAGCTTAATGGCATCATTGTGTTTTTCAATAACCGAATAAACAATAACATGGCTGTACCGCGGTTTTATGGCCGCTAATTGCGCAGCAGTTAGCGGGATAAATTGCTCCGTAATTTCGTTGCAAACATCCTGCGCATCCATCACATCCAGATCAAAGGACATGTTGGTGCCCCAAATATTTTGCAAAATTTGCGCACGCCTTTTCCGTATAAATTTTTCCCGTGCAGGCTTATAGTGATTTTCTTTACCGGTTACAAGCTGGGTATAAATGGGCGTCGGCATGGTTATAGCCATATTTGTATCTGATCTTAGAACAACCTTCAGATTACTCAGCACCTCTTTTTCATCATTGCTTAGCGTTTTCTTTTTATGCAATGCATCCATATAAACCGTGGCTGATGCCTGATTAAAAAGAGGTAATAATACATCGGTATTTTTTAGCTGATTGATAAATCCCGAATAAGCAAAGCTCACTACTGCCAAAGGATCATTAACCTTAACATATCTTAAAGCGCTAAGGTAGGCCGAATCAAGTTTTAAGGGAGCAACCAGCGGTTTTCTTGATGTGAACGGAATATTATTAAGCTTGTGGTATGCCTGGTTTTTGTAGGAGTTATATAAAAGCAGGGTATAAGCGGTATTGTATATTACGCCCATTTTGGTTAGCGCATAGCTTTTTTTATTTAAATCGTTTGTTTTTAACAAGCTATCAAGCAGGGCCAGTTTTTTATCTCTGATGTTAAAAAAATAGGTCTGGTATTGTTGCGGCGTGAAATTGGCAATATCCTTAAATATCTTATCAAAATCATCGCCCATCAGCGGGACGGTGTTTACAAGCCCGGTATTAACCGCTGCATTATCGCCCATGAAAAAAAACCGCATGCTGCTGCCAGATATATCAAATTCCTGAAACACCTGCTTGCCAGGCTCCAGGTAAATGTTTGCATAAAAAAAAGGGAGGTTTATAATGCCCTCCCTTGCAAAAGCCAGGGGGAGCTCTACGGAAAAAGTGCCATCGTTATTTACGTTAAATACGTAATTTTCCTGTTGGCCTGTAATCGTATTGCTTGTAATTACTTCTCCCGTTTTAAAACCCTTGCTGGCAGAATAGCCTTTTATATAGCCAGAGTAGATAGCCATACCGCTTTTATAGATAACGCTGGTAAAACCCGCATCGTTTTTATCAGCTTGCTTTTTAAGGGAGGGGGCATTGGTTAATATCCCGGTTTTATCTCCGGCGATGGTCAGCTCCCCGGTTTTTACTGCGTTTAACAGTAACACCTTTTTTTCTGATCCGTTTTTGAGACTTACGGAAATAGTTGAACCCTTCACGCCGATGCCTGCATAATCCCAGGCCTTGCTTTGGTAAATAGCTTTTTCGGCATATAATCCCAATATCCATTGCCGGCTACCATCGGTTTTAAACCAATTGCCTGTAATGTCTGAAGGTAATTTGATGTAGGCTGTATCGGTATAAGTTATGGCTAATTGTTTTTTTAAAGCAGGGTGGCTCGCCATATTTTTTGATGAGGCACCTAAAGCGCAGAGCAACATAGAAACAAACAGGGATAGGTTTTTCATGAAAGGCAGGATTGGTGATCAAATATAATATTTATTGTAGACGATGATGATCGGCTTTAGTTTAAGCTGATAACAAACAAATGTTTTTTTAAATTATCAAATGTTAATAAGTTGACAGTTTTGAACCATAACTTCAGCACTTAAACTATATTTTTGCAAATGGGTGCATTTTTTGCACCGGGAATAAAAAAGATACTTTATAAATGGCAGACGCAGTTAATTATAGTGAAGATAGTATCCGCTCGCTGGATTGGAAAGAACACATCCGTTTACGCCCTGGTATGTACATCGGTAAACTGGGCGATGGCTCGGCTTATGATGATGGTGTATATGTATTGCTCAAAGAGATCATCGATAACTCGATTGATGAGTTTGTGATGGGATCGGGCAAAACCATTGAGGTAAGCATGAGCGATCATAAAGTATCCGTACGTGATTATGGCAGGGGTATACCCCTGGGCAAGGTGATCGATTGCGTATCCAAGATCAATACCGGTGGTAAATACGATAGCAAAGCCTTCCAGAAATCGGTAGGTTTAAATGGTGTGGGTACCAAGGCGGTTAATGCCCTGTCTAATGTATTCATTGTACAATCATACCGTGATGGTCGCACCAAACAGGCCGAATTTGCCAAAGGCGAACTGATCCGTGATGATGCCGAAAAGGAAACCACCCAGCGCAACGGTACCGCCATTAACTTTACACCCGACGATACCATTTTTCGTCATTACCGCTTTATACCGGAGTTTGTGGAAAGCATGATCTGGAATTACGTGTTCCTCAACTCAGGCTTGACACTCAATTTTAACGGACAAAAATATTTTTCGGAGCGCGGACTATACGATCTGCTTACCCGCAATACCGATGTGGAAACCCTGCGCTATCCCATCATTCACCTTAAAGGCGAAGATATTGAGATAGCCATGACCCACGGCCAGGCCTACGGTGAAGAATATTACTCTTTTGTGAACGGACAAAATACAACCCAGGGCGGTACGCACCAGGCAGCCTTTCGCGAGGCGGTGGTAAAAACCGTGCGCGAGTTTTACAAAAAGGAATTTGATGCTGCCGATATCAGAGCATCCATCGTAGCCGCTATAGCTATCAAGGTGCAGGAGCCGGTGTTTGAATCCCAAACCAAAACCAAACTGGGTTCGCAAAATATTGGTCCCGAAGGGCCATCCGTGCGTGGATTTATCAATGATTTCCTGAAAAAGGAACTGGATAATTACCTGCATAAAAATCCTGCTGCTGCCGATTCGCTGCTGAAACGCATCCTGCAATCTGAACGCGAGCGTAAGGATATTGCTGGTATTAAGAAACTGGCCAACGAGCGAGCCAAAAAAGCATCCTTACATAACCGTAAACTGCGCGATTGTAAGCTGCATTTTGAAGATACACACGAACGCCGCCAGGACACCACGCTGTTCATCACCGAAGGTGACTCGGCCAGTGGATCCATCACCAAATCGCGTGATGTACAAACCCAGGCGGTATTCAGCTTAAAAGGTAAGCCGCTAAACTGTTACGGGCTAACCAAAAAAGTGGTTTACGAAAACGAAGAATTTAACCTGCTGCAGCATGCCCTGAATATTGAGGACGGTATCGACGGCCTGCGTTATAACAATATTGTGATAGCTACCGATGCCGATGTGGATGGTATGCACATCCGCCTGCTGCTGATGACCTTCTTTTTGCAATTTTTCCCCGACCTGGTGAAAGCCGGTCACGTATCCATATTGCAAACACCATTGTTCAGGGTGCGCAACAAAAAAGAAACCATTTACTGCTACAGCGACGAGGAACGCCGCAACGCCATTGCCAAACTGGGTAACAAACCCGAGATAACCCGCTTTAAAGGTTTGGGTGAAATATCACCCGAGGAGTTTGGCCTGTTCATCGGCAAGGATATTCGCCTTGACCCGGTGATCCTGAAAGATGCCAACATCAAAGGCTTGCTGGAATATTTTATGGGTAAAAATACGCCAACCCGTCAGCTGCACATCGTTAACAACCTGCGTGTTGAAAAAGATGATGAAAGCATCAATCCCCTGGTAGCCGAAGAAGCCGAAACCCTGGCCCTGCCGGTAGCGGTATAAGCTTAACCGAACGATATAATTTTGTAAGAGACGCATGTATATGCGTCTCTTTTTTATGTCAAATGATTTTTTGTAGAGACACATCACATGTGTCTGTCGTTACTACGAAGACAAGGAGCAGCTCGGCCAGTGCGATTCCCTCCCTTGGGAGGGGCAGGGAGGGGTTTATAAAACTTTGCAAGTTGAAACTGTCGCAGAAACCCCTCCCTGTCTTCACGCGGATACCAGCCGCAGGCCTCCCGTGGGGAGGCCTGCGGAAATTCAAAAGTCCAAGATGCTTGCGTTCGCGAAAGAAATATTTTACAACTTAAAAAAGCCTTTGGAGTTGATAGAATATGAAAAGATTTTTATCGATCCATTTCCTTCCCGGGCGAGTCTTAGCGTTTCAATTGCACCGTATTTGGAGTATTTGTTTTTATAAGCGAAGGCATACACAGCAGAAGGGTTAGTGCCGTTAACTACTTTAGTTTCCCACTTGTAGATTTTGATGTTTTGAAGATCTCCCAATTTATTTTGAGTCATCTGGAATATCGCGGCCATCTTATCTTTAGTAGTTACCGTCCAAAATTTATTGCTGAACAGTTTGTAGGTTTCATCGTACTTTTTGTCTTTGATCAGTTTAAAAAATTGATCAGTAACCTTTTCACCATCTGCTTCATCACTTTTCCTGTTCGAAACGGAGCTGTTAAAACTGCAACTGTTTAAAATGATCATCAAAAATAACAGTAGCGGAAAAATAGCTCTGAGCGTAAATTGAGTTTGCATATTACAGCGTTTTAGGGTGATATTATCTAAAATAAAGTATTTGTTTAACAAATTATCATGGTTAGTTGCAAAGCTTTTGTTACCAGGCCGTTCTTCATATTCTCTTCATTTTTCGTATCTTTATATAAACACCAGCCTGGCTTCTTTTTTAAGGAAGCCGGGCTGTTTTGTTAAGACCAAAACAAGGTCAAAAACAGAGCGTTTTATGTGTAGTTATTTGATAATCAATATTTTAATACTTTTTAAAGCTTTCAAAATGGCTCAAAACTGTGTTAAAATTTGTTAAAAAGTGTTAAAATGAGGGTTTTTTAATCGATTTTGAGTCCATTTTACCCTGTTTTTGATCAGAAATTTGTTAAAATTAAAGGTTTAAAAAGTTTTTGGAGGATAGGTTAGGTAAGCGGGATCTAATAAATCCTGTCAATTTTTTTAATCCTGTTAAAAAATCCTTATCTTGTTTCCCCCGCTTTTTATGCGGATGAATATTTATGACCAACCATGAAATAAAAATAGCTTTTGATGAATATGATTCGTTAAAAGAACTGCCCACCGTCGACCGCGAGTTGTGCCTGGAGGCAACCGAAGCATTAAAAAACTCACATTCACCATATTCAAAGTTCCGGGTAGGGGCAGCCTTACGTTTACAAAGCGGTAAGATCATCTATGGCAGCAACCAGGAAAACGTAGCCTATCCCTCAGGTCTGTGTGCCGAGCGTGTAGCCCTGTTTTACTGGGGGGCTAATCACCCCGACGATCCGGTTGTGGCGATGGCGGTTACTGCCCAAACAGACGAATTTATGCTCACAAAGCCCGTAACCTCCTGTGGGTCATGCCTGCAGGTACTGGCCGAAGTTGAAAAAAAACAGAACAAAGCAATTAAAATTTTATTGTTTGTAGACGGTGGCCCGGTATGGGTAATAAAAGGTATCGAAAACCAATTACCGTTTTTATTTTTTGAAGAACGATTGATATCAAGTCAATAGTCGGAAGTGGAAAGTCCGTAGTCTGGAAAAAAGAATTCAAACTTTCGACTTTCAACTAAAGGCTTTCGACTTAACTTTACTTCATCATGAAACTGAAATTATTTTTGCTTTTAGTTGGCTGTGCTTTTATAGGCAAGGTATCTGCACAACAGGGTTTTCCGTTTGATAACGAGATACGGGCTTTTAAACACCAGGATAGTTTAAGCTTCCCTAAACCGGGCGGGATACTGTTTATCGGCAGTTCATCCATCCGCCTGTGGAGCGATCTGGAACAGCGTTTTGCAGGAGAGCCCATTATTAAGCGGGGTGTAGGTGGCTCAACATTAACGCAACTGGTTGATTATTATACTCCGTATATCCTTTTCCCATATCAGCCACGTAAAATATTTATTTATGCCGGCGAGAATGACATTGCCGATGGAAAGTCGGCCCCGTTTGTGGCAAAGGAGTTTTCTAAATTATGGCCCCTGCTGCACCAGAAATTACCTAAAACCGAGATCTATTATCTATCTATAAAACCAAGCCCGGTGCGGGCCAAATATTATACAACAGTGGCACAGGCCAATGAGTTGATAAAAACGTATCTAACAAATAAGCCCAACAGCCATTTTGTTGATCTGGTTAACGTAATTTATAAACCGGGCACCACAACACCCGATTCCAGTTTATTCAAAAGTGATTACCTGCATTTAAATAATAAGGGATATGATAAGTGGCAATCGGTTTTACAACCTATGGTAAAATAAAAAAGCCCCGACTGGCGGGGCTCTCTTCTACTTGAACTATTACACTAAACCAAGTTCTATTTAAATACACTGTAAACGTTGGTAATTTTCCATCCTTTGCCGGTATTGGCAATGGTTACATAATTACTGCGTACAAACTTTTCATACTGCATATCAACTTTTACAACGGTTATATCGGAGTTGCTTTGAATAATGGTGGTGCTGGTGGTACAATCCTGTTCTACATTTTTGTTGAGTCTTAAGGATTGAAATATTTCGTCGCGGGTAAAGGATACGATCTTTTTACCACTTAACAGGCTGAATTTGGCGTTTTGATCTACCACATCATTCAGCCCCTGTAATTTACCGCGGGTCATGGCATCAACATAGGTGTTGATAGCAAAGGTTCTGGTTAAATTGTCGCCGTCACCGTAAGGGATGGCTTTAGCGGCGCTGCCTACCACTAGTAGTGCAAGGCCGAGTATTATTGATTTTAAGGTTTTCATATTGTTGTTGTTGTTTGCTCAATGATTAAATTATATCTATAAGACAACATTAATTTTCAATACGTTACAGAAAAATCAATTAAATAAAAAGAAAAAGTAATAAAAATAAAAAGCCCCGCTGGGCGGGGCTCTCTACTTACATATTAACACTAAACTAAAACTAAACTTATTTAAAAACGCTGTACACGTTGGTAATTTTCCAGCCTTTACCAGTGTTTGATACAGTTACAAAGTTGCTGCGGGTAAAGCCTTCATATTGCATATCAACTTTGATAACGGCAATAGCTTCGTTGCTTTCAACTACTGATGTAGTAGTAGTGCAGGTTTGCTCGGTACCTTTAGAGGCGTTTAATGATTGGATCATCTCATCTTTGCTAAAGTTCAAAACGGTTTTACCGCGTAACATGCTGAATTTAGCATCCTGATCGATCACTTCACTAAGGCCTTTTAATTTACCATGGGTCATGGCATCGATGTATGTGCTGATGGCATAATTTTTTGTTAAATTTTCACCTTCTGTGTAGGTGGTTGCTTTGGCAACAGTGGCTACTACTAATAAAGTTAAGCCTAATAATATTGATTTTAAAGTTTTCATTGTATTGCTATTTAAGGTTGTTTATTATTATTAATTAATTTTTATATTCATAAGACATCAGCAATATGCCTTACGTTACAGAATATGTTAAAAATTTTGTTGATTTAACATAAATTTAATATATTACTGGTTTTTTTAGATTCTTGGCAACAGAAACTGCCTTAAACCCTGCTATGATTGATTTTAATACCATTATTTTGCAATTTGCAGAACAAGGCGAAAAAACCGGCTGGACCTATATTGAAATTCCGGCCGATCTGGCCCAGCAGATGAAGCCTGGTAATAAAAAATCATTCAGGGTAAAGGGTAAACTGGACGAGATGCCCATTGCCGGTATGGCCCTGATGCCCATGGGCGAAGGCAACTTTATTATGGCCCTAAAACGGGAAATATGCAAAGGCTTACACAAACACAGGGGCGCTATGTTGCGGGTACGTCTGGAGCCTGATAATGATTACAAGGTTGAGGTTCCGGCTGACCTGCAGGAATGTTTTGACTTTGAAACTGAGGCCGGAGAATTCTTTTTTACCCTTACACAAGGCCATCGCGACTATTTTATTAAATGGATCAATAGCGCCAAAACCGAAAATACGCGTGCTAACCGCATAGCTAATACCATAGAGGCGATGCTGCACCGCCATGGTTATCCAGAGATGTTAAGAGCCTTGAAAAAAGCAAGGGAATAGCTCTTTCAGAAGTACCAGATGTTTACAACACCCTATTGCCCTGTTGCAGCAAGTGTTAACAGTGATTTGAAATTAGCCAATTCTTTAATGGTGTTTTTGCCGGGGTTTAGGCCTGCTATTCTAACGGCAGCATCCTGTCCTTGTTTAATTTGTTGCTTATTCCAAACTTTGGCATTGGTACGGTTTAAATAGTATAGTCCGTTAATAATGCCATCGGGCGAAAGTGTTGTTATATTATCCGGGTTGTATAAATTTAGCACCATAGTAATGGCAGGTGGGGATGAGGCATACTTATTTTCGAGTTCACCCACAGCTTTTATCCGGTCTGCAGAGCTGGAAGTATCGATCTTTGATACCAGGGCCGCTATATCTTCATTGCCTATTGCTTTTAAAGCTTTTAGCCCGCTTTGGCCCACGCTCTGCAATACAGTGTCGCCGGAGGTTTGGAGGGCCGAGAACAGCTTTTTTGATTCCGCATCATTTAGGGCGAGTGTTATTAAGCCAACGGTGAAGTTTTTTTTTCGTTTATCGGCATCATTCAAATCGTTATAAAGGCTGTAAACCCATTTATAGCGCTCAACCCGTTCCTTTGATTCTTCAACCTTTGTGGATCGGTCCTTAAAGTCGGTTTCGAGCTGATCTAAGCGAACTTTGTTTGAAGTAGTGTAAATGGTCAATATAATAGTGATTATTGAAGTAATAACTCCTATCCAGGCGGTTACGGTACTGGAAAAAAGTGGTTTGCCGGTTTGCCCGGTACCACTGTTAACTGCTTTTGTTTCATCTTTTGGCATAAGAGACTTGAGGCTTGCTTCTGTTTTTGACGATTTCTTTTTTTAATTTAATATACCTGGATATATTATTTCTCACCATAAATTACCAGCGCACTGGAATCGATCACCACATCTCCTCCGGGGTATCTTTGATCTACAGCATGATAAACCTCTTTTTTTATTTTTTCTTTTGTTACCTCATCAGCTTTGCTTAATGCGGCAACAATTGGAGCTGCTATCTCGGTCATCATAATCCAGTAGGTATCGGTTGTTTGGCAATTAAGCTTTCCGGTAATCTCTTTCTGAGTAATATTTTTTAATCCTGCCTGGGAAAACAGATCAGCAATAAGACCATCCTTGGCACAGCGAAACATGCCAGGTGCGCCAGGTGGAGGAGCGGGTAGTTCCATGTTTTTATTGATGGTGCCCATAGTGGCGGTAATCCAGAAATTCTTTTCGGGAACATTCCAAACCGAGGTGGCAATTTTGCCGCCGGGCTTAAGTACCCGAGCCATTTCTTTGGCTGCCAGCAACATGTCAGGAAAAAACATAAATCCAAATCGACAACTTATAGCATCAAATGTATTATCTGCAAATGGAAGCTCGCAAACATCGCAGGCCTTAAATTCAACATTTTTAATATCTTTTTGATCCGCGTTTTCGCGGGCTATATTCAGCATATCCTGTGACAGATCGGTGATGATCACTTTTCCATCATTCAGCATAGCTGCAATAGTCAATCCGGGTTCTCCGGTTCCTCCGGCCACATCCAGAATTACCTGGCCATTTTCAGGACTGATCGATCGGATAATTTCAGCACCCACGGGCTTTAAAAAATCCATTGTAAGATCATCCCATTTTTTCCAGCCTGATGAAAATTTATTCCATGACTCTTTTTGCTGTTCGCGTATTTGTTCAAGTTGTTTTTCCATCTGTTTTTTTTCTGTGGTTCAGGTAAATTTGTATAGCAGTAGTTATGGTTTCTTCTTCTCTTTCCAATTCTTTGGGAAGGGGATATCGATCATTTTGATGGGTTTAAAACCAGGTATCTGATAATCTGTTCCTGAGCTGTTGTACAAGAAAAACGGATCGGTTTTAAAATGTTCATAATCTGTGGTCATCTGTGCTTTGAGCTTTAGCAGGCGGTTTTCGTACTCGGCATCATAGGGAGTACCTGTATTTTTATCCAGCAGCCGGTCGATATATTCTACCAGATTATAGCAGGTGGTGAACTGTCCGCAGGCTACCAGGCAGGCCTCTGTATGTTGTTGTTCGGCTGACTTTTTATCGAACCATAACGTGGTACCCATATTATAAGCAGTTTGCGCCACTATCTGCATATCGGTACTGGGATCAAGTGATGATGGTGTGGTCATATGCTGGCTATTGCCCTGGTTGCGGTTAATATCATTGGAGAATGAAAGATCATAAACGTGATTGCCTTTACCTCGGTTATTCCATTGGGTACTGCCATAAAACTTATCATAAAGCAACTGCCTGATGCGTTTTAAAAATATACTGGTATTGAGCATCAGTACAGACTGCGCCCGGGTATTGAGCATATGTATAATAAGGCTGATGGATGTTTTGGAAAAAAAACTGACCAGTATGTGGATGATCTGTTCGGTAAAGTTGCGTTTTAAGTCCATTCCAGCCGACGCTTTTGACACACTAAATAACTGGTGCCTTACATATAATACGCCGGATACCCATATAAAGGGAATAGGTATAAATAAAGCACCGGCGATTACCCAGGATGTGCTGTGATGGCTTATTCCATACCAAACTCCGGTTAAAGCAGCGAGTAAAATGGCGGCGGTAATATAAAATACACCCCAGAGGTTCAGCTCAAAGCCTTTGCTTATCTTAGGTAATACATATGGGTGTATATAATGACTGCCCACATCGTTCACCAGCATCAGTTCAAAATACGGGAAGCTGGTTTTTTTGTCAAGCCGGCGGCCATCGGCTTCCATCATACTTTGCAGTCCCTGGTTATCGGTAATACCACCGTCCATCAGGCCAAACTGTTTGTGTTGTATAAACTCAGCCTCTTCCTTGTCGCCGGTTTGTGGTACCAGCGACAGTGCGTTTTTCAGGTCGTGGATATTTAAATGCTGATGCGTATAGTCGTTAGGGTAAATGATGGGCTCAAACCCGGCCGGAAAACAGGATGACGCGGCCAGCACATCGCCCAGTTTTATTTTACCTGCAATCGTGCTGTCTACATAAATTACTTCATTACCATATTTAAATCGGTCATCTGTACCTTTATCCGGAACCAGTTTGATGTTTTGCCGGAACGATTGTCCGGTATAAAATTCAGTAGCGTTGAAACAGACTTCTTGTAGATGAGCTGTTGACGACGCATCATGGCAAAGTGCTTCCAGTGTTGATCCGTCAAACAGATATTGGTCATAGGCAAGCGCGAAGGAATTGATAATGTTACGGGTTTTTTGCGGTCTGCTTTTCCAGTACTTTTTATCGGACAATATTTCTAATGATTGCCTCAGCAGATCGTCGCCGTTAAGTCCGGCAGATAATTTGGTATAAAATTGCCCAAAGGTTTTACCCTGCGCATTGTACAGGGCATACAAAGTAGTGGTAATGGTGCCGCCCGATGCCGATGACAGGTAGCTTACCTGCTGCAGAAGCGTCTGGCCGTGAAGCCCGTCGGTATCGTCGTCAAATGTTACTTTATTCAGGTATGATAATACCCCTAACGCGAATGAAGCCGCGCGGAAGCCACCGCCAGAAAATGCCAGTGCTATGTTTTCAAACGGTTTAATACAATCAACCTCGAGTTTGTTTTCGGCTAACTTATCTGGTGGGGTATTTGCCATAAGGTAATGGGTTTGGTTAAGATAAAATTAGGCAATAAAAAACAGTTTGGTATACGTAAAAATACCCTATTTACAGGGGTGTTATCACGGTATTGACCTCACCCAGCCCTCTCCATCCCGATAGCTATCGGGAGAGAGGGCCGGGGTGAGGCTTTGAAAATAAAATTTGCAATTATATAAGCACTTATATAAATTGCACAATGAATTTATATCAAAGCCTGGGTTACCTGGTTTTAGGCAGCCGTTTACGCCGCCTGAGCGAAGCTTTTCTGGCCGAAATTAACCGTGCCTATCAAAATGAAGGTATTGATTTTGATGCCAGCTGGTTCCCTGTTTTTTATTTGTTATCCAAAAACGAAGCGCTGTCCATCAAAGAATTGAGCGAGCAGATCGAGGTTTCGCACCCGGCTGCCAGTCAGCTGATCACTAATTTAAAAAATCGCAAGTTGGTTACTTCTGCTACCTGTACTGATGATGGCCGCAGGCAACTGGTAACATTGACCGATAGCGGCCGCGAGCTATTGACACAAATATTACCTATGTGGGATGCGATCAGTGCCGCCATGACCGAGCTGGTGGAAAGCGATGAGCAGGCCAAACAATTACTGCCTGCCATAACTGGACTGGAAATCGCCTTTCGTCAGGCTAACCTGGCCGAAGTAATCAGTCAGAAATTAATTACCAATCTAAAAACAACCGACCATGAATAGTATATTTAATTATGGTACCGATCATTTAACTATAGGCATTTGCCTGGATATAGCCGCTGGCAAAACCAAAGGTATTGTTAACGCTGATGCCGATAAGGCTATCCGTGCATCATGGCGCGAGGTAGAAAAAATTGTGCATGCCCAGCATCCGGTTTATGGTATCAATACTGGCTTTGGCCCATTGTGCGATACCCGCATATCCGAAGCCGATACCAGCCTGCTGCAAAGCAATATCCTGAAAAGCCACAGCGTAGGAGTAGGTAAACCTATCCCACAGGAAATTGCCAAGCTTATGCTGATCACCAAAGTGCAGGCATTGGCGCAGGGCTACTCTGGTGTTGCACCCGAAACATTACAGCGCATCATCTGGCATATTGATTATGATATTATCCCGGTAGTTCCCGAAAAAGGATCGGTTGGTGCCTCTGGCGATCTGGCCCCCTTATCGCACCTGTTTTTGCCATTGATAGGTTTGGGCGAGGTATATGAAAATAACGAACGCATACCAGCCGGGCAATTACTAAAAAAATATGATTTGCAGCCATTGGTGTTAGGTCCTAAAGAAGGTTTGGCTTTGATCAATGGCACACAATTTATATTGGCCTTCGCCGTAAAAGCGGTGCAGCGTTTGGATGATGCCCTGAACCGTGCCGATCTGATCGGTGCTCTTTCATTAGAAGGATTGATGGGGTCGGCACGACCGTTTGATGCGCGCTTACATGCCATCCGCCCTTTTAAAGGCACAAAAATGGTGGCTGACCGATTATTTACTTTATTAACCGGCTCAGAGATTAACTCATCACATGTAAATTGCGACAGAGTGCAGGATCCATACTCTTTACGGTGTATGCCGCAGGTGCATGGCGCATCGCGCAATGCCTGGCTGCATTTGAAGGAACTGACGGAGATTGAGCTGAATTCGGTAACCGATAACCCCGTTATTTTTAATGCAGATGATACCATCAGTGGGGGTAACTTTCATGGTCAGCCATTGGCTCTTCCACTGGACTACGCCACCGTTGCCGCTGCCGAACTGGGCAATATTGCCGATCGCCGTTGCTACCTCATGAGCGAAGGGCGGTATGGACTGCCCAAACTCCTCACACAGGATGCCGGACTGAATTCTGGTTTAATGATCCCACAATATACCACTGCGGCGCTTGTCACCGAAAATAAAACCCTATGTTTTCCGGCCAGTGCCGATAGTGTGCCTACCTCGCTGGGGCAGGAAGATCATGTATCTATGGGTTCTATCAGCGGGCGCAAGCTGCACCAGGTGATAGATAACCTGGAATATATACAAGCCATTGAACTGCTTTATGCCGCACAGGCGGTTGATTTTCGCAGACCATTAAAATCAACCCCGGTTATTGAGGCTATCCATGCCAAGGTAAGAGAGCACGTACCCCATATACAAGACGATCGTGTTTTTGCAGACGATATCAATAACTTACATCAACTGATCACTAAGGGCTCTTTGCTGGCAATTGCCAACGAAACAGCTATTCATCACCACATAAACCTCAGCCATGACGAGTTCGGAATTTATTAAAACCTACGCTAACCACCCGGTGTATAAAGCACCGCGCGGTATGCAGCTGCATGCCAAAAGCTGGCAAACAGAAGCGCCACTACGAATGCTGCTCAACAACCTGGATGGCCAGGTAGCCGAAAATCCAGAGGAACTGGTGGTTTACGGTGGCATTGGGCAGGCAGCCCGTAACCCGGAATCATTGAGAAAGATCATTGAATTGCTGCTGGAACTGGATGAATATCATTCACTGCTGATCCAATCGGGTAAACCGGTTGGTATCGTGCGCAGTCACCCGGAAGCGCCGCGTGTGTTGATAGCCAACAGCAACCTGGTACCTGCATGGGCCAATTGGGAGCATTTTAATGAGCTGCGCGCCAAAGGTTTGATGATGTATGGCCAGATGACGGCCGGCAGCTGGATTTACATAGGTACACAAGGTATTTTACAGGGTACCTATGAAACTTTTGTAGAGTGCGGCAATCAGCATTTTAATGGCGACCTGACCGGCAAGCTGATTGTAAGCGCGGGTTTAGGCGGCATGGGTGGCGCTCAGCCATTAGCCGCAACTATGGCCGGCGGTGTTTTTTTAGGTGCCGATGTGGATGCCACGCGTATCCAAAAACGGGTTGATACCCAATACATCGACCGCATGACCCACTCGTATGAGGAGGCCATTGCCTGGGTAAAAGAAGCCATCGACAAAAAACAAACACTTTCTGTAGGCCTGGTAAGCGATGCGGGGGATATGCTGGAACATCTACTAAAAGATAATATTATCCCTGATATTTTAACCGACCAAACTTCGGCGCATGATCCTTTGAATGGATATATCCCTAATGGATTATCATTAGCTGATGCAGCCACATTGCGAAAAAACGATGCGGTTGAATATAAAAGGTTATCATTAAAAAGCATGGCCCGCCACGTCGGCCTGATGCTGGACTTGCAGAATAAAGGCGCTGTTACTTTTGACTATGGCAACAACCTGCGCGAGTTTGCCAAACAAGGTGGCGAACCTGATGCCTTTAATTTTCCTGGATTTACCCCGGCTTATATCCGTCCGCTGTTTTGTGAGGGTAAAGGCCCCTTTAGATGGGTTGCCTTGTCGGGCGATCCGGAAGATATTTTTACTACAGATAGAGCGCTGATGGAATTGTTCCCCGAAGATAAACCATTGATCAAATGGCTTAAAAACGCGCAGGAAAAGATCTCATTCCAGGGATTACCCGCACGGATCTGCTGGCTGGGCATGGGCGACAGGGAAAAGGCAGGTTTGTTATTTAATGAGCTGGTGAAAACAGGTAAGGTAAAAGGCCCTATCGTGATCGGTCGCGACCATTTGGATTGCGGCTCGGTAGCATCGCCCAATCGGGAAACGGAGTCTATGAAAGATGGCTCAGACGCGGTATCCGACTGGCCATTGCTTAACCTGATGGCCAACGCATCGGGTGGTGCAACCTGGATTTCGTTCCATCATGGCGGTGGGGTAGGTATGGGCTATTCGCAACATGCGGGCATGGTTGTTTTAGCCGATGGTACCGAACGTGCCACCACTTGTCTGAAACGTGTTTTGCATAATGACCCCGCGATGGGCATTTTCCGTCATGCCGATGCCGGTTATGACAAAGCACAGGAATGGGCGGATAAGTTTGGATTGAAGGTGTGGTAAGTTTGATCATTGGTGTCATTAGTTCATTGGGAAAAAGACTTACGAAGTTTTTAAACGGCGAAGCCCTCAGCAAAAACATTAAAAAACAGGCATTACTGAGTTAAACTTCGTAAGTCTGATAAAAACCATGTCACTGCGAGGTACGAAGCAATCTCCTCATGCAATTCGATCAAGTAAGGTCGGCTACTGTCCTGATGAGATTGCCACACTATCGCTCGCAATGACATACTTTATAAGAGTAGATAACAACATGAAAAAGTTAATAGGTCCGTTTACACAGATATTGCCGTTAACGGGGTTGCCGTTAAAAGGTGCTTTGAAGGATGAACAGCTACACATCATTCCAAATGGAGGTGTATTGATTGAGGATGGACTGATCATGGCTATAGATGATTTTGGGAAATTACGAACCGCTAATCCATCGGCACAAATTGAAGAAATTACCGGCGACCAGGTACTATTGCCCGGTTTTGTGGATTGCCATACGCATATCTGTTTCGCGGGTAGCCGTGCAAAAGACTATGCTTTGCGTACTGCTGGTAAAACCTACCTGGAAATAGCCAAAGCGGGTGGTGGTATCTGGGATTCTGTTACTCAAACCCGTGCAGCTGATGAACTCACTTTGGCTGATCTGCTGTTAAAACGTGTACAACGTCATTTGGCCGAAGGGGTTACCACTATCGAAGTAAAAACCGGCTATGGCTTAAGTATTGATGCCGAATTAAAACAGTTAAGAGCCATCAAATCGGCTGCCGATAAAACCAGGGCAAGCCTAATATCAACTTGCCTTGCTGCACACATGCTGCCCAAAGATTTTGATGGAACACATCCGGAATACCTGGATCATATTTTGCAAAACCTGTTGCCGGTCATTAAACAGCATCGTTTAACAAACCGTGTTGATATCTTTGTTGAAGAAAGCGCTTTTAATACCAGTGATGCGCTTAACTACCTGTCCAAAGCCAAGCAAATGAGTTTTGAAGTAACCGTTCATGCCGATCAATTTACTACAGGTGGTAGTGAGGTGGCTATCAAGGCAAGAGCGGTTTCGGCGGATCACCTGGAAGCCAGTACCGAACGTGAAATAAATATGCTGGCTCAATCTGATACCGTAGCTGTAACTTTGCCGGGTGCATCTTTAGGATTAGGAATGGCCTACGCGCCTGCCCGTAAATTGTTGGATGCCGGAGCATGCCTGGCCATCGCCAGTGACTGGAACCCCGGCTCAGCCCCGATGGGCGATCTGCTAATGCAGGCAGCAGTGATGGGCGCTGCCGAAAAGCTATGTACAGCTGAAGTATTCGCAGGTTTAACCTTCAGAGCTGCATCGGCATTGAAATTAAACGACCGCGGAATTTTAACCAAGAATAAGGTTGCCGATATGCAGGCTTATCCATGCGATGATTACCGCGAGATATTATATCACCAGGGAAAATTGAAGCCGGATAGAGTATGGGTGGCCGGTGGTTAATAACAGACGCATGTGATGCGTCTCTACAATTTCCAGATGAAGGAAATTAAAATTGACAAATACCAATGAACAAATAAACTAATGACCCAATGAGCCAGAAACTAATAGAATGTGTTCCGAATTTTAGCGAAGGTGTAAACCTTGATATTATCAAACAGATCACTAATGAAGTAGAGTCTGTAGAAGGCGTGCGCCTGCTGAATGTTGATCCCGGTAAGGCTACCAACCGCACCGTGGTAACTTTTGTAGGTGAACCTGAAAAGGTGATACAGGCAGCCTTCCTCGCCATAAAAAAGGCCGGTGAACTGATTGATATGAGCAAACAAAAAGGCGAACATCCACGGATGGGTGCCACGGATGTTTGTCCGCTGATACCCATCAGTAATATCAGTATGGAAGAAACTGCGGAGTACGCACGCCAGTTGGCTAAACGTGTGGGTGAAGAATTGCAGATCCCGGTTTATTTGTATGAGCAGGCCCAACCTAATAAAAGCCGCAGTAATTTATCGGTGATCAGGGCAGGGGAATATGAGGGCTTTTTTAAGAAGATCAAACTGCCGGAATGGGCGCCCGATTTTGGTCCGGCAGAAAATGATGTAAAGCGCGGCGCTACCGTAATTGGTGCACGCGATTTCCTGGTGGCTTATAATGTGAATTTGAACACCACGTCAACCCGCAGGGCTAATGCCATTGCCTTTGATGTGCGCGAAGCGGGCCGTACTGTTAACGATGAGGCTGGCAAACCGAAAAATATCCCCGGTTCATTAAAAGCGGTAAAAGCTATCGGTTGGTATATTGAAGAGTACGGCATTGCCCAAATCTCGATGAATCTCACCAATATCGAAATAACACCGGTACACAAAGCGTTCGACGAAGTGTGTGATAAGGCTAATGCACGCGGTATCCGCGTTACCGGTAGTGAATTGGTAGGATTGATCCCGCTGAAAGCCATGCTGGATGCCGGTAAATATTTTCTGCGGAAACAAAAACGCTCGGTAGGGGTGAGGGAAAAAGAATTGATTCGGATCGCCATTAAATCTATGGGACTGGATGAGCTTGGGCCATTTATCCCCGAGGAACGCATTATAGAATATTTGTTGAAGGATAAAGCCGCCAGCAAACTGGTGAGCATGAGTTTAGTAGAATTTGCCGATGAAACGGCCAGCGAAAGCCCGGCTCCGGGTGGTGGTTCTATCTCGGCCTATGTAGGGTCATTGGGAGCATCGTTGGCTGGGATGGTAGCTAATCTGAGCTCGCATAAAAAAGGTTGGGATGATCGTTGGGAGGAATTTAGTGATTGGGCCGAAAAAGCGCAGGTTTATAAAGATGAATTGATTCGCCTGGTTGACTTGGATACTACCGCGTTTAACCGCATCATGGAATCATTCGGTTTACCTAAATCAACTCCAGAGGAGAAAGCCACAAGGGATAAAGCCATACAGGATGCGACCAAATACGCTATCGAAATCCCATTCAAAGTGATGCAGGCTGCATTGAACAGCATGGAAGTGATCAAGGCTATGGCAGAGATCGGTAATCCCAATTCGGTAACTGATGCCGGTGTTGCTGCCCTTTGTGCCCGCACGGCAGTGTTGGGTGCTTTTATGAACGTAAAGATCAATGCTTCGGGCTATAAGGATAAGGGTTTTGTGACTGATATTATTGCAAAGGGTAATGAGATTGAACAGAAGGCAATTGCTCAGGAAGCGGAGGTTATTGCACTGGTGAATGGGAAGATAGGCTTGTAGATAAAAACTATGTCATTGCGAGGAGGAACGACGAAGCAATTTCTTCGCGTGCCTCTACTTGGGATGAGATTGCCGCGCTGCGCTCGCAATGACATGGTATATAGCAATAAACAAAAAGGAGCGATAGGTTTACCCATCGCTCCTTTTACGTGCAACGTATCACGTCAAACGTATAACTTATTTAGAATCGGTATCTAACGAACGCCTCCATGGCCTCATATTCAGCCAATCCGAGTCTGTCATAACGCTGAGCAGTATCACGGGTACGGTCCTCAGCCCTCACCCAGAACTCACGGGCATCATCACCCGGGAACACCGGACGGTCTTTTTGGGATTGATGCTTAAAGATGGCATTGCGCTTGCGGATCACCTCCTGAGGCGAAAGCGGCACGGCCATTTCGATTTCATAGGTTTCAAACTCATGCCATGCACCACGGTACATCCATAACCAGCAATCATCCACCCAGGCCTCTTTCCCTTTCAGGCGGGCCAAAGCAGCCAGGATAATGTTGAAACACACCAAATGCGTACCATTCGGATCGGCAAAATCACCGGCAGCAAAGATCTGCTGCGGTTTTACTTTTTGTAGTAATTCAATGGTCAGCAGGATATCTTCCTCACCCACCGCGTTTTTCTTGGTTTTGCCGGTCTCGTAAAAAGGCAAAGCCATAAAATGGATATGGTCATCCTGTAAACCCGCGTAACGGGCACCCGAGATGGCTTCCGTCTTACGAATAAAACCTTTTACATTGCGGATCTCCTGTGTATCGATCTGGTTGGGTTGTTTCTGCGGGAAAAAGCCGCGCATCTCTTCATATAGTTTTTTCAGGTGACCAGGATCTTCACCGATAGAATTGGTAAAATCAATGGCAAACTCCATATAACGCAAAACATCATCATCCCAAACGGCGGTATTCCCCGAAGTTTGGTAAGCCACGTGTACATCATGCCCCTGATCTACCAAACGGATGAAAGTACCACCCATGGAGATCACGTCATCATCCGGATGCGGAGAGAAAATGATCGACCGTTTTTTAGCAGGTAAAGCACGCTCCGGACGCTGCGAATCATCCGCATCGGGCTTGCCACCCGGCCATCCGGTAATGGTATGCTGGATCTGGTTAAAAATATCAATGTTGATGTTGTATACCGGGCCCTGCTCTACAGCCAGCTGCGCCATACCATGGTTGTTGTAATCCTCTTCGGTGAGTTTCAATACCGGTTTGCCAATCGTGTCGGCCAGCCAGATCACCGCTTTCTTCTTTAACACATTATCTTCCCATGAACAATCTTTAACCAGCCATGGAGTATCAAAACGGGTGAGTTCCGAAGCAGCAGCTTCATCCAGTACAAATTCTACATGATCCGATAATTGCAGGTAAGTAGCCGGCACTTCGCCAGACATTTCGCCCTCCACGGCTTTTTTGATGATCGGCGCTTTTTTCTTGCTCCAGGCCATCAGGATAATTTCACGGGCTTTAAAAATGGTGCCGATGCCCATGGTGATGGCTTTGGTAGGCACATTGGCTTTTCCACCAAAATCACGGGCGGCATCACTGCGGGTCAGGTCATCCAGGGTCACCAACCTCGTGCCCGAGTTAGGGGCAGAGCCCGGCTCATTAAAACCGATGTGACCGGTACGACCAATACCCAGGATCTGGAGATCAAGGCCACCTAGTTCTTCGATCTGGCGCTCATAGTTTAAACAGAAAGCTACCACATCATCTTTATCCAGGGTACCATCGGGGATGTGTACATTGGCTTTATCAATATCTACATGGCTGAAGAGGTTCTCATACATGAAAGTCACGTAGCTTTGAGCTGCATCAGGTTTCATGGGAAAATACTCATCGAGATTGAAAGTGATCACGTCACGGAAAGAAAGACCATCCTCACGGTGTAAACGAATCAGTTCGGCATACACACGAATGGGGGTAACACCGGTAGCCAAACCGAGCACGGTTTTTTCACCCTTACTTTGTTTGTCGCGGATGAGTGCTGCAATGCGGGCAGCCACCGCTACCGAGGCTTGTTGCTGGGTACCATAAACGCTTACCGGCAGCTTCTCGTACCGGGTCTCTTCCAATAAATTTAATCGGGCCATAATTTTCTAAGAACCTGTGTTATAGTTATATGATGAATAAAAAAAGTCACTATACAAAAAACCCCCGCCGAAACGAGGATTTTTATCAAACCAATTAACAAAACCTTTTAAACCTCACCGACATGAGGCTAAAGTAAATTCCGTTGAATAACATGCTGTACATTATTGTTACAAACTTAATAAAACTAATTTTTAATTTCAAACACTTTTTAAATTTTTTTAATAAGTAAAATTCATTTTATCAAATTATTAAATAATCATCCGAAGGGGTAAAATAAAAAAGAGCTCCTGATGGGCAGGAACTCTAATTAACCAATTATAAAACATAAATATGAGAGAAGAGAGATGCAGGGGAGGGAGTCGAACCCATCCGTTTGCTGCCGAACCAGCGCCTGCTTTTGAGTTATATGAAATGAACCACCATTTATAAACTTTCTGTTGCAAATATAATATTTAATCTATTAAATCTATGTATTTAGTA
Organism: Mucilaginibacter sp. BGA-UO-ETr-C110; assembly: GCF_059567985.1. Taxonomy (NCBI): domain Bacteria; kingdom Pseudomonadati; phylum Bacteroidota; class Sphingobacteriia; order Sphingobacteriales; family Sphingobacteriaceae; genus Mucilaginibacter; species Mucilaginibacter sp. BGA-UO-ETr-C110. The sequence continues at coordinate 28,058 of NZ_JCAQPB010000001.1, forward strand.
GATTAAATTGTAATTATTTTTATTTATAATATTTCGCATTAACTTAATACACGTACAAAGGCAGCGCGCCTGCCTTTATAATAATATTTTAATTTTATTAATGCGTTTTGCGCCGGGGCAAGCTTACCTGTGCGTGCTAAATAACCGAACAATAAAAGTATAAGCATCTGATTATTTAACTAAACCTGCAAATTTTTGATAAAACACGGTAGGGCTGTTGGCATCTTTTGGAGCGTACTTACCTGCTATAATAGGTACATAGATCACCCGGCGACGGCTGGCCTCACCAATGACCGATGATTGGGCTACCCGGTGCCATAGCCTACCATCGTGAATGGTAAGGTCGCCGGCTTCTGGTGTAATGGCCAGCTCGTTCTCGTCGGCATCGTGATCCAGGAAATATTTCTTTTTAAAAAGCATTTGGTAAAGTCCTTGTTTATGAGTTCCGGGCAAGATCCTTAAGCCACCGTTTTCGGGTTTCAGCGTACTCAGGTGGATGCCTACATTCAGCATAGGATTTAGCTTTTGACCATGGAAAATATCACGCAGACCATCGGTATGCCAACCCATTTTGGTAAAACTACTTTGCTCGCTGTTTACATAGTGGTTAAGCACCATTCCATCTTTTTCGTGGGTCCCAAACCTGGCATCGGGGCCAATAATATCAAGTAAGGTGTTAAATCGGGGATCCTGTATAAACTCAGCAAATACAGGATGATGCTGGTTAATAAAAGCAAAACGCTGTACAATGGTGTCGCCGTTCAGGTCCTTACCGTATTTAATAGGTACGCCATTAACCTTGGCTACCTCGTTTTTTATCCATTGTTCCTGCACCTGTTCAGATGCCCTGGTGATCAGCTGCACGGTTTCGGGATTAATGAAATTCTTGAAATGAATAAAACCATGCTCATTAAAAAAGTGATGTTGTTCGGTGGTAAGCTTATCGCCTAAAATGAATTTTTTATATACGGTACTCATGTTGAAAATGTAAATAGTAAAAAAATGATGCGGAAATCCCCTGGCTATATGATAGCAGGTAATTGTATTGTAGTATGTAGCGGGGTGAAAAAGATCAACAACAACAAACCATTACCTTCTTGGGGAAAGGCATTCGCATGTAACATGCATTGGTTATATGTGAAATTTTTGTTGTCAATTATTTAATATATAATGTCTATAGATTTAATAGACAATGCAAATGTAGCAAGTGATTCGGAAAAAACAAATAATTATGAAAATATTTTTTAAAACTCTTTCTCACATGTCATTGCGAGGAGGAACGACGAAGCAATCCCGTAGCTATGCTCATCGACGAACATATGATGAGATTGCCACGCTATCGCTCGCAATGACATAGAATTAATTAATTGCTTTTGATTATCATTTGGTGATGTCTACTTGCTCTTATACAAATCACCCCCTATTTTTTCAATAAGGGCTTTGGGCAGGAGCCTGGCCCCGGTCACCGAAAGCTTGTTCAACAAACCGGGTACAATTTCTGCCTTTTTGTTGAATAGGCCTTTTAACCCTATTGCCGCGACCTCTTCAGGCTGCATATTGAACTTAGCAGCCAGATCGGCAAAAGCATCAAGGCCCGCGCGGTGGGCAAAACCCGTATCGGTAGGGCCGGGGCTAAGGCAGCTTACCGATATAACAGAATCTTTGAGCTCATATCTCAGGGCCCTGGTAAACGACAATACGAAAGCTTTTGTTGCCGAGTAAATAGCCAGTGTGGGCACTGCCTGATAGGCCGCGGTACTGCCCACATTTAAAATATAAGCCCGGGATTGTTGCTTTAATAAGGGTATGAATCCATGGGTTAATTTTACCAGCGTATTGATGTTTAAACCGATCACGTTGAGTTGCCCTGTTATGTCTACAGTTTCAAAACTACCCCAAAGGCCATAACCTGCGTTATTGATCAGTATGGACACGGGGTAGGTATTATCGTTGCACCATTTTATAACCCGTTCTGTAGCATCAGTTTCAGACAGATCAATAGCCAGCCATTGGGCTTTTACCTGGTACTGAACTATTATTTCGGTTGCCAATGCTTGCAGCTCATCTGCGGAGCGGGCTACCAGTAAAACAGGGTATCCTTTTTTTGCCAGTTGCAGGGCTAAAGCCCGGCCTATGCCTTTGCTGGCCCCGGTAATTAAAGCGTAAGTATTCATATAATAAGCCCTAAAATGCTATTGATAAACAAGTGTACAAATTTCTTTTACAAAATGACTACTAAATTTGTAGACTATTTGTATGTTTGTATCTATATGATTACAAACGCCACACATATTATTAACACTATATGCAACGTTAAGTGTTGTAGTATCAGGTTATTGTAGAGGGGCGGCATAAAATACAGATCAATATTTGTTGTTGGGCCTTTCAGTTTATGAAGGCCTTTTTGTTTTAGTATACGTTGGTTCAACCAAACAGCAATTAATTAAATGAAAGCATTATTACGATGGATAGGATATAGTGCCATTATATTACTATCACTACAGGTACCGCTTTATGCACAGGATGCCCCGGTAATTAGGTATGCGCAGTTACGGGTTGATTCTGGCGGTGTGCATAACAGGATAATTGCGGCCAATGCCTTTAAAAAGCCCGATGTTGCTGCGGATAATACCCTGAGCGCGGCTGACTTTGATGAAGAAAGCTATCTGCAAAAAGTAGCCAGTCTTGATGTATATGGCAAAAAACATGATGCCCGACCTATTGCAGCTCTCTTAAAAGCCGACCAGGTAAAAGCAGTAACCAGCGACAAAAAACGGAGCCACAAGTTTTATTACCATATGGCTAATATATTTGCCCGCCTCCGGATGTATCCGCTGGCGATGAAGTGTTATTTTAAAACACTACAGGTGGAAGATGAACATGCCGGTGTGCATTTAACAGACTCTGTGGTTATGGATAGCTCCCGTGTTTCAAATAGTAAACTCACTTTTACAAAGGTAAATTTACAGAGTAATGCATCAATTGCTGATTTATTGGCTATAAACAAAGCGGATGAGCAAATGCTGGCCGCTGATTCTGGTACCTATGATCACCCCGACAGGGAAATAAAATCGAAACCAGAGCAACTGGCGAATATCATCGATCCTTTTGATGACGGCAAAAAAGCCTCAGCTTACGCATTGTTGATCCATATATCACAACCGGTATCCGGTAAACGGAGAATATTTGTGAAGTTAAGTAAGGTAGGGCATACCTTTATAACCCTCATCAAGTATAACGCCGACTCTACATCGGTATCTCGTTCGTTCGGATTCTATCCCAAAAAAGACCACTTTTTATCGGCCACGCCGATATTCCCGACAACGGGATCAGTTTTTAAAAATGACGAGCAGCATGGCTGGGACGAAACCGTGGGTAAATTTATATCAGAGCGAAGATTTAAAAGGATCCTGAAAGTAATAAAGCAGTTCGATCAGAAAAATTACAATCTCAACAAAAATAATTGTACCGACTTCGGACTGAGTCTGGCCAGTACAGCGGGTATCAGTATTTTATATACTAATGGCAGCTGGCCCCTGGGACGGGGTAATAACCCAGCCAGTGCCGGGCAAAGTGTACTGGAAGGCAAGGTGCTGAATATGGATAACAAGTATGGCTTGTTTATTTGTAATGATTTAGCGCAGCTGGAGAGTCAAGAGCTAAGAGCCAAGAATCAAGAGAAACAAAAATAGTATGGGTAGTTACGGGCTTATAAAAACATGGTTTACATATTATTATGAAGGTAAATATATAATTATCTGATTGTCAATAAAATAAGTCAATGTAAACCATGAAAAGTGTAAACCATGTAAACCCACTTTTAACAAAATGGCCTGCCTGTTTAAGGATGATGCTTCCATCAATCTTTTAAGTATTAGCCTTGCCCTCGTTTGCAACGAGTGCTTAACCTGGGTTTGCGTTTGAACGCAAGGGCGATGCAATCGCCGTTCCACAATAAGCACTCGTTACAAACGAGCGCAAGTAAGTTGTGAAGAGTAGTCCATAGCTATTAAGTCTTTAACTATGGACCATGGTCTATGGACTATGAGTAATCGCGCATAATTTTTTATCTTTACCCATCCAAAAGTTTTTTAGCATATAATGAGTGAAGATCTGAATCAAAACGATATACCCGCAGGCAATGAACAAAAATTACATAATGTTACCTCACTCGACGGGTTATACGAAAACTGGTTTCTGGATTATGCCTCTTACGTAATTCTCGACCGTGCTGTTCCGCATATCAATGATGGACTAAAACCTGTACAACGCCGTATCCTGCACTCCCTCAAGGAAATGGATGACGGGCGTTTTAATAAAGCAGCCAACGTAATAGGTAATACCATGAAGTATCACCCGCACGGGGATGCCTCTATTGGCGATGCCATGGTGCAGATTGGGCAAAAGAACCTGCTGATAGATTGCCAGGGTAACTGGGGCGATCCGGTAACCGGCGACTCGGCAGCGGCACCACGTTATATTGAGGCGCGCTTGTCGAAATTTGCGCTTGATGTTGTTTTTAACGCCGATACTACCGTTTGGCAGGCCAGTTATGACGGGCGTAACAAAGAGCCTATTACACTTCCTGTAAAGTTTCCTTTGCTGCTGGCACAGGGTGCCGAAGGTATAGCTGTAGGTTTGGCTACCAAAATATTACCGCATAATTTTATTGAACTGATAGATGCATCTATCGCTGTATTGAAAGGGGAGCGGCCCAATCTGCTGCCCGATTTCCCGACAGGCGGCATGGCTGATGCATCCTTATATAACGAAGGACAACGCGGCGGCAAGATCCGTGTGCGTGCTAAAATTGTAGAGCGCGATAAAAAAACGCTGGCTATTACAGAGATTCCCTTCTCAACCACTACCGGCAGTTTGATCGATAGTGTGATATCGGCCAATGATAAGGGTAAGATCAAGATCAAAAAGATCGAAGATAATACTGCTCAGCATGTCGAGATCATGATACACCTGGCACCCGGTATTTCGCCCGATGTAACTATCGACGCGCTGTATGCATTTACCGATTGTGAGGTATCCATATCGCCCAACACCTGCGTTATCCAGAATGATAAGCCACGGTTCATGAGCGTGAATGATATGCTCAGCGAAAGTACCTTTTTTACCAAAGACTTGCTGAAGCAGGAACTGGAGATCAGGCTGAAGGAATTGATGGAGCGTATCTTCTTCAGTTCACTATTAAAAATATTTATACAGGAGGGGATGTACAAGCACCCCGAATATGAAAACTCGGGCAATTTTGAAGTCGTATTAGAGGTATTGAATCGTTTGTTTGAACCTTTCTTCCCGCAGTTTTACCGGGAGATATTACCTGAGGATTATAAAAAACTGATCGACAAACCCATGAGCAGCATCACCCGCTTTGACGTTAAAAAAGCGGATGAGTTGATGAAAACACTGGAGAACGAGATCAAACAGGTAAAACATCATCTGAAACACCTGACGGATTATACCATTGCCTGGTTCGAGAAACTCAAGGAAAAATATGGTAAGGATCGTGAACGTAAAACAGAACTGCGAACCTTTGATAGGGTAGAGGCTGCCCAGGTAGCACTGGCTAACGTAAAACTATATGTTAACCGTGAGGATGGTTTTATAGGCTCCGGTCTTAAAAAGGATGAACTGGTAGGTGATTGCTCGGATATTGACGAGATCATTGTTTTCCGTGCCGATGGACGTTGCATCATTACCAAAGTGCAGGACAAGGTATTTGTGGGTAAGGAGATCATACACGTTGCCGTATTTAAAAAGAATGACGAGCGTACCGTATACAACATGATCTATAAGGATGGTACAAGCGGCATCAGCTATATTAAACGTTTCTCGGTTGTCGGAGTAACCCGCGATAAGGAGTATGACCTCACCAAAGGCACGAAGGGCACCAGGGTGCTTTATTTTAGCGCTAACCCTAATGGCGAAGCCGAAGTGGTGAACGTTCAATTAAAACCTCATTCCAAACTGAAAAAACTGCAGTTTGATGAGGATTTTGCTGTCCTGGCGATCAAAGGCCGTGGCTCTATGGGTAACATTATCACCAAATACCCTGTTAAAAAGATCATCCTGAAAAGTAAAGGTGTATCAACACTGGCTGGTCGTAAGATCTGGTATGATGATATCCTGAAACGCCTGAATGCCGATAGCCGCGGTAAATACCTGGGCGAGTTTGATGGCGACGACCGTATATTGAATGTGCTGAGTAATGGAGTATACGAACTCACCAGTTTTGATCTGAATAATCATTTTGATGATAAGATGATCCTGATCGAAAAATATGATCCTAAAAAAGTTTATTCGGTGATCCACCTGGATGGCAAATCGAAAAATTATATGGTCAAGCGTTTCTCATTTGAGCCTATCGCTTTAGGCAAACAGGTAAGTATCATCAGTGAAGAAGCCGGATCAAAACTGATATTGATGGCTAAGGAGTCGCCGCTGGTGAGTGTGGTACAACTGAAAGGTAAAGAACAAACTCCCGAAACAATTGAAATAAATCTGGCCGAACTGATTGATGTAAAAGGCATGAAGGCCATGGGTAACCGCCTGTCGCAATTCCCTGTGAAATCGGTGGAACTGATAGCTGATAGCGAAAGCGCGGATGAACCCCTTGATACAGAAGAACCGGAAACCGTACTGGATGAAGAAACAGGTTCAGATGAACCTGTTGATCAGTTACCGGACGAAGAACCTGAACTGACAGAACAGGAAACGGAAGTGGAGCAGCCTAAAGTGGAAGCACAGAAACCACCAAAACCACCTGCTGCTTCAAAACAGGAACCGAAAGCGCCTGAAGCCAAAGAACCGGAACCATCAGACGATCAACCCAAAGAAGTACACAAAAAAGTTGATTTTGAGATCACTAACCCGGATGATATCCAGTTGGATGATAAAGGGCAGTTGGGACTCTTTTAAATAAAACAGCAAAGCCACCGCGAGTAAATACCGGTGGCTTTGTTGCTTTAAGACCAAAATACGAAATAGACGGATAAAATATTGATTTTCTGATGAAAGTATATTTGCTTACCGCTTCGTTTTTTTATTTTTGATCATACAAATCACCTTTATCTTTTACAATGAATATGTTTTTTGGCGGCGGCGGTTCCTATTATTATATTATTATTGGTTTGCAGATCCTGTGTGCTATTCATAGCGCTCGCCGGGGTACGCTTAGCAGATGGATCTGGCTCATTGTATTTATACCGATTATAGGCTGTATCGTATATATCTATAGCGAAATGATTTCGAACCGGAATATCATCAAGGCCCCCAAAATAGATGTGGGCGCTGTACTGAACCCGGGCGGCAAGATCAAAAAGCTGGAAGATGAGTTGCGCTTTACCGACACCTTTGCCAATAAGGTAAAACTGGCCGATGCCTACCTGGCCGCAGGCTATACCGATAAAGCGGTTGAACTATATACCGCCAGCCTCACCGGGGCCTTCTCAGAAAACGAACATGTGTTGGCCCAACTCATCATTGCTTATTTTGAACAGCAGCGGTATGACGAAGTGATCCCCATTGCAAAAAAATTATATAACCTGCCCCAGTTTACCCGTTCAAGGGCGCATATACTGTATGCAAAATCGCTTGAGCATACCGGACAAATGGTATTGGCCGAAAACGAATTTAAAGCCATGAAAGGGCGGTATTCTTATTTTGAGCCACGCTATGAATATGGTTTGTTTTTAACAAGGGCCGGTCGGGATAACGACGCTTACCAGGTTTTTGCAGATATGCTGGAAGAGCAACCCCACTTGAGTCCGATGGAACGGAAAAGCAACCGGATTTGGTTTGCCAAAGCAAAAGACGAACTCAGGAAACTTTCGGTTCAAAAAACGGTATAAATAAAAAGGCCTCCCAAATACATCAGGAGGCCTTCTTTATTTTATAATGCCGATTACAGGATCAGGATCAATACTAAAATGATGATGATAATAGCACCTACTGATAAGTAAACACCACCACCACCTAATGCATTGGCTTCATGTTTTAAACCTTTAAGTTCGGTACGTAACTCTTTTTTATCTTGCTTGGTAAGTTCAGACTTATCCATAGCTTTAATTTCGTTCACCCGGGCTTTGATCTCTTCAACACGGGCTTGTTTTTGCTCAGTGGTCATACTGGCAATTTGTTCCTTACTCAATATAGTTAAAGCACCGTCTGTAGCGGTAGATGCATAACTGTTAAATGCCGCAACAGAAAGCAGCATCGTAAGGGCGATAAGATAAATTTTCTTTTTCATGTTAATTAGTTTTAATAGCGTGTTGTGTTTAATTATTGTAAAATAAAAAAGCAGCAAAAATGTTTTACTGCTTCCCTTCTTTTTTTATAGCAAAAATCCTGCCTAAAGACTAATAAAATAGGGGGCTTCAAAAACATGGCCTGCATGCAGGGTTTGTATGGCTTCTTTTTTGTTGATGTTTACGTGGTGATCCTGCGTATCAGCGCAGCCCAGCCAGGGTTCAATACACACAAAATCGGCGCCGGGCTTGGCCCATACGCCTAAGTAATTATAGTGTGGAAATTCAACCGAAACAGATTGATCATGCTTTTTACTTTTAATAGTAACCATCCGGGAGTTGAGCTGTTTAAAAACAAGTGCGTCGGCATCAAACAAATGGCGGGTTAAGTAGAGTTTATTACCTGGGGTTGCTACCGGATGCGTTTCGCCGGTAAAAAAGCCATCGGCCGATAGCATGTTGGCTTCCAGGTGCTCGTCAGTTTCAAATTCAAGGTAATAATCCTCATAGTTTTCGCCTTTAAAAAAGGGTATGTTAAAAGCCGGGTGAGCACCAACCGAAAAATAAATGGTTTTTTTATCCAGGTTGATCACCTTGTGGGTTATCCTCAGCGAATTATCGATAAGGGTGTATAAGATCTGGTAGTCAAATTTGTACGGATATACCAGTAAGGTTTTTTCGCAGTAAGGGAGCGAGAAACTGGCCGACACCTCATCGGCTTCCAGCAAAATAAATTCTGATTGCCTTGCAATGCCATGCCTTGCCATATCATACGCCTTTCCCTCAACCAGTAACTGGTTGTTGATCAGGCCGCCTACAATCGGGAAAAGATTAGGCGAATGCCAGGGCCAAATATCAGGATCGGCCTGCCAAAGGTGCTCAATACCGGTTTCTTTGTTATAAAATGAACTGAGCTGCGCGCCTTTCAAATCAATGGCTACTTTGAGAAACTCGTTTTCTAATACGGTCATACGTCAACGGCAATTATTTTTAGAAAAGTTAACTAATATGCAAGCAAGTTACAGCAATTTTTGTGAATTAGGATGTGTCAGATAGTACAAAAAATGCGTAATTTTTAGACTATAATTTAATAACAAAGCAAACCGTATCCTGTTTCTTTTTCATTAAAACAGTGGATAAGTTTTAAATATGAGTTACATTTGCAATGCTTAAACATAACATATGAATTTTGAGCATCTCCTTCAGCAAGTGGCCTTCATCCACGAAATAGACAAAGTAAAGTATATCCAGCGTAAATCCCGCCTTTTTAACAGCGACAGACGTGAAAACGACGCAGAGCACAGCTGGCACATAGCGGTTATGGCCATGGTTTTGGCCGGGCACTCCAACCAACTTGTAGACACACTTAAAGTGATCAAAATGCTGCTGATACATGATGTGGTGGAGATTGATGCTGGTGATGTATTTTTGTACGATACGGTACTTAACCACACCAATACCGAAGCCGAGCGTAAAGCCGCCGAAAGGATCTTTGGCCTGTTGCCACCAGAACAAACCGAAGAATTTACTGCCATATGGGAAGAGTTTGAAGCTGGCGAAACCCCAGAAGCTAAATTTGCCCGTGCGATGGACAGGTTGGAACCGCTACTTCAGGATGTTTCTAATAATGGTGTTGTCTGGCGGGAGCACAACGTTAGTTACGATAAAGTGGTACAAAAAAACAGTATTATTCAGCACGGCTCGCAAACCCTCTGGGATTTTGGCAAAACGCTGATTGATGAAATGGCTGAAAAAGGCATCCTGAAAAAGGAAGAGTAATAAAATATAAATGAGCGCCAGGTATAATAGGGCGCTCATTTATATTAAGTATCAAGTCATGCCGAACTTGTTTCGGCATCCCACATGCAAGGTTGTATAACCGTCCGGAGAGATCCTGAAATAAATTCAGGATGACTCCTTTATTTTTTACTTACTCGTTAATACAACCGACGCGCTTTGCAAACCATTTGATGTGGCCGTAAAGTTAATAACACCTGCTTTTTCTTTAGTCTGTACAATAGCCAGTGCCAGTCCATGGAATGCTTTACGGTAATTTACTTTAAAGGAATCGTGACTAACCGGGTCGCCGTTATCAACGCTGGCGATAAATGCCTCTCCGTTAATTTTAAAATTAACCAGGTTGTCGGCATCAGGTACAACGTTGCCATCCTTGTCCAGAATTTTTACGGTGATGAACGACAGATCTTTCCCGTCAGCAGCAATCAGTTTACGATCGGCAGATAGCTCAATTTTTGCTGGTGCACCCGCGGTATGGATCTCGCGGGTTAAAACAACCCTACCATTCTTGCGCGATACAGCTTTCAATATGCCGGGCTCAAACTTTACCCTCCACATGATATGCAGATCGTCGCTGGTTTTCTTTTTAATACCCAGCGACTTGCCATTCAGGAAAAGTTCCACCTCATCGGCGTGATTATAATAGGCCCAAACGTCAACTGTTTTCCCGGCTTCCCAGTTCCAGTGCGGGAAAATATGGAGCACAGGCTTATCTGTCCATTCGCTCTGGTACATATAGTAAACGTCCTTAGGGAAACCGGCCAGGTCAACTATGCCAAAGTAGGAACTGCGCGATGGCCAGCTGTAAGGCGTAGGTTCGCCCAGGTAATCAAAGCCTGTCCAGATGAACATGCCCGAAAGAAAGTCATATTTTTTCATCACCTTCCAGGTAGCCTCATGGGTTGAGCCCCATGGTGGTCGTACATTGTCATAGGCCGAAACATTGTTGCCCTCCCGTACAAAAGGTTTATCCCATCGCTCAGGCCAGATCCGGATGCTATCTGATGGCATTTCATAATACCCGCGGGTTTCCAGGCCCGAAGTGGTTTCTGTAGCGATGAATTTTTTGCCCGGATATCGGTCATGAAATTTGGCGTATTCACCTTCATGATAGTTATAACCTACCAGATCAATAGCGCCCGATTTGATGATCTTATTACTGGTATCGGGGTTATTATTGGCGGCGGTAATAGGACGGGTTTTATCAAGATTATGTACAATGGCTGCCAGTTCCGGAGCGATCCGCAGGGCCGAAGTATCGTGCTGTTGCGGGATCTCGTTACCGATACTCCAGATCATCACACTGGGGTGGTTACGATCGCGCAGGATCTGATCTTCCAGGTCGCGTTTGTGCCATTCTTTAAAAAATAGGTGGTAATCATATTTTTCTTTTTTCCAGTCCCAGCAGTCAAAAGCTTCATCCATTACAATAAAGCCCAATTTATCGCAAAGGTCAAGCAGCTCGGGAGCTGGCGGATTGTGTGATGTACGGATCCCATTGCAACCCATTGCTTTTAAAATTTGCAGCTGGCGTTCCAGTGCACGGGTATTGATGGCTGCACCCAATGAACCGAGGTCGTGATGATCACATACACCCAGGATCTTCATGGGTTTGCCATTCAGGCTAAAACCTTTATCAACGTCGAAATTAAAGTACCGAATACCTAAAGGTGTGGTGTAAGTATCAACTATTGTTTTTCCGCTGATCACCTGTGTTACTACCTTGTATAAGTAAGGTTGGTTAACCGACCACAAATGAGGATTTTTAACGGTAAGATTAATGGAGTTTTCAAATACCGTATCCTGTAAATCAGTTTTGGATGGGATGGAACCACCTGCCGATACTACTTTACCTGTTTCGTCATAAACAGATGTTTTGATTGTAAAAACTTCCTTTTTACCGGTTCTGTTTTTTACTTTGACTTTTAAGTTTACGCTTGCTGATGCACTGCTGACTTCGGGTGTAGTGATATAAGTTCCCCAATGATCAATTGCTACTTTATTGGTAGTTATCAGCCACACATTCCTGTAAATACCCGAGCCGGAGTACCAGCGTGAGTTGGGTTGTACTGAGTTATCAACCTTAACCGCGATCACGTTTTTACCACCGAAGTTTAAATAGGGTGTAAGCTCATACCTGAATGAGATATAGCCATTAGGCCTGAAACCCAGGTGATGGCCATTGATCCAAACGTCGCTTTTTTGATAAACGCCATCAAAATCAATATAAACCAATTGGTTTTTTGACGCGGCGGGAACGGTAAATGTTTTGCGGTACCAGCCTATGCCACCCGGCAGGGCCCCACCTTCGGGTGTGGCCGGATTGTCTTTACTAAATTTTCCTTCAATGCTCCAGTCATGCGGCAGATTCAATGAGCGCCAGCCGGCATCGTTTAAACCGGGTAGCTGTCCATCATTAACAGCACCTAAATTAAATCGCCAGCCTTTATCAAAATCAATGGTTTGCCGGCTCTGTTGGGCAAAGGAATTTAAGCAGGTCAGCATCACCATACAAAGCAGACCATGCTTTAGTAAAGACAGTTTTAAAGGAGGCATAATTATTTAGATTTTAATTGTGTTTTTGACACTAAATTATAAATAATTATGGAATAGTGAAATCGGGTAATTATTTTATCGCTTGAAGAGGAAGGTGTTTTTTAGCTCCCTCTGCTTTGGAGAGGGCCGGGGTGAGGTTTAAAACTCAAAAGCAGCGTCGCTTTCCGGATTGCTCAGTTTGGTGCTTTTGCGTTGGCCACCCACGGTTACATGTAGCATGTTGATCTGTTCGGGATGCTCGGTGAACAGCAGATCGTCATGTACCTCGATTTTTTTTGCTTTGCTGATGCCCTTTACCTCAAAGTAAGTCCAGGCGGCATCTTCCTGAATTTCATAACCTACATAACTTAACGCGAGCACTTTGCCATCGGCTTTAATGATCAGGTGCTTTTTAATATAATCGTTCAGCAACTGGTTCATTTTACTTTTATCGGCAGGTTTAACAATATCTACGCGGGTGTGGTATTGTTTTTCCAGCGTGCGTTCCAGATCGTCATAAAATATGCGGCAACTTACCTCAACCGCCTGGGTGCGGGCATTATGGTTAATTTCGGTAACGCTCACATAAAATGGGTGGAAGAAGCTGAGCCAGCTGATGACTATTAATTGCAACATAATTGCGTTAACTTGTTTTGTTTTACACAAAAAACGTTAATTTTATTGGCAATTGCGAATTTGACTACATGACTGATTTTTCTTTATACTTTGAGCTGGGATGGCAGCACATCTGTAACTGGGCCGGGTACGACCATATTTTGTTTGTAACCGTACTGTGCGGAACTTATTTACTGGCCGACTGGCGCAAGGTACTGGTGCTGGTTACCGCTTTCACCATTGGGCATTCTATCACGCTGGCATTAAGTGTTTTAAATATCATCCATATCAATACATCGCTTATTGAATTTCTGATACCCGTAACCATTGTTTTTACCAGTTTGGTAAATGTATTCAACAAAAAACGAACGGCAACAACTATGCGCCTTAACTATACACTGGCGCTTTTTTTCGGGCTGATACATGGCATGGGTTTCTCCAATTACCTCAAAAGTTTGCTCGGTAACAGCAGTAATATTACCGCGCAGCTGTTCGCTTTTAACCTTGGATTGGAGTTTGGGCAGGTGTTAATTGTAATATCTGCGTTACTTATCTCTTATTTCCTCATCAAATTTGCTAAAACACCACAACGCGAGTGGACAATGTTCCTTTCGTCGGCTATATTTGGAATTGCTTTTATCATGTGCATTGAACGCTTTTTACTCATAAAATTCAGATGAATAAATTTTACTTCGCATTATTTTCCTGTACACTATTAACATCAGCTGCCTGGGCGCAGTATGATAACAATCCCGGCTCAAACCACGGTAACCGCTTTGAGCAGTTGGGCACCATGATCTCTACGCCCAACGAGTACCGTTCGGCCTCCGGCGCTCCCGGTCCAAAATACTGGCAACAAAAGGCCGATTACGAGATCAGCGCTACCCTTAACGATGATAAGCAGCGTTTAGACGGTAACGAAACCATCACATATACAAACAATTCGCCCGATCCACTCACTTATCTGTGGCTTCAGCTGGACGAGAATGAGCATAAAAAGGATGCCGAAAGCGCTAAGTTTGACGAGAGCAAAATGCAAAGCAAAATGACCATCCGTCAGTTGCAGGGCATTATGGGGCATGATCTTGACCTGGGTAACCATATTGTGAGTGTTAAAGATGCCAATGGCAACACACTAACCTATACCATTAACCAAACCATGATGCGCATTGAGCTGCCTGTTACTTTACAGCCGGGACAAAAATTCCGCTTTAAAATTAACTGGTGGTATAATATATCAGACCGTTTAACTATAGGTGGCCGGGGTGGTTATGAATACTTTCCGGAGGATGGCAATTACCTGTACACCATGACCCAATGGTACCCGCGTATGGCTGTTTACAGCGATTTCCAGGGCTGGCAAAACAAACAGTTCATCGGTCGTGGTGAGTTTGCCCTAACCTTTGGTGATTTTAAGGTAAGTATGAACGTACCGGCTGATCATATTGTGGGTGGTACAGGTCAATGCTCCAACTATGCGCAAACGCTTACCGCGGCACAGCTTAAACGCTGGAACGCTGCGCAATCGGCAACAAGTCCGCAGGAAATAGTTACTTTGGATGAGGTAAAACAGGCGATGAAAAACCATGCATCAGCACGCAAAACCTGGACCTTTCATGCCGAAAACGTGCGTGATTTTGCCTGGGTATCCTCACGCCGTATTGTTTGGGATGCCATGAGTACCCAGATCGATGGTGGTAAAAAAGTGATGGCCATGTCGTATTATGGCCCTGAGGCATATCCGCTTTATCGCAAGTACTCTACTAAGGTTGTGGCGCACACTTTAAAAACTTATTCAAAACATACATTCCCTTATCCGTACCCGGTGGCTATTTCTGTAGAAGCCTCCAACGGGATGGAGTACCCGATGATCTGTTTTAACTATGGTCGTGCCGAAAAAGATGGTACTTATAGCGAGGCTACCAAAAACGGTATGATCGGCGTAATTATTCACGAAGTTGGGCATAACTTTTTCCCAATGATCGTGAACTCCGATGAGCGCCAGTGGACCTGGATGGACGAGGGTTTGAATACTTTTTGCCAATACATGGCCGAGCAGGAGTGGGATAGCCGCTACCCTTCGCAACGCGGTCCGGCCTATAAGATCGTTGATTACATGAAACTGCCGAAAGATCAGTTGGAGCCCATCATGACCAATTCTGAGAACATTGTGATGTTTGGCCCCAATGCTTACGCCAAACCGGCAACAGCGCTAAACGTATTGCGCGAAACTGTGATGGGGCGTGAACTGTTTGACTACGCTTTTAAAACATACGCGCACCGCTGGGCCTTTAAACACCCAACCCCTGCCGATTTTTTCCGCACGATGGAAGACGCCTCGGCGGTTGACCTGGATTGGTTCTGGCGCGGATGGTTCTACGGAACTGAACCTGTTGACGTATCTATCGATAGTGTAAAATATTATCGCCTCAATACCAAAAACCCGGCTGTAGAAGGTACTGCTGACCGTGCCCAGTATGATCGTAACCTCGAAAATATCAGTACCACCCGTAATAAAGAAGCGGGTACCCGTTTCGCGGTTGAAGCCGATACTTCCTTACAGGATTTTTACAGCAAATGGGATCGTTTCGCGGCAACGCCGGCGACCTCACAAAGCTATCAGGCCATGTATAATGCAGCTACTCCAGCCGAAAAGAAACTATACGATAGCAAGAACTACTTTTACGAGGTTAGCTTTACTAACAAAGGCGGCCTGGTTACTCCTTTAATTATTGAATGGACCTATGCCGACGGCACTAAGGAGGTTGAAAAAATATCAGCCTATATCTGGCGTAAAAATGAGAACAAGATCACCAAGGTTTTTGCCAAAACCAAAGAAGTAAAAGGCATCAAACTCGATCCATACCGTGAAACCGCAGACATTGACGAAAGTAATAACAGCTGGCCGCGCGAATACCAGCCATCGAGGTTTGAATTGTTTAAACAGCAAACCCTGCCGCGTGGCGCCACTGCGGGGCCAAACCCGATGCAGGAAGCCAAAAAGAGCCAGTAAACAAAAAGCCTCCCGATTTTCGGGAGGCTTTTTGTAATATTAGATTTAGCCGATCAAGCTAATATTTGAGTAGTTTTTACAATAAACCAAGGTACAGGCTCAAATCCATTATCTTCATTATTCATAAAATCCAAAACTTCACTCACGTTAGGAATTGAATTGTATAATCCAAATTCATTAGTGTGGATATTGAAATTTGTAGCTAATCGGTTGGCTAAATCATGGCAATGAAAAGTATGAAAGTTTCCATCGAGTTCAATTCCAATAATATCATAACCAATGAACTTTTCATTAGCGCTTTTTATTTCTGGAATTCGCATTTTAAGGTTTTGATATAATCCAATATTGCTTTGAGCGTCATTTTCTGAATTGAACTCATTAATTAAATGATCCATTTCTTGTGCATCAAAATAGATTGCCATTAATTTAATGTCTTTTAAATGAGAAAAGAAAGCCTCTTGATAAGCTTGTGCCGAATGCAAATCCCGAAATAAATTAACAAAACCTATTTTACCTTCCTCCAGTTTGAGGTCTACCCAGCTCCTGATTTTTGGAATTAATGTTTCTTGTATCTTATATGATGAAATTATTTCATTTAAATTTTTGTCATTTTGAGTGTCCCATGAATATGCCCAGTTTTCTAGTAAACTATCATTTATACATGTGCTACAAGTTTGAATATGTCTATCCTTAATTGTCCCGAAATTTGCTAATCTTACTTTAATAAGATAATAACCACCGAGGAAGTAATTCACTAACTTAATTTTTGATTTCTAAGTTAAAATAAAATTTCTTCAACTTCATACTGGAAACTAAAAATAGCCAGTAAACAAAAAAGCCTCCTGATATACGTTGGGAGGCTTTTTTGTTTATATAAGGTTTACGATACGGTAGGCACAGCGGTAAATATGCTGGCGTAATATTTACGATAGGCAAAAGCCAAAAACAAATGCAGTATGATAATAACAGCTGCAACTGGTACACCGGAAGGCATCAAAATAGAATGGTACAGAAAAATGTTTACCGAGACGGGGAATAATATCAACAGAAAAAACGCGGTATACCGGTTAAATAATATGGCCAGTCCGCTTGCTATTTCAATAACTTTCATGTACTGGAAAAAATAGCCCGAACCATAAAGACCACCGCTAAAAGCCTGTGCCTTTGCCGACATGGGCGGCGGGGTCATCGGTAAAAAATTAAAGAAGAAATTCAGACCAAATACAACAAAGATGAGACCCAACAAAATGCGGGCAATTAATACTGCAATTTTCATGAATTTAGGGTTTTAGTGGAAGTGTAATTACTAATTTAGTAATTTAAATGACATTTTCAAAAGGTACATTACCTGCCCAAACCAAACAAGTATTAACTTCGTTTATAAATAGCATGAACATACAAAAAATAACATTTGGCAACGGTTGCTTTTGGTGCACCGAAGCTGTATTTCAATCCCTTAAAGGTGTAACTTCAGTAACATCAGGTTACATGGGCGGCAAGATCTTAAACCCTACTTATGAGCAGGTTTGTACCGGTGCCAGCGGTCACGCCGAGGTGATACATCTGGAGTATGATGCCGACGTAATTTCGCTCGACGAATTGCTGCTGGTGTTTTTCAAAACGCATAACCCTACTACCCTGAACCGCCAGGGTAACGATGTGGGTACCCAATACCGCTCGGCTATATTTTATTATACCGACGAACAAAAACAAGCATCGGAAGCCATGATCAAAACACTCACCAACGAGCATGTATTTGATGATCCGATAGTTACTGAAATTACCCCGGCTAGTGAGTTTTACCCGGCCGAAGATTATCACCAGAACTATTTTAATGGTAATCCCAATAAATCGTACTGCGCATTTGTGATCCAGCCAAAACTGAATAAATTTGCCAAGGAGTTCAAGGATAAAATTAAGCCCGAACTTTTATAAAGTCTGATAAGTCATCCCGAATTTATTTCGGGATCCCACAGCACAGGTAGCCAGCATACTGTAAACCTTGCATGTGAGATGCTGAAACGAGTTCAGCATGACATTCTATTGGTTTATGCTCAAAAAATGAAAAAAAGCTATTGTTATCTAATACCAGCACTTTTAGTGCTCGGCGCCTGCGCCTCAAAAAAAGCAACTACAACAACTACCTCTTCCGCAACTACTACATCGTCTGCTGTTAACGGTAATAGCTCCATCGCCAATGATGGTAAAATATGGGCCTCGCTATGGCAGCAGCGAGCCGCCGAATACAGGGCCTTGTGTTTTCAGGCTTACAACATAGCTAAACAGCGTGTGGACGAAGGCGTAAAAAAGGTAAGCACCAAACCGCTGGCTATTGTGACCGATATTGACGAAACTTTGTTGGATAATAGTCCGTATGATGCGGCTCAGGGTTTAAAAAATCAGGACTACAGCGATAAAACCTGGAAACAGTGGACTGATAAGGCTGTAGCCGATACCGTGCCCGGCGCACCTGCATTTTTTAAATACGCTGCATCTAAAGGCATCACCATTTACTATATCACCAACCGCAACGAAAACGAGCGCGGCGCTACGCTGTACAACCTGCAGAAATATGCCATGCCTAATGCCAACGACGAGCATTTGTTTTTAAAGAACGGCAATTCCAGTAAAGAAGAGCGCCGCCAGGAAGTATTAAAAACACATGAGATCCTGCTGCTTTGCGGCGATAACCTGCCCGATTTTGATATGCTGTATGACAATCACCCTACAGAAGAAAACCGTACCGCGATAACCCAAAAACTACAAAAAGAATTTGGCAGCCGCTATATCGTGATCCCAAATCCATCATACGGCGATTTTGAAGGCGCACTATTCCAGTATAATTATAAGCTGAGCCCAGCGCAAAAAGATTCTGTGATCCGGGCTAAGGTAAAGGCGGATAGGTAAGGGGATTTTAATTTATTTAGAGTTTTTTACAATTTTATACTTACCATCTTTGGTAATTATTAATGACATCCCAATGCCAATATCTGTAGTTGGTATAGCAACTGAATAAGCTAACACTATTTGCTGCCCAACCATATTGTTCCTGGAAAATTCAGGCATCAGTATCGATCCGTATTTTTTTAAATTGCCACCAAAAACATCTTCAAAAAAAGGATTAAAATCACTCGCCTGGAATTGCTTATTCAAAACAATATCTCCATTGTTGATCAATAAAATAGTTGAAACAAAAGCACGGGTTACAAATGGCTTGGGTGTTTTGCTGTCCAGATCATATGTTTTGGGTACCACTATTTTACTATCCTTTAAGCAGGAATATTTCAAATGGAATTGCAGCTTTTCAATACCAGTAGTAAATACGGTATCAATAGTTTGAACCTGGTCATAAGCGTTTATTATTCGCTTTTTTTCTTCAGCCTGTGTCTGGGGTTCCTGTTCATCGTTCGTTCGGTCTCTCTGAGCCATCTGTTCATCAATAGTTTTTTGCTTATTGATAGAATCTTTAAGTTTATCTTTTGCCGTGACGTTCTGTTTGTCAGGCTGATTATGGCATCCAAAAATCGGGAGTAACAGAAACAGCAGAGTTGCTTTATTAAATTTCATAGTGATAAGCTTGATGGATTTGTATTTTTATATAACTAAGTAGTTATCATAGTTGGAATATAAACTATAATCAGGAATTTTCTACTTTAAAATAATATTCAATTATCAATTTCGCTTCCTCTATATTTTGTATCCCGAGTTGTAGTTTTTGGCCCTTCTTAAAAATGATTTGGATACCGGCTTTCCCTTTTAAATTAAAAGCCGTTCCGTTTTTTCTACTACTCCTTACTCCCCAGATGCCAAATTTGTACTGGCGAAAAATTATCTGATCAATATTTTCCCAATTACACAGTATTTCGGTTTTCGAAGGTTTCTCTTTCAGCATGATTCCATGCTCATCAATTTTTATAAACAGGCTGCTAAAAAATACAAACATATCGACACCCAGCATGACACACACACCGCCCACGGCTCCTATCACTATAACACCAGGAACAGTATGTACGGGGGCAGCTAAAGAATAGGCTAAACCGATAATTACTAACACAGATAGCGCAACTGCAAAATATCGTACCCGTGGTTCATCATATTTTTGCGTTTCAATAAATATCTTATCAGCATTAAGGGGCATAATTTTTTGAAATTTGATGTCTAAAGATATAAAAGATCAGTCACTCCCGGTTGGATAAAGGACAACATCAGACAAACATCATAGTGGTCGGTGATAATACCAACCACTGGCCAAATGGCCTCGCTCAGGCGCAGCATTACTGCCTGAGCAACAGGTGTAAAAAACAAAAAAGCCACCCCGGGTTACAAGGGCAGCTTTTAGAATCTGTGATTTAGTTCAAAAAGAAGTCTAATAAGGCTTTTTGAACCTGCGCGGTTTGCTCCTGAACCACCCAATGACCGCAGTCCTTAATAATAACTTCGTGTACATCATTAGCCACCAGCCTGCTGTGATCTGCTAAAAATGAGCCGGCAAAATGATCGGCACCTAAAGCCAGTAAGGGCATGGGGAGTTTGTTTTTCATAAATTCTACATCGTCCATAACATCCTGCGGAAATTCGCCGAACCAGTGAAATGCGCCGGTAGTTGCTCCCGATACCGAATAAGCCCTTATAAATTCATTTCTTTCAGCTGGTGTAAAAGCGTCATTCTTATAGCCAAGCGGCGGCCAGAAATCTGTAAGGAAAAGTCCTACATTGCCTGATACGATCTCGCCGGAATGTGGCTGAGAAAAAAATCCAAACCACCAGGCCTTTGCTTTAATCTGGCTCCATACCGGTTCAACACCAGGCAGCAAGGCGTCCAAAAACGCGATCTTTTTAACATCGCCGGGAAATTGGGCGGCATAGGCATAGGCCACTATCATACCAATATCATGCCCTGCGATATTAATATGCTGGTAGCCTAATTTTGTCATCAATTCATGCATATCTACTGCCATGTTTTTTTTGTCGTAACCACCGGCTGGTTTACCTGATTCGCCAATACCGCGCAGGTCGGGTGCTATTACAGTAAAGTGTTTTGAAAGCTCAGAGAGCACACGGTTCCACACGTACCAGTTTTCCCCAAAACCATGTACTAATAGCAGGGGGTCGCCCTTACCGCCTATCACATAGTGAATTTTGACGCCGTTTACCATAGCGTATTGATGTTTAAATCCTTCGGGGGCTGAAGCAGGCTTGAGGATTTTCGTAGTATCGTTGGAAGGCTGCATAGCATGGGCTTTTCCGATAAATAATACAGTAGTCACCGAAATTATCAATGCTACATATAGCATTTTCTTGATCGTTTTCATATAGATAATTGTTGATTGGTTTTATAGCGTTATTTAGATTCAGCCGGTGGTCGGTAGTATCACCCACCATCGGCTGAATAAGGGTATTAAATCTCCCTCATTATTGGTAAAAAATATTTAAGGTAATAGGCACGTTTAGCGCTTTGGATACAATACAGTTGACTTTAGCGCCTTCGGCAATTTGCTGAAAAGCTTCGGCTGATACACCCTCGATCGATGATGCTTTCAAACCCAGGTGAATGCCGGTGATCCTAAGGTCGGCCATATCCACGTCGAGCGTGGCTTCGGTGTTCAGGTCGTTAGCTATAAAACCTGCACGCTCCAGCGCTGCGCTTACCGACATGGTAAAACAGCCCGCGTGTGCCGCTGCTATCAATTCTTCGGGGTTGGTACCTATACCCGACTCGAACCGGGTTTTAAACGAATAAGGTGTTTGGTTAAGGATGGTGCTTTGCGAAGATATTTGTCCTTTACCTTCTTTAAGGTTGCCATTCCAATGAGCATTTGCTGTACGTTTCATGTTGTTTGTTTTTATTTGGTTAAACATTATGAAACAAAATAAGGCAGGAAAATTCAGGTGACTGTGTGACTTACATCACATTTAAAGGGAGGCAATATTTATGTGATGTAGGTCACTTTTTGGTTGGTGGATAATACTGGCAAGAACGTAATTTTGTGGTTTGAATACAAAAAAAATGCCACCCCATCGGGGTGGCATTAATCAAATTTTAATTCGGTTAGAATAACATTTCGGGCGGAGGGGTTACACCTTTTAAGCGCAGGTAAACAGTGGCTTGCCCGCGATGGTGAGTTTGATGCTCAAATCCTTTTACCAATAACAAGCCGCGGGTCGATTTTAGCTTACCCAAAGCTACTTCTTGACTGAATTGTGATTCGGTCATGCCCTGTATCGCACCGATAGCATAGTCATAGCTATCTAAAACGGCTTTGGTTGTCGCTTCTTTGTTTTGCTCTACGGTTTTTTCTAAAGATACGCCCTTACCCAGCGGACTTGGCTTATCGCTTACTTTGTTTAAAAAAAAGTAGTTGTCATCGGCTAAATGCAGCATCTGGCCGGCAAAGCTGCGAACCTCCGGTGTGGCCTTAAACGTGTAACCATCAGCAGGCATGGCATCCAGATAGGCTTTGGTGTATGCCTTGGCGCGTGTCCATTCGGCAACGATCTGGTCTTTAGTTAATTGTGCGAATGCTGTAGTGCAAGCAAAGGTTAACATGAATAACAGGAATGATACTTTTTTCATGATGATTTGGTATTGGTTTATTGGTTGTTCAAAATATTATGAACTCCTCATTTATTATAAAGCTAAGGATAAAATCCGATCCGCAAATACTTGTATTATTTAATCAAATTCAGTCCAAGGTCTGTATTATTTAGCCTGTGGTGATAACACCGACCACAAGCAGAAAAGTATAAAAAGATTAATCAATTCTGGTTGGATAACATGGCAGACCTTAGCTGTAGATTGATTTTAAACCTAAACTTGTAATATTTGCCTGCTTTTGGTATTTTAGTTACCAACCTATATCCCAAACAAATGAGTTTATTGAAAAGCATATTTAAAAAGAAAGAGACGTCCATAAAAACATATGATGATTTCTGGAACTGGTTTCGGAGCAATGAGAAGTCGTTTTTTAATGTGATTAAACAGCAAGGGGATATTGAGAAAGAATTTTTTTAGCAAATTATCGCCCAAACTCAATGAGCTTAAAAGTGGTTTCTTCTTTCTCACTGGCATGATGAATGATAACACCGCAGAGCTTATACTGACCGCGGATGGCAACATTAAAAATATAAACTTTGTGGAAGAACTGGTGGCTGCTGCTCCTGAAATCAACGGCTGGAAACTCACGGCATTAAAACCACCTTCCAATATACAGGATACTTACATTGAAATGGCTGGCTACAAGTTCAGTAAGGATAATATTTGGTTTTATCCTAACAATAATGAGGGGCGTCCTGACGAGATCGATGTGACTATAGTACACCCTGATCTGAATGAAAATAATAGAAACGACATTACTACTGGGGTATATATTTTCCTGGATAATTTCTTAGGTGAGTTGAACTTTGTGACCACTATTGATAACTTGAACGTTGTTGGCAATGATGATGCGGAAGCAGAACGGGTGCCTATTGAAAAGTTAAATGATTTTCTGATATGGCGCGAAAAAGAATTTATTGAAAAATATGAAGGCGTACGGCATGATACCGAGCAGGATAGCTACTCGGCGATGGAAGCTGAATTGCAGAGCGGCAATAAAATGCTGGCTATTATCAATATGGATCTGTTGAGATGGGAAAGCAAAGCCTCTCATCCATGGATATTGAATATTGAGATCAAATACGATGGCAGTCGTCGAAATGGTATGCCCGATGAGCAAACCTATCAGTTGCTTAACATCATTGAAGACGAAATCATGGCTGATCTTAAAGATTATGATGGCTATCTGAACATTGGCCGCGAAACTGTTGACGGTGTCAGGGAGATCTATTTTGCCTGTAAGGATTTCAGGAAACCATCTACGGTTTTATACCGCATACAACAAAAGTATGCTGTCTCCCTTGGGCTTGACTTCGATATTTATAAAGATAAATACTGGCAGTCTTTTGATCGTTTTGTCAATTAAGCATCAAGACAGCTAACCTTTTAGCCTGTGGTCGATGTTACCACCGCACCACTTAACGCGCCAATAGTTAAATGTCAATGGTGACCAGCAGTGGCGACATCAAACACGCGGCAGAAGTTGCCACCGCCTACCTTGCCGATTTCATCAGGAGTAAAGCCAGTCTTTAACATCGCATCGACGACTGTATAGTAAAATTCGGATTTCTGGTACTGCCAGGCTTGGTTGGTGCGTTCGCCAATCCTGCCGCCATTTTGACCACCGCCGGATTGTGGGGCGGGTTCACCAGGTTTAGGGCCAAAGTTGCCGGCAGCTCTATAAGCCGGGGTCAACTTAGTATCAGTGCCGATGCAAACATGGTCAATTCCAATAACATCAACCAAAGCCCGGATATTTTGGGCATACTCCAGCGGGGTGTCGGCCAGGTGTGTCCAGACACCAATGACGCCACCAGCATCGGCAACAATTTTAGCCTGCTCCTTGCTGATGAGTCTTGGCCGCATCATACGGGCCATGAACTGGTTCTGCCCCAACTGGGTATCGAGGCCGGTATGAGAGATGATCACCGGATGGGTAGCCAATTTGAGGGCAGCGGCCACCGTATCTGAGTTGGCGTGCGCCAGGTCGACGAGAATGCCCAACCGGTTGCATTCCTTGATGATGTCGGCCCCAAAGCCAGTAAGTCCCCCAAAACGTGCGGGATTCGTATAAACATCGCCCAGCGGCACCGACGCATCACTGTCATGCAGCAGTCCGAGATGTCGCAAGCCCCGGTGGTAGGCCTCCCCGAGTCGATCCAGTTGTCCTTCAAGAAAGTGGCCGCCCTCAACTGATTGAATGACGGTCGGCTGGCGCTGCTTATGGGCTGCTTGGAGGTCGGCCAGGTTCAGGGAACGCTTCATGCCGTTGCGCGCTAACTGCTGATCCATTGATGCTAAGCCGTTCAGGAACCGCTCATAGGCCTCTCCGGTTTTTTGTAATTTTTGATAGTCGAGGGCGAATGTCATACAAATGGCCAATAAGCCCGATTGTTTCATCTCGCCGGCCAGGTCGATGTTTGGACCAGGCACTTCGGTCGGGGTGAGGGGGACGTCGATATGATTATGCGTGTCGATACCGATCGTGTCGGCAACGATCTTAGCCACTCGTGGGTCCACCTCGTCGATAGCCCATGTTGCGAGCGGATTCATCATCATCGCGGTACCCGCCCCCTGCTACGGTGATGGCCGTAAGAAATTCCCGTCGTGACCATGTTGGTTGAGTTTTCATCATGATTTAAATTATATCGAAGGTAGAAACTGTTCCTTGTATCGCCAGATGTAATCGTCGTTCGGTCAGAGTAAATAGATGAATTGGAAAATACAGCCGATAAGATAAGCATAAATAGCTTTCAGTTCAGCTCGTGTGGCGTTATCACCGCGCCGTGTGTTTTGATAAAGGGCTACATTAAACAAGCTGATAATAGTTGAGTTTTATATAGCACAAATTAGGATGCCGTAGGCGGTGCTGAAGAATGGGTGTTTGTTTACCTCACAAATTTTCGGTATATTTATACAACTAAACAGCCCGGTTTTCCTGATCAAAAAGGAGAACCGGGCTGTTTAGTTAAGGGAAAAACAAGGCCAAAAACAACCATTTTTTATATAGTTATTTGAATATCAACAATTTAATACTTTTTAAACCTTTCAAAACCCATCAAAAATTTGTTAAAAAGTGTTAAAATGGCGTTAAAGCTTTGTTAAAATGGGTAATTAGCGGGCCTTTTTAGCCTGTTTTGACTAAAAAAGTGTTAAAATAAAAGGTTTAAAAAGTTTTTACAGGGGGCACCAAGCTATTGTATTATTAGAGATATAACTTATATTTATCCCTAATAAGTAATTCAGGATCTTTTAAAAAAGAGCATTTAGAACTGTCTTCAAAACAGAAAAAATGTTGAAACGGTGTCAAATATTGCAACAAAGTGTGTTTATGACACAAATAAATTGCAAATTTGTGGTCTGCATTAATTCAGTTAACTCCCTGTTTAACGATGAGTGAAAAGACGATATTGGTTTGGTTCAGAAATGACTTGCGGATACACGATAACGAAATCTTGTTAGAGGCTGTTCGTAAGGCTGATAAAGTGCTGCCCGTATATTGTTTTGATCCTTATTATTTTCAGCGAACTGCTTCTGGGACTTCCAAAACAGGCAATTTCAGGGCACGTTTCCTGATCGAAGCTGTGGCCGATCTGCGTAAGAACTTACAAGGTTATGGTGCTGAACTGATCATTCGAACCGGCAACCCGGCCGAAGTATTACCGCAATTGGCCGAGCAATACCAGGTAAACGAAGTGTATCATCACCGGGAGGTAGCTTATGAGGAAACTGAAATATCTGAACAAGTAGAAACCGCTTTGTGGAAACTGAGGCTTAACCTCAAACATTTTATCGGTCATACGCTGTATCATAAAGAAGACCTGCCATTCCCAATAAAGGACATTCCGGATAGCTTCGCCGTATTTAAGAAAAAGGTAGAACGAGATAGTAATGTGCGCCCATGTGTACCAACACCTGAACATATTATTGTTCCAGAAATAACAGATGCTGGCGAACTACCTACCCTGCAGCAATTGGGGTTGGATGAACCTATTGATGATCCACGAGCTACCAACTATTTCCAGGGTGGCGAAACTGCGGCTTTGGTACAACTGCACAAATATTTTTCGCAAAGTGAGCAGTCGGTTAAGCCGAAAGGTTCCCGGGGCGGCGTTACTAATTCTTCAAAATTATCACCGTGGCTGTCTGTAGGTTGTATATCGCCAAGGCAGGTTTATTGGGAAATATTTAAGCATAGCGGCGATAGTTATGCGCAAAATGCCAGTATGCTGAAACTGGAACTGCTTTGGCGCGACTATTTCAGGTTTATGTTTAAAAAGCACGGGCAAAAATTCATCAAAGCCAAAAACGCGGAAAACGATGAGGCAGACATAGCCGTTAATGAACTGGATTTTAATAAATGGGCACATGGCGAAACGGGTGTTCCGTTTATTGATGCCTGTATGCACGAGCTGAATGCTACTGGTTATATCTGTAATCAATGCCGGCAAATAGTAGCCACCTACCTGGTACATGAGCTCAAAGCCGACTGGACCCGCGGTGCGGTTTATTTTGAAGAAAAGCTGATCGATTACTCTCCGGCCAGCAACTGGGGTAACTGGGCCTTTATTGCCGGGGTGAATGATGCCAAAGAAAGTAAATACACCATAGCCGCCATGCAAGCTAAAGATGCCGAGAGCGATTTTGTAACCACCTGGCAACACTCCACCATTGATGAGGCCGGTGACCTGGTAGGGGCCTGACCAAATATCCACTATCTCGGTTAAACTATTACCTCAATTCGATATCTCATAATAACACTTTGCCCGGTTTTGCGTGTTATGACACCAATATTAGGCAGATGTAAAATTTCTTTACAATTAATTATGAAGTATATAAGCCTATATGCTTACTTTTGTACCGTTTTAAAGATCAGTTTCTCATGGATCGTCTCAATTATATCAATAGCGGCAACGCAGACTACATTAATACCCTATACGACAGCTACAAACAGGATCCCGAATCGGTGGATTATGGATGGCAGAAATTTTTTGAAGGTTTTGATTTTGGCAAGGACACGCAAGCCCCTGTCGGAACAACCGCGCCAAGTGTAGGTGACAAAACTCCTGATCACTTTTTAAAAGAGATCAATGTACTCAATATGATTCACGGATACCGTTCACGCGGTCACCTGTTTGCCAAAACAAACCCGGTACGTGAGCGCCGTCATTATTTCCCAGGTAAAGAGCTGGAGACTTTTGGTCTGAGCGAAGCCGATATGGATACCGTATTTAATGCTGGTGTTGAAGTTGGTTTGGGTGCTGCTACCCTGCGCGATATTCGCCAGTTGCTCGAAGATACCTATTGCCGCGCCATTGGTGCCGAATACAGGTATATCCGTAACCCTATTAAACTAAAATGGTTTGAGGACCGGATGGAGAGCAACCGCAACACGCCTTCATTTACTGTTGACGAAAAGAAATTGATGCTGGATAAGCTCAATGAGGCGGTAACCTTTGAAAACTTTTTGGGAACCAAGTTTTTGGGCCAGAAACGCTTTTCATTGGAAGGTGCCGAAGCGCTGATTCCATCATTGGATTCAGTCATAAAAAAAGGTGCCGATCTGGGTATCGAAGAGTTTATCATCGGTATGGCCCACCGCGGCAGGTTGAATGTGTTAACCAACATTATGGAGAAAACCTACAAAGAGGTATTCTCTGAATTTGAAGGTAAAAACTTTGATTCTGAATCACCTTTTGGTGGCGATGTTAAGTACCACCTGGGTTTCTCAACCGACGTAACTACCTCCAATGGCAAAAAAGTTCACCTGAGCCTTTGTCCAAATCCGTCGCACCTGGAAGCGGTTGACCCTGTTGTTGAAGGTATCACCCGTTCAAAGATCGATTTTAAATACAATGGCGATCATTCTAAGATTGCCCCGATACTGATCCATGGCGATGCTTCTGTAGCTGGCCAGGGAATTGTTTACGAAGTTTTACAAATGGAAAAACTGGATGGCTACCGCACAGGTGGTACCATTCACCTGGTGATCAATAATCAGATAGGTTTTACCACCAATTATAAAGACGCCCGTTCCAGTACTTATTGTACTGATGTGGCCAAAACTGTGCTTTCACCAGTTTTCCATGTTAATGGAGATGATGTAGAAGCGCTGTCATACGTAGTTAACCTGGCTATGGAATACCGCCAGGTGTTTAACGAAGATGTGTTTATTGATATCTTATGTTACCGTCGATACGGTCACAATGAGGCTGACGAACCAAAATTCACGCAGCCATTATTATACAAAGCCATTGAGGCGCACCCAAATCCGCTGATCATTTATAATGATAAATTAGTGGCCGAAGGCAGCATTGATGCCAGCCTGCTTAAATCAATGGAAAAAACTTTCCGTGATGAACTACAGCAAAAGCTGGATGAATCAAAAGCGGAGGAAAGGTTTACAGAAACCATCGCTATGTTTGAAGGCGCCTGGAGCGGATTGCACTTAGCCAGCCACAAAGAATTGGTATCGGCTATTGATACATCAGTTCCTAAAGAAGAAATCATCGAGATCGGTAATAAAATAACCTCCCTGCCAGCAGATAAAGGTTTCTTTAAAAAGATCGAAAAACTATTTGAAGATCGCCGGGCTATGGTAAACAATACCCAGGTATTTGACTGGGCTATGGCAGAGTTGCTGGCTTACGGCACGCTGTTAAAAGATGGTTTCCCGGTAAGGTTAAGTGGTGAGGATGTTAAACGTGGTACGTTCTCTCATCGTCACGCGGTATTAACCCTGGTTGATTCTGAAGATGAGTATACCCCGCTGGCTACCATTGATACTGAAGCTAAACTAAGTATCTTCAACTCTTTATTGTCCGAATACGGTGTATTAGGTTTTGAATATGGTTACGCCCTGGCAAACCCTAATGCCTTAACGATATGGGAAGCCCAGTTTGGTGACTTCTTTAACGGTGCACAGATCATTGTTGACCAGTACATCGCCAGCGCCGAAACTAAATGGCAGCGTGGTAATGGTTTGGTCATGTTGTTACCACATGGTTATGAAGGACAAGGTCCGGAGCATTCATCTGCACGTGTAGAGCGTTTCATGGAGCTTTGTGCCGATGATAATATCCAGGTGGCTAATTGTACCACACCTGCCAACTTCTTCCATATCCTGCGCAGGCAAATGCACCGCGATTTCCGCAAGCCATTGATCATCTTTACACCAAAAAGCTTGCTGCGTAGTCCTAAATGTGTATCGCCAATTGATGAATTTACCAATGGTAAGTTCCATGAATTGATAGACGATACTTATGCTGATGTTAAAAAAGTAAAACGTGTATTGCTTTGTACCGGTAAAGTATATTACGATCTGCAGGAGAAACAACTGACAGATAAACGCAAGGATGTAGCTATTGTGCGTGTAGAACAATTATACCCTACACCTGTTGTTCAGATATTAAAAATTAAAGCCAAATACGATAAAGCCACCGAGTTTATCTGGGTACAGGAAGAACCCGAAAATATGGGTGCATGGCCGTATATATGCCGTAAGTTCCATAATGATAAGGTCATCAACCTTAATGTAATTTCACGCATCGAGGGCAGCAGTACGGCTACAGGTTTTGCCAAACAACATGCCGCTCAACAAGCATATATTGTTTCCAAAGCATTTGAAGCACCTGCCGGTAAAGTGGTAAAAGAAGCAATAAAAAAGACAACAAAAAAAATGGCTGATGCCGGAGCGGATTAAGTTCTGTAATACGTTTTATGTGGTACGTTATACGTAACCCACAAAACGTACAACTTAAAACGTCTAACGTATCACCTTTAAAATATACAATTACTAAAATATGAGTTTAGCGATCAAAGTTCCGCCGGTAGGCGAATCAATAACAGAAGTAACCCTATCAAGCTGGAAGAAAAAAGATGGCGATCACGTGGAAATGGATGAGGTTATTGCCGAATTAGAATCGGACAAAGCCACTTTTGAATTGACTGCCGAAAAAGCAGGTACCTTAAAAACAGTTGCCAAAGAAGGCGATACATTAGCTATTGGCGCTGTTGTTGCCAATATTGAAGAAGGTGCCGGCGCTGCTGCTCCTGCAAAGGAAAGTACTCCTGCAGCTCAACCACAGCCCGAAGTTGTGGCTAATGCACCTGCTCCGGCCCCGGTTGCCGCAGCACCTGCAACAGGTGGCGGTTCAATAGAAATTAAAGTGCCTACTGTGGGCGAATCAATAACCGAAGTTACTTTATCGCGCTGGATCAAAAAGGATGGCGATGCCGTTGAAATGGATGAGCCCCTTGCCGAACTGGAATCAGATAAAGCAACATTTGAATTAACTGCTGAAAAAGCAGGTGTGTTAAAAACCATAGCCAAGGAAGGTGATGTATTGCCTATTGGCGCGGTTGTTTGTACCATTGAAGGTTCGGGTGCTGCTGTACAGGCTATACCTGTAACGCCTGCTGTTGTAAGCGCTACAGATGAGTCGCCACGTGGTGGAGCACCTACTACAGCTGCTGGCGCGGTAACTTACGCATCCGGTACCCCATCACCCGCAGCTGCCAAAATACTGGCCGAAAAAGGTGTTGACCCTAAAGGTGTAAACGGAACCGGTGTTGATGGCCGTATCACTAAAGGCGATGCCCTGAACGCACAAACTGCGCCAGCTAAACCTGCCGCACAACCTGCAGCCTCAGCACCTGTTGCAGCACCTGCTGTACCAGCAGGCGAAAGAAGCGAAAAACGCGAAAAAATGACCTCACTGCGTAAAACAGTTGCCAAACGTTTGGTTGCTGTTAAAAATGAAACGGCTATGTTAACTACCTTTAACGAGGTGGATATGCAGCCGATCATGGAATTGCGCGGTAAATACAAAGATAAATTTAAAGAGAAACATGGTGTGGGCTTAGGCTTCATGTCGTTCTTTACCAAGGCGGTTACCGAAGCCCTGAAAGACTGGCCTGCTGTTGGCGCCCGTATTGAAGGCGAAGAAGTGGTATACAGCAATTTTGCCGATATCTCTATCGCTGTATCGGCCCCTAAAGGCCTGGTAGTTCCGGTGATCCGTAATGCTGATAGTATGAGCCTGGCCGAAATCGAAAAGGAAATCGTGGTATTAGCCGGTAAAGCCCGCGAAAATAAACTGACCATCCCTGAAATGACAGGCGGTACGTTCACCATCACTAATGGTGGTGTGTTTGGTTCTATGATGTCAACCCCGATATTAAACTCGCCACAATCGGCTATATTGGGTATGCACAACATTATTGAGCGCCCGGTTGCCGTAAACGGACAAGTAGTTATTCGCCCAATGATGTACCTGGCCTTATCTTATGATCACCGTATCATCGATGGCCGTGAGTCAGTAAGCTTCCTGGTACGTGTAAAACAATTACTGGAAGACCCTGCAAGGTTATTATTAGGAGTATAATTATTCCCCGTAATCATATTTAAAAAGCCCGGGCTATCCGGGCTTTTTTGTTTTTATCTCCTGCTATCATTACCCCTTGCAATAATATTTTTTGTTAGTTGATCTTAATTCTTGACTCTAACCTCTTGATTCTCTTTGCCAAGGGTTACCTAAATCCCTTTTTTGGTATCAATAGTAACCAAAAAAATTAACAACAACATGAAAACAAAAATTTTACTGCTGCCATTGGCGGCCGTCTTGCTGCTGGGCGCTTGTAAGGGTTCGGGCTCACATTATGAAGCAATTAACAATAGCGCAGCCGATACGGTTGCCTCAGCTACAATGGATTCAACGGCTTCTCCAAAACTGGTGAAAACCGCAGATATGCGTTTCAAGGTAAAAAACGTACAACAAACAGCCGAGAAGATAACAGCATCGACAGTCAAAAATAATGGCATGGTGATGCACCATCAAATGGAATCGACAGTAAGGGACAGCAAGGATTTCAGGATCACCGACGATTCTGTTAACCGGGTATCCTCTTTTAATACAACTGCTGATATGACTGTTAAAATACCTTCCGAACACCTGGAAGAGTTTATGACCGAAGTAGCACATATGGGCATGTATGTTACTATGCGCAAAATGGATATTGAAGATAAATCCCTGGACTTCTTATCCGCGAAGCTGAAACTGAATAGTCGGAAGGAGCTGGTAGATCAACAGAAAAAAGGAAAAGTTACGATCAAGAATCCGGTGAATGTTTTATTGTTGAAAGACGATATGGTTGATGGACAGATAGGTAACCTTAAAATTGATGCTGCGGTAAAATACAGCATTATTACATTGAGCTTTTACCAAAGCAACACTATTCTTCAGGAGCATATTGCCAATGATGATCCGTCGGCTTATAATTTACCTTTCTTTAGCCGGTTAGCAGGGTCATTTGCCAATGGCTGGCACCTTTTTATGGAAGCGATTTTAGTGATCGCTAATCTTTGGGTATTTATCCTGGCAGGTATAAGTATCTTGCTATTGATCCGTTTTTATAGAAGAAAATATTCAATATTACCCGACACGATAAAATCCTAAAAAATTGGTGGTAAATTCCGTAAACATTTCTATTTTTGCCCAACATTAAACAAAGTACCATGGATTCTACACAAAACGCTAATTCAGAACAACATTATAAAATATTGGTTTTAGCTATCGCTATTGGCATAACAGGTGTTTTCATTCGTTTTGCTGGTGATGAAAATTCAACTTATTTTTCATGGATAGCTAACTTATTACTCATTGTAGGTGTGGCAATAGGTTTAAGAACTGTTTTCAAGATTATCAAATAAGATAAGATATGCAGATGTGCAAATTTTAGATGTGCAGATGAATCTCAAATAAAAAAACAGCCTCTCTGAATTTCAGAGAGGCTGTTTTTTTATTGCCTGGTTACAGACCTATCAATCATTTGCATATCTGCACATCTACTTCGGCCTATACTTCGATTGATTCAATATCTTCTGCGCGTCTTTTTCGGCCATTAATTGTGGCAACGTAACTTCGGGGTGTTTGTCCATATATTCCCGCACAATCTGCCAACCCGTCCAGACTGCCAGTTTGGGTGCCGACTCATTTTTTTCGCCCAGACCAGGGGTAAAGGGAGCTTCGGTAAAATATTTTTGAATTTTAGGGTAATCAGTTTCGTAAAGCAAATTTTCGTCTAAAAAATAAGCCCATATTTTTGCTTTAAAATCTTCGCACCATTTAAGCTGCGTTGTGGTATAGCCAATTTTGGTGGTGTCGCCAACATCGGGTAGTATCTGATCCATAAAATACATGATCTTGCCGTTGTATACCATTTTTTCGAGCATCGATTTATTATTATCGTCCTCCGGGAACATATCCTCGCGGGCAATACCTTCAACCACACGCGGGGTAATGTTTTCGGGGGTAAAATGTCTGGACAAATAATGCGGGAACGCGTTGGTAAGGGCAGGGTAGAACCGGGAATCGGCTCCCAGAAACAGGTCGAGCCCGATGGCAAAATAGCCATCACCAATAGAAGTTTGTGCCTGGAAACCCGAAAAATAAGCATAAACTTTGGGCAGCCTTTTTTGCGGATAGTAATATTTAATGTATTTAAAAGCCTGGGTAAGGGAGGCATTCTGCGCATCCATGTTGGGGTATGCGGCGTCTACATCATGTTTCAGGTCTATGTAAGCTTTGCCCTTAAAAACCTCGTGAAGGGTCTTAAAATAAGCCGTATCATTAGTGGTGCCCGCCTGTAGCATCCGACTGATAAAGTCCTGGTAAAACGCGCCATATTTTTGCTGCAGATATACAGCTTGCGCGCTCATTGGCTTGGTACGCATGGCATCAAAGTCGTGATCAAAGCGTTCAACCTTAACTTCAATATTTATATTACTGACATCAACCTTTTTGTTGCGCCCGCATGACGCGAATATCAGGGCGATGGAAAAAATTAAGTAAATTTGCTTTGCTTTGAGCCGGGGGTTTATCATCTTTATCCTTTGAGCAAAAATAATTTTTATTTGCATTAATACGTTACTATACTACTCATGAAAATCGCATTAGCCCAGCTTAACTATCATATAGGTAATTTCGAATCAAATACAACCAAAATTATCGACCATATACAAAAGGCAAAACAAAACGGCGCCGACCTGGTGGTGTTTGCCGAACTATGCGTTTCGGGCTACCCTTCACGTGATTTTTTAGAGTTTGATGAGTTTATTGATCTGTGCGAGGAATCTGCTAAAAAGATAGCTGCTGTTTGTACCGATATTGCCTGTATCATCGGCTTGCCGACGTATAATCATAAAGATGAAGGGAAAGATCTGAACAACTCCGCCTACTTCATTGAAAACGGCCAGGTAAAAGCTGTGGTAAACAAAGCGCTGCTGCCCAATTATGATGTATTTGATGAGTATCGCTATTTTGAACCTTCAACGGAGTTTAACTGCATTGAGTTCAAAGGCAAAAAGATAGCGCTTACTATTTGCGAGGATCTTTGGAATACCATCGAAAATCCGCTATACATTACCCGGCCAATGGATAGCCTGATCCATCAGCAGCCTGATGTGATGATCAATATAGCCGCGTCGCCATTTGCTTATAACCACGACGAGGAACGTATTGCCATTTTGAGCGATAATGCCAGCCGTTACCATTTACCATTGCTGTATGTAAACCAGATTGGGGCACAAACAGAATTGATATTTGATGGCGGATCATTGGTTTTTGATAATACCGGTAAACTGATAGATGAACTGCCATATTTTGAAGAGAACCTGGCGTACTATACTTTAAATGATGATGCCTCTATTAATTTTGATCATCCTTCAACCCTGAAAACCGAGCGCCCTGCCGATATTGAGCAGATACACCAGGCTATTATATTGGGTATTCGTGATTATTTTCATAAATCGGGCTTTAAGCAGGCTATCCTGGGTCTTTCTGGTGGTATCGACTCAGCCGTGGTATGCGCCCTGGCAACAGAAGCTTTGGGTGCTCAAAATGTGATGGCCGTATTGCTGCCATCGCGTTTCTCTACCGATCATTCTTTAAAAGATGCCGAGGACCTGGTGAATAACCTAGGTTGCAAAAGCGAATTGGTTCCGATCAAAAATATCACCGAAGCCATTGAAACAGCACTGCACCCGCAATTCCATAATCTGCCCTTCAACATAGCCGAAGAAAATATACAATCGCGTAGCCGGGCTATATTGCTGATGGCTATGTGCAATAAGTTTGGTTATATCTTACTAAACACCAGCAATAAAAGCGAAGCAGCGGTAGGCTATGGCACTTTATATGGTGATATGTGCGGCGGTATATCCGTAATTGGCGATGTTTACAAAACACAGGTTTTTGAACTGGCCCGTTACATTAATCGTGACAAGGAGATCATTCCGATCAACTCTATTGTAAAACCGCCATCAGCGGAGCTCAGACCAGATCAAAAGGATACCGACTCCTTACCTGAATACGATATCCTGGACAAGATCCTGGCCGAGTACATTGAGAATCGCCGTTCATCAACTGATATTATTAAAATGGGTTATGACGAAGCGATAGTTCGCCGGGTGATCAGGTTGACCAACCTGGCCGAACACAAACGTTATCAAACCCCGCCTATACTCCGGGTATCGCCAAAAGCATTTGGTATGGGCCGAAGGATGCCTATTGTAGGAAAGTACCTGTCATAAGTAAGGTTCTTAAAATAAGTTTGCCAAAAGCCGGTATACCGCGAATATTCACCGGTCAATTATCAGTGAATTTTTTTATTAGAAGGTGGGTTTACATGGTTTACACTTTTTATGGTTTACATTTATTTAATTTATTGACAATCAAATATTTAATATTTATTACCCCAATAAAGTGGGTTTACAGTGACAACCATAAAATTAAGTATCCCATGTCATTAAATAAGGGTTGATGAAGTATTAAATATCGGGCACCGAATGTTGAATAATGATTTCGATGTTGGATATTCCAAATTCATTATTCGATATGAGTTCCCTCAAATCAGGTTTTTCAAAATAGGTTGTATTATATATCGATATTTAATAAGCTTTCATCGAGTTGTGCTTTAATAACTAAAGGAATATTTATAGATTTAGGGCTGTAAAAATGCCTATATCTCAGATCTATGAATAAATCTTACGCAGCAATTTGTATATGTTTTTTATTGCTGTGTGCAACAGCCAGCACTTTTGCCCAACAAGCGCTGGTAACCGATGCCAAACGTGCCGAACTAACACGCTTTTCAACCCAATTGCGCAGTACTTATGATGCCAGCCGTAAACAGGCTTTGTCGCTGGCCGCAAGCCGGGGATGGCGGGTTCAGCGCCATACCAGAAACGGTAATCTGGTATCGCTACAGGGCGTTAACGCTTTAGGTTTTCCTGTTTATCTCATCACCCATAATAATACTACATCGGCAGCTACAACCGGTACCAATGCTGTGCAGCCGGGTGGCTCGCTTGGTCTTAATTTATCGGGCTCCAGTACATTTTTGAATAATAAGCTGGCCATCTGGGATGGCGGCTCGGTATATACGGCCCACCAGGAGTTTGCCGGTAAAACTATCACCATTAAAGACGGTGCGTCGGTGCTTGATCATACCACGCATGTGGCCGGTACCATGATAGCCCGGGGAATATACGCGCCGGCCAGGGGAATGGCCTTTAACACAGCCACCCTGCAATCATATGATTTTAATAATGACGTAGCCGAAATGAGTGCTGCGGCATCGGGCCTGTTATTATCCAACCATTCCTATGGAGATGAGGCGGGCTGGAATTTTAACGATACCGATAACCACTGGGAGTGGTACGGCCTGCCTGGCGACTCGGTTGATTATACTTTTGGCTTTTACGATACCCGTGCCCAGTCATGGGACAAAATAGCCTATAACGCACCCTATTACCTCATTGTGGAGTCGGCAGGTAACGCCCGATCAAGCAATGGCCCGGCTGTAGGGGCCGACTATTATGGCTACAAAAGTAAAACCGATCAAACGCTGGTTGACAAAGGCCCAAGACCGGCCGGTATCAGTGATAATAAGGGTTATGATATTATCAGTACTACAGGCAATGCCAAAAATATACTTACCGTTGGCGCCATCAATCCATTACCATATGGGCCAAGCAACCGGCAGGATATCAGCAGCGCCTTTTTTAGTAGTTGGGGGCCTACGGATGACGGTCGTATCAAACCCGATATTGTGGGCAACGGGGTAAATGTATTATCTGTTGGAGTAGCTAATCCTACCGCATACCTTACGCTTTCGGGTACGTCAATGGCTGCGCCAAATATTACCGGTTCATTGTATTTGCTGCAGGAGTATTATGCTCAAAAGAATAACGGTGCCTTTATGCGGGCGGCTACGTTAAAAGGTTTAGTATGTCAAACCGCTTTTGACGCCGGCAATGTTGGCCCCGATTATATTTATGGATGGGGTTTACTGGATATGAAAAAAGCGGCTCAGGCCATAACCGATAATGGAACAAAAAGCCTCATTAGTGAAAATTCCTTACAACAAGGCCAAAAACAAACCTTTAATATTGTGGCCTCAGGCGACGATGTGTTGGCAGCCACCATATCATGGACAGATCCTGAAGGGACACCCAATGCTGATGGAACGATCAACAGCCGTACACCAAAACTGATCAACGACCTTGATATCAAGATCAGCGATGGTACAACTACCTACAATGCCTGGGTTTTAAACCCGGATGCACCCGCCTCGCCTGCTACTACAGGCGATAATATCAGGGATAATATAGAACAGGTTTATATTCCCAACACTACTCCTGGTAAAAGCTATACCATTACCGTATCGCACAAAGGAACCCTAAAACAGGGGCCGCAGGCATATTCGCTTATTGTTACCGGTGCCGGCGGAACTGCCTATTGCGCTTCGGCCCCGCTTTCCAATGCCGATTCCCGGATTAATAATCTGACGTTATCAAACATCAACAACACCCCCGCTGCCGGTTGCAAAAGTTATTCGGATTATACCAATTTGACCGTTCAACTGGAGCAGGCTAAAACCTATCCTTTGAGTATTACCCTGGGTACCTGTGGCGGTAATTTTAACAAGGCTGCTAAAGTATTTGTCGACTGGAATGGTAACGGTGTTTTTGACAGCAATGAACTGGCGGCTACTACCACTGTGATTAACGGTACCGGAACGTTGAATGCCAATATTAAAGTGCCGGGATCTGTAATACCAGGTAATTACAGCCTGATGCGTGTAGTACTGACTGAAACAAGTGATACCGCGACCATAAAAGCCTGTGGCAGCTATGCCAAGGGCGAAACACAGGATTACCGGGTACAGTTTTTACAAACCAGTATTGATGCCGGTGTAGTAGCTATTGTTAACCCCGGCTCAAGCGGTTCATGTTCTGCAAGTACACCGGTTACCATCAGGCTTAAAAACTTTGGTAGCGCGCCTATTACCAATATCCCGGTTACGGTTACCATTACCGCGCCGGACAATACTAAAACCACCTATACAGAAACGTATACGGCAACATTGCAGCCCTTGGTTGAGGATAACTTCACCTTTAGCCAGCAGTTTAATGCCGTAGCCGGTGCCACTTATACTATTACGGCTACCAGTAACCTGGCCAACGACCCGGTTGTGGCTAATAATACGGTAACGGCCACTGTGGCCATCAATACTCCGGCCTTAATTGGCAACCTGAGTGCTTATTATTGTACCGATAGTAAACAGTACCTGTTATCAGGTTCGGGCGATGGTACGTTACTGTGGTATCAAAATATAAATGATGTTATTCCGATAGCGTATGGCTCAGCGGCCACTACCGCGCAGCCGCCGGTAAATAATAACTATTACGCAGGTATAAATGATTTTAAGGGATCTGTTGGGCCTGCTACTAAAAGCGTTTTTACAGCAGGTGGTTATAACCAGTTTACCCCGGGAGTAACTGTAAGTACCAAGGTTCCAATGCTTATTCAAAGCGCCCGTTTATATATTGGTAATTCGGGGAAAATAACTTTTAATGTAAATAACAGTAATGGGCAAACGGTATCAACCACAACTATTGATGCCCAGGCTACCCGAACCAACCCGCAACCCGGCGAACAAGCAGATGATCCTAATGACCAGGGGAAGGTATACAGCCTTAATCTGGAATTACCCGCAGCAGGTAATTATACCATATCAGCGGCATTTGATGCTACGGCTACCATCTACCGGAGCAATGGCGGGGTAAAAGGGTATCCCTTCAGCATAGGTGATATATTTAGTATTACCGGTAATAACGCTACACCCGATGGCCCTCCGGATGCCGATTATTATAAAAACTTCTATTATTATTTTTATGATATTAAGGTACAAAGCCTGGGTTGTGTATCGGCTGCGCGGCAACCGGTTAGTTTGTCCAAACCCGTTATTACACAAACTAACAATACCTTAAGTTCAAATTTTGCAACGGGCAATCAGTGGTTTTTAAATGGCAAGGTAATAACCGGGGCTACAGGAAAAACCTATGACCCATTGCAAAGCGGTGATTACCAGGTAGCGGATACTTTATCCAGTGGATGCGTAGCA
This sequence comes from Mucilaginibacter sp. BGA-UO-ETr-C110, assembly GCF_059567985.1. Taxonomy (NCBI): domain Bacteria; kingdom Pseudomonadati; phylum Bacteroidota; class Sphingobacteriia; order Sphingobacteriales; family Sphingobacteriaceae; genus Mucilaginibacter; species Mucilaginibacter sp. BGA-UO-ETr-C110. The sequence goes on from NZ_JCAQPB010000001.1 coordinate 68,340, forward strand.
ATGTCTGATATTTACACCTATGCACGTACGGTTGAAAAACCTGATGATGCTACAGAGATTGGTTTAACGGTATTTCCGGTTCCGGCAAGCAGCCAGCTTAATGTGCTCTTCGCGGCAAAAAGTGCAGCCGATCTTAAATTATCATTGATCAATCCGGCCGGACAAATGGTATACCTGGATAAGCAATCTATACCGCAGGGAAATTTTAGTAAGGTGATTGATGTGTCCACACAGATACCGGGTATTTATGTAGTAAAAATACTGCTGGGGCAAAAGATCTATGCCCGTAAAATAGTGATCAGCAGATAAAAGCCTTACCCCAACCCCTCTCCAAAGGAGAGGGACTTAAAACAAAAGGCCTCCTTGTTATCTTCAAGGAAGCCTTTTGTTTTTTAGCCCTATTCCTGCTACAGAGGATGAGGAGGGTGATTCAACGAAGCGCAGATTGAGTCAGCTCTGCATTATGCAAATCAAAGCTTTCTGCTTTAAGCCTTCAGCTTTTGGCTATATTAAAAAGTATATTTTAATCCCAGACCCGGTGCTATGTCAAAGAATGGGCCGCGTGCCAGTTCAAGGCGTGGGTTAAGGTCAAGGCTGATGGCTATAGGAGCAGTTGGTATCTTATATTCAAGACCAAGCGTTGCGTCAGCACCAATCAGGATGTGTTTACCGCTATAGTATTCATCATCGCCGCCTATGCGTTTGTAATAACCGCTGCCTACCGATCCCAGGTGACCACCAAAACCATAGTAAAAATTCAACTTATCAACACCAAAGGCTTGCTGATGTATTTCATATAACCCGGTTATTACCACACCATGATCGCGTATGCCGATGATACCTTCCAAAGCGGTGCTGTTATCCATAAAGTATTTTATGGAAGGGCCTACTTCGTAAGCGCCAAATTTTAATCCAACTGCTGTTTTGTAATCCTGTGCCTGCGAACGTTTACCTATTAATAAGAACGAAACCGAGAGAAATAAAATGTAAGCTAATTTTTTCATGTAGTGATTTTAAGTTAATGAATTTTGTTACTGTGCCTGCAAAACCTCACGTTTGGTTATGCTTTTCAACTTGCACATATCCTGCAAATAAACGGCAGATTTGAAATTTTATGGCATTTTAATTAAAAAACAATGCCCGGAAAATTTTATCAGGCTGAAAATCAGTGTTAAATATTGAACTTTTAAGCATGGTATTATAGGGGCAAATAGGTTATTTTAGTAAAATAATCTTACTGTGATAAAATGAATAACTTCAACCTAAAGAGAAACAGATATCTGGGGATGGTTTTGTTGGCGCTGTTTTTTGTGCCGTTAGGATGTGTACAAAAACGCCTGGTAACCAATATTAATGGCCCATACTATAACGGCATGGTGGTATGTGCCTATCCGGATGCCGCGAAGGTTGGGCTTGATATATTAAAAAAAGATGGTAACGCTGTCGACGCGGCAGTTGCTGTGCAGTTTGCCCTGGCAGTGAGCTATCCCGATGCCGGCAATATAGGTGGCGGCGGCTTTATGGTATACCGTTCAAAAACCGGCGAAACCAATACACTCGACTTTAGAGAAAAGGGCCCGGCTGGTGCCAGCGCCAATATGTATTTGGATGCGGCAGGGAACGTGATACCCAATATGAGTCTTTACACCCATAAGGCATCCGGAGTACCCGGGTCTGTTGATGGCATGGTACAAGCTCATCAGAAGTATGGTAAACTCAAATGGGCCGATCTGCTGCAGCCCGCTATCGATCTGGCGCGTAACGGCTTTAAGGTAACACAGCGTTTTGCTACCGAATTAAACCATATAAAGGCTCAGGTTGAAAAATTAAATCCTGGCAAGGCTTATTTAATAAAAGATACTGAATGGCATGAGGGCGATATCCTGGTACAGGAAGATCTGGCTAAAACTCTGGAACAAATACGTGATAAAGGTCGCGAAGGGTTTTATGATGGCATAGTTGCCGACCAGATAGTTGCTGAAATGAAGGCAGGTGACGGTCTGATATCCAAAGCCGACCTGCAAAATTACCATTCGGTTTGGCGCAAGGCTGTTACCGGGAACTATAAGGGATATAAAATTATTACCATGCCACCGCCGTCAAGCGGAGGAATTGCATTATTACAGCTGCTGCAGTCGGTTGAAAAATATCCTTTAAAGAGATGGGGCTATAATCAGGATTCTACTATAAGATTGATTGTTGAGGCGGAGCGCCGCGTATATGCCGATCGTTCCAAATACATGGGCGACCCTGATTTTTACAAGGTACCAGTGGATAGTTTACTGAAACCCGCTTATATCACATCGCGCATGAGCAACTTTAGCTGGGATGCAGCCACGCCAAGCAGCAGCATACAGCCAGGTACCTTTGCAGGCTACGAAAGCGATCAAACCACCCATTATTCCATTGTTGACCATGACGGTAACGCAGTATCCATCACAACAACTTTAAATGATAGTTATGGCTCAAAAATATTTGTAAAGGGCGCGGGTTTTTTGCTGAACAATGAAATGGACGATTTTAGCTCTAAACCAGGCGTGCCTAATATGTACGGACTGGTAGGTGGGAAAGCCAACAGTATACAACCCGGCAAACGTATGTTATCGTCAATGACACCTACTATTGTTGAGAAAAACGGTAAATTATTGATGGTGGTAGGTACACCCGGAGGATCAACCATTATAACTTCTGTTTTTCAGACCATTATTAATGTGATCGAGTTTGATCAGGATATGCAGCAGGCGGTAGCATCCAAACGTTTCCATCACCAGTGGCTACCCGACGCAATAGCGGTCGAAAAAGGCGCATTGGATAGTGCAACAATAATAAAACTGCAAAGCAAAGGCTATAAAATAAATAGCAGAGGCGGTATTGGCAGGGTTGATGCTATTTTAAAAACGCCGCAAGGCTACCAGGGCGGAGCAGATCCGCGCGGTGATGATACGAAGATGGGTTATTGAGTTTGCAGTTCGTAGCGGGCAGTTGGTATGCATTATAAATACTGCTTACGGCCAACTGAAAACTACCAACTAAAATTTGCGTAATCAACAAGCATTTCTTACGTTTGGTATGCATGCAAAACAGCATTAAACATCAGGAAACGATTGACTATTTTTTAAAGATAGTATGGCAAACGGTTGCTAACCGGTATAACCAGTTGGTTACGGAATTTGGCATTACCCAGTCCATTGGCTATTTATTGATTAATATTGACGAAAAGGAAGGTACTACCGTTTCGCAGGCTGCTGCATTGCTGGGCCTCAAATCAACCAGTTTGTCCAGGATGCTTAGTCAGCTGGAAAAAACGGGGCTGATATATCGCGAATCGAACCAGGGTGATAAGCGTTCGGTTAAAATATATCTGACCGAACTGGGAAAAGAAAAACGTCATCAGGCCCGTGCGGTGGTAAAACAATTCAATAATTACCTCGATTCACACATCAGCGAGGCCGACAAGCAATATCTTACCGAAATGCTTAAGAAGATCAACAAGCTTACGCTGAACTATAAACCATGATCGCGCCCACACTTTTACCTTAAATTGTACGTTTTATTCAAAAAATTAAGCCCTAAGTATAGGGCGATGGCGTGCTTATGGGGCTATTAATTGTTAAAAAGTGTTAAGCTGCCGTTTTTCTATTATAAAAGAATAAATTTGCCTTTTGAAAATGAACAGGACGCTGTTAGCTTTATTCGTGATTGTTATTGGTTTTGGCGCGTGCAAAAAAACGACAGACCCTTTGATTCAATACAATGCGCAGAAAGCGATTGATGATAAGATCATAGCAGATTATCTGGCAGCTAATCCGGGCTTAAATGCTAAACGTATTGATACTTCGGGTGTTTTTTACAGTATTAAAGCAGGTGAGGAGGGAAGCGGTAATGATTTGTTCACCAGCTCAACACAAGTTACTGTTGGATATACAGGTCGAATTTTGACATCGCAGCTGGTGATTGCGCAAACTAATGATTTTCATCCCTCATACCGTTTGAGTGATGTGATCAGGGGATGGCAACTGGGGATACCGAAGATCAAGAAGAATGGAAAGATCAGGCTATTTATCCCATCAAGATATGCTTATGGACCGTTTCCGCAGGATTCGCTACATTTGCCGGCAAATTCGGTACTTGATTTTGATATACAGTTGTATAACGTGATCAATTAAAAATAAAAAGAACAAAGGAAGGATAGCAGATAAAACTGCCATTGAGCCAAAAAAATAAATAACCTAAATGAAACTGATGTTACACAAGTTTCATTTTAGCAGTTAAAAAAACAAACAAATTTAAATGAAACAAACACTTTTTACGCTCTTATTAATTACCTCAATAGGTTTAATATCCTGCCGCAAAACAACAAACGACCCCAATATCACACAATACGATCAAACCCAGATACAAAACTATATCAGTGCAAACGGGCTTACTGGTATGAAAAGGGATGTATCTAATGGTGATACCAGCGGTATATATTATCAGATACTTTCACAAGGCTCAACCAGCACACCAATGCAGTATTCAGATAGCGTTAACTTTGTGCTGTCGGTAAAATCATTTGATGGTAAGTATATCAATACAGATACCCTTAATTTAGCGCATTTTGCAGGTTTGCTGGGGCATGTATCACAAGGTGGTAACATTATTGGTTTCACCAAAGGATTACAATATGCCCTTTATAATGTTGTTAAATATAAAGGTACAAGAGCACGGATTCTTGTTCCATCGCGTGTAGCTTATGGCGTTAATGGTGTGGGTACAGGTAGTGCAAGCAATACCAATTCACGTGTTGCGGGTAACCAATGCCTTGACTATTATGTAAACGTAATTTCAAACCTGGATTATGTTAATGATCAAACCCCTGGTTATGACGATTATGTGATTAATGATTATGCGAAACGGAATAATATAGCAATAGCCACTTATACGCATGTTAAAACAGGTCGCGGAAAAGGCTTGTATTATAAAATAAATAAATCAGGTACGGGTACCGATGCGCTTGATTTATCAACATTGAGCTTCACAGCTACCTATACAGGTAAATGGTTAAACGGTGCTATATTCGACAGTAGTGAAATACAAAACAAAAACTCCGGGATTACAGACCTAACCACGCCATTTTCTTTTTCAGGCGGACTTAGTAGCCTGATAGTAGGTGTGCAGGAAGCATTAATGGGACAAACAGCAGGCTCATCGGTATCCATGCTTATACCTTCCCGGTTGGGTTATGGGAAATCAGGTACTACAGGTACAGGATCGAATGTATGTTTATCCTTTGATTTTACCATTTCGACAGTTACTAATCCATAAATTATTTAGTTAGCGCAGTTTTAAAAGTTTTTAAACAACGCTCACGTGCAATGGCGTGATCAACAATGGGTTTCGGATATTTGCTAAAATCGGCATATTCCGGGACCCATTTTTTAATGTATTGTAATTGTGGGTCGAATTTTTTGGTTTGCGCATCAGGGCTAAATATGCGAAAATATGGGGCCGCATCCGTGCCTGAGCCCGCGGCCCATTGCCAGCCACCTACATTGCTGGCCATTTCATAATCAAGTAGTTTGCGGGCAAAATAGTGTTCGCCCCATCGCCAGTCTATCAACAGGTGCTTACTTAAAAAACTAGCTACGATCATGCGTACACGGTTATGCATAAAGCCCGTGGTATTTAACTCCCGCATACCCGCGTCTACAATGGGATAACCCGTTTGCCCACCGCACCAGGCCTTAAATTGTATTTCATTGTTCAGCCATTTAATCCGGTCATATTCCGGCCGAAATGCATGATTCATCGTATGGGGGAAATGGTACAGGATCATCATATAAAACTCCCGCCATATCAGCTCATTCAGCCAGGTTTTATCAGGATCAGCATAAGCTGTTTGCGCTAATTCCCGGATGCTTACTGTACCAAAGCGCAAATGTAAACTGATACGGGATGTGCCTTTAATAGCCGGGAAGTCCCTTTTTGCCTTATAATCACTGATCACATCCTTATATTCCTGATCAGGGAAAGGAACGGTATTTTTCTCAAATCCCATTTCTTTCAGGGATGGGATAGGGAGGGCTTTAGTTTTAGCCAGATTTTTCAGGTATTTTTCGGTGGGATAAGGTTTTAAGTAAAATGGTTTCAGCAAGCTATACCATTTGCGCTGATAGGGCGTATAAACTGTATAGGGTTTGCCGTCATCCTTAATAACTTCTTCCTTCTCAAAAATCACCTGGTCTTTAAAAGCTCTTAGCTCAATGCCATGCTTGTTTAGTTTTTCTTTTACGGCATTATCGCGTTTTATAGCATAAGGTTCATAATCATGATTGGTATAAACAGCAGTAATATTATACGCTTGAATAATATTATCCCATGCCTGTGCGGCTTTGTCATGTATTACCCATAAACTGCTGCCCAGTTGATGCAGTTCTTTATCCAGTTGCTCAATGGTTTGGTGGATAAAGGTTACGCGGGCATCATCCTTGTCTTCCAGATCGTCCAGTATCTCTTTATCAAAAATAAAGAGAGGTAATACCGGGGTACCGCTTTTTAAGGCGTGGTATAAGCCTGCATTGTCATGTAGGCGCAGGTCACGGCGAAACCAGAAAATGCTTACCGGATTTTTTTTATCCATAGATTTCTTTTAGCGCTGCAGACACTTCCGTGAATTTAAACCTGAACCCGGTGTTCTGGATCTTTTGTGCCGAAACTTTGGTACTCCCTAAAACAATGGTGCTCATTTCTCCAAGCATCAGTTTTAATACAAAAGCAGGTACGTTTGGAGCCCAAAGCGGTTTGTTTAATTGTTTGGCAACAGCCTGGGTTAGTTGTGCGTTAGTAACCGGATTTGGCGCTACCATATTATAAATGCCGTTAACAGCGGTATTTTCGATACCATATACATACATATCCACCACATCCTGCCAGTGTATCCAGGGGATCCATTGGTGACCATTACCTATGGGCGAGCCTACATACAACTTTATAGGTTTGGCCAGTGTAGGCAGCGCGCCGCCATCTTTATCCAACACCACACCTGTACGGAATTTTACGATACGTAAACCCAGCTTTTGGCCTTCATCAATAGCATCTTCCCATTCAACACAGCAATGGGCCATAAAGTCGGTATTAGGCGTGCTATCTTCTGTCATCAATTCATCACCGCGGTTGCTGTAATAGCCGATGGCGGCTGCAGAGATCACCGAGGTTACCTGATGTTCCCTGGTCTTTAGCAGATCATATATCAGACCGATCGACTTGGTACGGCTATTGATCAGTTCCTTTTTACGCGCATCCGTCCACCGCTTTTCGGCTATGCCTGCCCCGGCAAGGTGTATTATGGTATCTATCCCCTCAATACAGTGTTCATCAATAATACCTCGATTAACATCCCATATAAAGGTTTTAACAGTGGAGTTTTGTCCCGAAGTGCGACTCAAGGCACTTACCTGATAACCCTTTTCAAGCAGTACGCCCGTAAGTCGCCTGCCTACTGAGCCCGACGCGCCTGTGATAAGAATGTTCTTACTCATTGTTTTCTGCCTGTATGTGGTTTATAGCTAAAAGCAAGGATTCTTTATAAGTTAAACATTGGCTGGGTACAAGATCCTGGATAGAATGATCATGCATAATAATTTCGCTCTTTAGACTGCTGCCCAGGTTTCGGGTAGCAGCGTAATCAAAGGAATTAGTGCGACTAAGCCAGTACGCTAATATTCCTGAAGGCAGGAACGGGATGGTGATGATGTGCCTTTTAAGTTGACGTATTTGGGCATAGCCCAGTATCATTTCTTTAAAAGTTAAAATATCAGGTCCGCCGATGTCAAAGCTCCGGTTAAAGGTTTTCTCATTCAGCATCACGCTTTCCAGGTAGGTTAGTACGTCGCGTATAGCTATGGGCTGGCAGCGGGAATTTACCCAGCCTGGCACGGTCATCACCGGTAATTTTTCGGTAAGATCACGAATGATCTCGAACGACACGCTGCCCGAGCCAATGATGATAGCTGCCCGTAAAATGGTTAAAGCCGATTTACCCTCTTTTAATACATCCTCTACATGTTTGCGCGATTCGAGATGCTTAGACTGACTTTTACCGTTGCTGATGCCACTTAAAAATATGGTTTGGCGGCAACCTGTCTGATCAAGCGCGTGTACAAAGTTATATGCCGACAGGGCCTCCAGCGCAGCAAAACCCTGCGATTGATTCATGGAATGTACCAGGTAATAGGCCACCTCAATATCTGCAGGAAAGGCTTCTATACTTTGCTCCCGTAACAGATCGCCGGTAATAAGGGTAACGCGATGACCAAAGTTGGTACGTTCCTGAAAACGCTTTTTATCACTTACCAGGCAAACAACTTCATGACCTTTCTCCAATAAAATGGGGATCAGCCTCATTCCTACATAACCATTAGCACCGGCAAGTAAAACCTTCATTTATGGGCAACAATAAAAAAGGTTTGGTGTTTTAAAATTACGCAGCCTTTACCATAATATGTTTGAACAAACGGCTATATGTTTACACTATCAGATACAACTACTTTGGCACACAGTGGCTTAGCATACTGTTCGGCAAAAATAATATGAGTAGGGTCTATCTGGTAAGCGGCCTGAGCCTCGGGTGTATTAAACAGGAGCAACAGGGAAACATCGTATGAACGGTCGATTACATCGCGATTGGTATCGGCGGGTATACCAATATGGATATCGCGGATATGAGCAATGGGTTTCAGCAGATTTAAGCCCTCTATAAGTTTGTCTTTATCGGCTTTATTTTTAAGCCAAAAATGTACATGGTGAACAAAGGTATTTTCAAGTAATGGCATGTGCGTTTGATTAATTTGAATGCTAAACTAAATTATTGAAAACAATGTTACAACTCCGGACGAGTTTGATATGGAAAAACTTTTTAAACCTTTAATTTTAACACTTTTCCACGCAAAAACGGTTGAAAACTGGTCAAAAATCACTCAAAAAACATCGATTTTAACACTTTTTAACAAATTTTAACACGATTTTGATGCGTTTTGAAAACTTTAAAAAGTATTAAACTATTGATAGTCAATTAATTAAACTGAAAAAGGTTAGTTTTTGTTCCCTTTTGACTCTTAACAAAATAGCCCGTTTGTCTGATGAAAAGACAAGCGGGCTGTGTGATACATAAATATACGAAAATTTGCGGAGATAGTCAAATCATATCATCTTTTCAGTTCCCTCCCTCGGGATGGAAAGAATCGCACTATCCTGGCTTTTTATCGGGTATCATTACTCTTTCAATAGTTCAAGGTAATAATTTATTTGGCCTTGGGTAAGGCCCATCGATTTTCCATCTTTGAGCATTTGGTAAAGATCATCCGTCGATTTCAGTTTTTCAAATTGAAGGATAACCCTGTTTGCAACTAAGTTATTGATCTCTTCCGCGGCTAAAACAGCATTTTTTTTACTGTCGATCAGCCACCATTTATCATTAGGTTTATCCATGAACCGACCGATGCGTTGGTGATAATGCCGGGTGTGTTCAGGAGGGAGTTATGAATCGGAAAGTTTATAGAGCTTTGAGGAAAAGATCTCGGTATTCAGCGTGATCTTTAATTGGTTTGCTGTAGAGCTTTGACTGCTTTGCAAGCTGATATAATAAGTAAGATCGGGTGTTATATGGCTAAAGATGTTGCCCTTGCGCTTAAATCCGAGGGGTTTAAGCGTAAACGCCAATTGATCTATAATGATCTTTTTAAATTCTTTTGAGCTCATTTTCTGCAGGTAATTTAATTAAAATTACTGCTATCCGCTAACCGGAAACTGCCAACTCAAAAAATTAATACTCCAGCACCACGTGCGGCTTAAATGTATCGGTTTTAACCTCGGCTTTTAACTCATGCAGGATATTGTACAGGCCAAAGTTGGTACGGTTTACGTAGATAAAATGCTTTACGCCGCGGGCTTGTTTAAACTCGGGTAGTTTGGATAAACGTTCGCCAAAGCGGTACAGCTGGTCGAAAAAGGCTGTCTGGCTAAAATCAAAATGATTATGGATGTAAGGCATGGCAAACAGCTCTATCATTTCGCGGAACTGGGTATAAAAAAACTCGATCTGCGCCGGGGTATCATCCTTGTGGATCATATCCAGCTGACGGAAAGCCTTGATGGTCTCGGTTTTATTATCCAGCAAATTGGTGGATGTAAGGGAGAAGAAGGGATAATAAAAATCCTCGGGCATCTCTTTGATGCAGCCAAAGTCAATAACACCCAGTTTACCATCGGGGGTGATCATGAAGTTACCGGGATGCGGATCGGCATGTACAGCACGTAGTTCATGCTGCTGAAAATTGTAAAAATCCCACAGGGCTTGGCCTATCTGGTTACGCAGCTCCTGCGAGGGGTTGGTGGCCAGAAACTCGCGCAGGTGTTTACCCTCGAGCCAGTCCATCGTGATGATGCGTTTGCTGCTTAGTTCGGGATAATATTTCGGGAATACAATATTATCCAGGTTGGCACAGGCGGTCGAAAATTCGATGGAGCGGCGCACTTCCAGCTCGTAATCGGTTTCTTCCAGCAGGCGTTCTTCTACCTCCCGCATATAAATATCTAATTCGCGCTCGCTCATACCCAGCATCCGGAAGGCAAAGGGTTTTACCAGTTTCAGATCAGACGAGATAGAATCGCCCACACCGGGATACTGGATCTTAACCGCCAGTTTTTTACCATTCAGCTCGGCCTGGTGAACCTGGCCAATAGAGGCGGCATTGGTAGAGCGGATATTGAATTTATCAAAGATCTGATCGGGGTTTTTGCCGAAGTATTTTCTAAAGGTTTGCACGATCAGCGGCCCCGAAAGCGGTGGCGCATTGTATTGCGATTGGGTGAACTTATCTACATAGGCCTGCGGTAGCAGATTTTTATCCATGCTGAGCATTTGCGCCACTTTGAGGGCGCTGCCTTTGAGCTCGCTTAATGATTTATAAATGTCCGCAGCATTATCCTCGTTCAGTTCGGACTTGTCCATATCCGGGTTGAACAACTTTTTAGAATAATGCTTAATATAATTACCGCCGATTTTAATGCCTGTGGTAACAAATTTGGCCGAACGCTGTACTTTGGTGGTGGGCATGCTGTTTTGTTCGGGAGTGCCCCCATCTCCTTTTAATCCGATAGCTATCGGATCTCCCCCGCCAGGGGCGACTTTATCATTTTCATCTACCATAGGTAATGTTAAAATCCCATCTTATCCTTTATACCACCGTTTTTAACCAGGAACTTGCCATACTCAAACAGGTTGTCGATAGGTGAGCGCTGGAACAGGTCGAACGTTACGTTAACACCTTTTTCAATGGCTTCATCAGTTTTCTCGAACCCGGCCGAATTATCATTCACCCAAAAGTTAAGTACAAACACAAATTGTACCCATAAAGCGTCTTTATAGCGTTTGCTGAAAAATTTACGGTCGCTCAGTTCTGATGATTCCAGACCTTCTTTCAGTATCTCGTCGGCAAAGTTTTCGTAAATATCTTTCAGCTGTTCAAACACACGGGGCGTAGTAAACCCTTTGGGCTGTTTGTTAATGGTGTAAATGGCAAAACTGCGGCTGTTTTTGATCAGTTCGAAGAAACCATAAAAGAAGGATAGGGCTTTTTCGCGGGCGCTGTATCCGGCCCAAACTTCCTGTCCACGCGTCTCCGTTAAAGTTTTGCGGGCAAAATCGGCCCAGATGTTTTGTTCAACCGCCTCAAATGAGCCAAAGAACTGGTAAAACTCAGCCTCGGTCATTTCGTTCTGTTTGGCAAAAATGTAAACCGATTTGGGCTGCGCGCCTTCGGTCAGTACATAATCAATATACGCGTTCTGGATGCTTTCGATAGTTGCCATAATTATATTGCTTTAATAAACCTCTCCTAAATCCTCTCCAAAGGAGAGGACTTTACTTAGCACATCTTAGTTTTTAACTCCCTCTCCTTTGGAGAGGGCCGGGGTTATATAAACTGCTCAACCGCCTGTTGTAATTGCCGGGCCTGTATCACCCCACTTTGCCGCCATTTGGTTTGCCCTTTTTGAAATATCATGAGGGTAGGCACGCTTTGTATTTTATAAGCGTTGGCTGCCGAGGGGTTTTTGTCGATATCTATTTTCAGGATTTTTACCTTGTCGCCAAGGGCGTGTTTTACATCCTGCAATATCGGCGGCATCATTTTACAGGGGCCGCACCACTCGGCCGAAAAATCGACCAGTACAGGGGTTTCAGATGCTATAATTTCCTGGAAGTTAGCCATAGCGTATTTAATTAGTTCAAGGGTGAAAGTTCATAGTCCACTTGTTATGAACACTCTAATTTCGTAAAAGTTTAGGGTATTTAAAGGTATATGGTATATTATGACTTTTGGGTTATGAAGAAGGTGCGGGCTGCATATTAAGAAAACCGTCATTGCGAGGTACGAAGCAATCTCTACGTAAGCAGGTGGGGCATTCAAAGTTTAAACTGTTCTATTCGCCCTGTATAGCATAGAGATTATTAATCTTTTGATTGTTTTTATCGGTATTAATGAGCTCCCTCCAGTCGGTTGTCTTCGTACCTCGCAATGACGGTTTTTTGGTTAAAATACCTAAATTTAAGCATGCAAACCAAACTAATCATTTACTTATACCTGCTGCTGAGCTTGCCCATGGGCATGATGGCGCAGGATAAACCAACCGTGATACCGCTTTGGCCAAAAGGTGCGCCGGGTTTCGAGAACCGCCGTAATGAGCCGGAGCAGGCTAAAGATTATTGGGTGAAAAACATCCACAATCCATCGCTTACAGTTTTTGCGCCACCGGCGGGTAAAGCCAACGGCGCGGCTATTGTGGTATGCCCGGGCGGCGGTCACCGTTTGCTGGTTTATACCGCCGAGGGGATAGAGCCGGGTAAATACCTGAGCAACCTGGGCATAACCGTTTTTGTACTGAAATACCGTTTGGGCAGGGATACGCTATCGCCTTATAAAATTGATGTACATGCCAAGCAGGATGGTTACCGGGCTATGCGCCTGGTGCGCAGCAAAGCCGCTGAGTATGGTTTGGATACCAACCGCATAGGGATGATGGGTTTTTCGGCCGGTGGCGAAGTGGTGGATATGGTGGCCTATGGTCCGGGTAAAGGTGATTCAAATGCGCCTGATCCGGTAGACCGGTTGAATGCCCGGCCAAATTTTGTGATCCAGATATATCCCGGGCCGCTGTATGTACCCGATGTGCTGCCTGCTGATGCTCCTCCTGCCTTTTTGCTGGCTGCCAATGATGATCCTTGCTGCTCGCTCCCGATAGTGAAACTGTTGAACGCGTACCGGACTGCCAAAATACCGGTAGAGGTGCATTTGTACACCCAGGGCAGTCATGGTTTTAACATGGGTAACCGGTCCAAACTGCAATCTATCAACACCTGGCCGCAGCGCATGGCCGACTGGCTAACCGATAATAACTATTTAACACCAGTAAAAAGGGAAAGACCAAAGGTGCTGCATTGAATAAGTCAAAATTCAAAAATAAAAAGTCAAAATGTAGGTGTTGATTAGCAAGTGGTTTTGACTCACCCTGTCATCGCTACGCTCGACATCCCTCTCTTCGCCTTCGGCGGAAAGAGGGAATTTGAAAAAAACGCGTCATTGCGAGGTACGAAGCAATCTCTATGCTTTACAGAGCGATTAGCCAAGTGATCATCCAACAATGCCGTGAATGTTATTTATGGATTTAACAATACCACCTGTACCTCTGATAACTCCTTCTCGCGCGTGTTGCGGTTCAGAAATGTGGGTTTAAGACGAGTTACGGAATAATGTTTAAAGGTTTTGATGACCGTGAATTTCCAGCCTTTTGCTTCCAGGTCATGCAGTACACCGGTATTGGCGTAGAGCAAACCCTTACCCTTTATTGGGGTAGAACCGGTAACTTCTGTGAAGGGGGCATCCAGGTAGAAGTTAAAATCGTCATGAAACATACCATCATTAATATAAACCGGGAGCTTTTGCGAATTGTTTTGGTTGATCCACAGGGCAGCCTCACTGCCCGATTGATAATGCAACAATGATGGATAAAAACACAGGTTAAGAAACAGATTCACCACAAACGAGGCCAGCAAAGTGCTGAAAATAGCTCGCTGCATGCCCGTAGAAACTTTGCCTGGTAAAAATATTAGCAGCAACAGGAATATGGCGATGATGGATCCGGTAAGCCAGCCAAATGTTTCGGGGCGATAAAAATACCACAACGTAACTGTAACCAGCAGCATCAATACAATAACCACATTTTGGGTGACGCGTACTGCTTTGATACTTTTTTCGGATTGGAGCCCGCCGAGATATTGGGCTGTGATAATGGCGAAAAATGGGAATACGATATTTAAATAATGCGGCAATTGAAATTTGGATGCCGAAAACAGTAGAAAAGTGATGAGCGATCCGCAGATACAATACCACTCCTGCGCCTGTACATTTTTGATACCCTTTTTAATGAACTGAAATATCGCCACAAACAATAGCAACGACCAGGGCAGAAAAGCCCAAAGCGTGGTATGGATAAAAAAGGTAGGATCGCCATGACCTTTGATGGGGCCGGTATTAAAAAAACGCCCGAACTGACTGTCCCAGAAAAAGAATTTGATACCGGATACTCCGGTGTGCCCGAATACCACCTTTTCGGGGTGGAGGTCAAACTGCCGGTACAGGCACCATACTTCGGGAGTGATAAAAAGCAGTACCAATACTATTGCTAATAGCCAGCGCCAGTGGAAAATTTGTTTCCATTGCCGGGTGATGAGCAGATGACCAACTACAGCCCCGCCGATAGTGATCAACGCGAACATACCCTTGGTCATCACCGCGCAGGCGGTGAACAGACAGGCCAGCACCAATTGCCAGAAACTGTTACGGGTATGCGCTTTATAAAAATAGTAAACCGAAGCAATAATTAACCCTGTTAAATAAGGCTCGGCACGTACATCGGTATTGGAAAGGATGATATGCTGGGCGGTAAGCAATATCAAGACGGCCCACAAAGCGGTTTGCTTATTATAAAGATCTTTGGCAAACTGATAGGTATAGACAACACCCATCATCATAAACAGAATGCCTGGAAGTTTGTAAGCCCAGGTAGTAAGCCCAAAACATTTGAAAAATACCGCGGTAACCCAAAACGGAAAATGCGGTTTATCGAGCCAGTCGCTACCCCAGGCAAACAGGTCGGCGTAGTTGTTACGCTGCACCATGTTTTTGGCGATGGTGGCATACAAGTTAGCATCAGGCCCCATAATGGTGGTGAACAAACCGCTAAAATTGATGATCACCGCCATGCCGATGAACAGGTATAGCCATTTGGTTTGATGAGCGGTACTGGGTTGATGCATATAAACAAGCCGGGTAAGACTGCTGTAAATATAAACAGATTTATAGATCGAGGATGGAAGGATTTTTTTGGGAGTAAGGATTTTGGGAGTAAGGAAGTAAGACAGGTTGTCTTACTTCCCTTGATCTATTATCCATAAATCCTTGTTCCTTGCTCCAAAAAACTTCCAAAACATAACAATTTATTAACGTCATGATTTTTAAAACGGGGTAGTTTAGTACCTTGTACCATCCAAATATAAATGATGCGAAATTCTACTAAATTAACTTTATCAAGCCTGTTTTTACTGGCAATTTTAAGCGTAAACGCCCAAACCCGCACCAAAAAAGCAGTTTTTATTATCGCTGATGGCATCCCTGCTGATGTGATCGAAAAACTGAATACACCCAATCTGAAATTGATAGCTCAGCAAGGCACTTACCTGCGTGCCCATGTTGGCGGCGAAAAAGGCGGCTATTCGCAGACACCAACTATATCGGCCAATGGATATAACAGTTTGCTTACTGCTACCTGGGTAAACAAGCATAATGTTTGGGGCAACGATATTAAGGCTCCTAACTATAACTACTGGAACGTTTTCCGGATGTTTAAAAATGCTTATCCTAATAAAAAGACCGCCGTTTTCTCGAGCTGGACGGATAACCGTACTAAACTCATCGGCGACAATCTGCCTGCTGCGGGTAATATCCACCCAGATTATGCCTATGATGGGTACGAACTTGATACTGTGAAATTTCCGCATGATAAGCTGAGCAATTACATGCACCTGATAGATGAGCAGGTGGTTACTTCCGCCGCAACCTGCATCAAGGATAAAGCGCCCGACCTATCATGGGTGTACCTGGAATTTACTGACGATATGGGGCACCGGTATGGCGATAGTCCGCAGTATTATGATGCCATTGAAAAAATGGACGCGCAGGTTGGTCGTATCTGGCAGGCTATTCAGTATCGCCAGAAAAACTTTAAGGAAGACTGGTTGATATTTATCACCACAGACCATGGTCGCAGTGAGCTAAACGGCAAAGACCATGGTGGACAAAGCACCCGCCAACGCTCTACCTGGATGGTGACCAACTATAAACCGTTGAATAATTACGCCAAATATTATACACCGGGTATTGTAGATATCACCCCATCCATCAATACTTTTTTAAATGTAAAAGTACCCGCGATGCAATCGCGTGAGCTGGATGGCATATCGCTCATCGGCCAGATTTCTGTTGCAGAACCTCAGGCAAATTTTGTACAAGGCTCCTTAGATGTAAGCTGGAAAGCGCTGAGCCCGCAAGGCAAAGTAAAGATCTGGGTAGCCGCTGCCAATACTTATAAAGAAGGCCAGCCCGATGATTATAAATTACTGGCCGAAGTTCCCGTAAGCAAGGAGCATGCTTTGCTGGATGTTAAAAACCTGTCATCCAAATTTTATAAGGTTTGTATTGAAGGACAATTTAACACCGTAAATAGGTGGGTTGTTTTGGAGGAGAAGAAATAGGGGAGAGAGAATCAAGAGATAAGAATCAGGAATCAAGAAATAAAACAAATTATGTCATTGCGAGGAGGTACGACGAAGCAATCTCGTCGGGAGCCATGTCTACTCGCGACATAAACGCGATGAGATTGCCACGCTGCGCTCGCAATGACATGTGTTTTTGGATGTTATAGATAATACGACAATAAAAGAAGTCCGGGCATTAATGCCCGGACTTTCTTGTTTTCTTATGAACAATTAGCCTAAACTACTTTCCCCATCAGCGGATCACTAAAGCTGTGTTGCCCGGTTTCTACACGACCGGCGTAGCGTTTTTCGAAAGATTGACTGCCGGTAACTTTTACACTGAAATCATACCAGCCATGGCTTTTGGCCAGGTTAAGTACCAATGTGCTTTGCCCTTTGGCGATTAATACTTTTTTATGATTATTGGTTTTATAGGCATGGTCGGTGATCTCAATGGTATGCGGTTTGCCATCGGCATTAGCCAGTTTTAAGGCGATGTTGCCGCTGAGCTTGTTGCCTGTATGTTCGTAATCGCAGGTTACATCCAGGTGCGGATCGGCGGCATTACCTCTATACTCCCGGAAGAAACCGTTAGGGCCGTAAACGCGCAGATGGTACTCTCCATTCTCAAATTCATGTACCGGCCAGTTATCAGTAAGGCTATCGCCTGCGGTAAGGGCGTATGCCCAGGTACGTAGCGGCTCCATTTGCTGCGGATCATTAAAGCTAACGTACTTGCCCGGCGCGTAAACATTAAAGGGCGCTCCGGTAGCTTTGTCGCCAAATGCCCTGTTATCGGCAGTGAATTTTATTTCGAACGATTTTTTATCGGCACTCAACTTGCCATCGGCATATAGCTGGTAAGGCAGGGCACAGGATGGTTTGATGCCTTTTTCCTGTTGCGGCATATACGGTGATGAGTGCGGATCTTTATTGATCTGTGCAATCTCATCAGCAGTAAGCAGTTTATAGGTAGGCAGCTTTTTAAACTTGGCCTGGTGTATACTCTCTAAAAAAGCGTCTTTAGCTACAAATTCCGGGTTAACTATCTTTTCGCCGTTATAGGGTCTGAAAACGCTGGTCAAATCCCCGCAGATGGTACGGCGCCAGCTGCTGATGTTGGGTTCGGCAACTTTTTTACCTGTTTTTTTGCTTAAAAAGTCTTCCAGGAATTGCAGGGTAGAGGTATGGTCGAATACTTCTGAGTTTACCCATCCGCCCCTTGACCATGGCGAAGCGATAACCAAAGGTACACGATAACCCAAACCTATGGAACATTCCCGGTCAAACATCTGGGGGAAATTATTGCGGGCTTTTTCTTGGGCAAGGGTCACAAAGTCAACGCTGGTATCAATGCCTTTCGAGGTTAAACCAGTACCCGGTTTTTTTGAATGCGGAACTACAAATGGCGGTACGTGGTCAAAGTAACCATCGTTTTCGTCGTAGGCCAATATGAAAATAGTTTTTTTCCAAACCTCGGGATTCTGAGTCAGGATATCCATTACCTCGGATACGTACCAGGCCCCAAACCAGGCAGCACTTGGATGATCCGAGAAGTTTTCGGGCGCCGAAATCCAGGATACGGTTGGCAGTTGCCCGGTCTTTACATCTTCCCTAAACTGGTGCAATACATCGCCTTTGGGTACCAGCAGTTCGCGTTCGGTGCCATCATCGTTATATTTCAGGTTTACCAGTTCGCGGTAATGCGGATCATTGGTATTGGTGACAAAACCTTTCTGATGCAGGTTTTTTTCGCGTTGCGATAAAGTAGCAAATTTACCAGGATCAAGACTTGCCATATCTTTTTTGATATTATCCAGATCGCGTTTTTTCTGTTTCAGCTGTTTTTGCAGGTGATCAATATGCGCATCGCCGGCGGGTAAAGCAGCTATCTGTTTTTCAAGTGCGCTTATCTCGTCGGGCAAAAGGGTAAACCTTTTTTGCAGATAAGTAATATGGTTATCATGCAGCTTGATGTTGTACTGGCCGAAAAATTCCAAAGGATTATCCTGGAAATTCGATAACCATGAGTCTTCCTCGCCTTCAAAACCGCTGTCAATAGCCACCTCGTTCTGGTAATGTTTCCAGGAGATGCCATGATCTTCCAGTCGCTCGGGAAAGGTAGCCCAGTTTAGCGTGCCATAATCCATATCGTCGTTCCACACGTGCGCCAGCGAATCTTCATGCTGCTCGGCCCGTATGGTACCGCTCCAGAAATATAACCTGTTGGGGTTGGTGCCGGTTAATGCCGAACAGAAATTCTGGTCGCACACGGTAAAGGCATCGGCCAGGGCATAATAAAAAGGCAGATCCTCCCGATTATAATAACCCATGGTAAGCGGCATGTGCCTGTATTCTTTAATACCGTTTTGTTTTACGTTGAGCCACTCATCATACTTGCCATCATTACGGGCATTTACCTGGTTGGCCCAGGAATGTGGTAACGATGACATCCAGGTAGCTTTGGTACCTTTGATATCCAGGCGAAAAGGGGCATAAGTTTCACCAGCTTTGTTGGATTGCAGCCATACTTTATTTTTATTAGGCAGATCAATTGCCCGCGGATCGTTATATCCGCGCACGCCTTTAAGCATACCATAGGTATGGTCAAAAGAGCGGTTTTCCTGCATCAGGATCACGATGTGCTCGGCATCCAGATAAGTACTGCCGGCTGCCGGGTTAATGGCCATCGCTTTTTGAATAGATTCGGGCAAAATACTGGCCATGCCAGCCGCACCGGTCAATAATGCTGCTTTCTTTAAAAAGTCTCTGCGGGTATCAAACATTAGTATTTATTTATTGGTCCATGGTCAATAGATCATGGTTATTTTTGTCAATATTAAGAAATTTTAAAATTTATTATCTACGTACTGTATTCTAAACTTTAAATTAATCTATGGTCTATCGACCATGGTCCATGGACTAACCCCTTGCTGCTATTACTTCCTCGCACAGGCCAAATGAAAGCGTCATTCCGTTACCGCCCATTCCGTTGATGATAGTTACACCCGGTTCGATCTCGACCACCAGCTCGGTTGCCCCGTTAGTCATTTTGGGGTAGATACCATGCCATGACTGCAGGAGTTTCCAGTCCTTAAAGGTGGCAAAAGTATGTAAGTACTCTATTATTAAATTATTAATAAATGCCTTGTCGAAGGGGTCATGTACCAGGCCATATTCATGGGAATCGCCGATGGTAAGTTCACCACTGCCATTTTGTGAAACCATGACGTGGATACCCCATTTCAAATGCGTAGCATACTGTTCTTCATAACGTTTGCGCAAAGCCGGTAGGGATGCTGCCGACTGAAAACCAGGATAGTGAATCATGGATAAACCACCGCATAACGAAGGGCCTATGCGCCATTCATCAGGCTGGGTAACCAGGCGCATCATTTGCAGTTTACATTTGGTGATGGGTGTTTGGGCAAACAGTTCGGGGTATAGCGTTTCAAACTCAGCGCCACTGCACACAAATATTTCATCGGCCTGCCAGCTTTGGCTGCCTGATATTACTTGAGGGTGCTCGATACGGCTGATGGCGGTATTCCAGTGAAACTCTACGCCATATTTTTCGGCCAGGTATTTGGCTACCTGACCAACAGCCTCGCGCGATTCTACGATCATATCTTCGCCACTCCATAACGCGCCTTTTAATCCCTCCGGATTAACGGCCAATGATTTGGCAAAGGTTTGAGCCGGGGTTAATAGGGCACAATCTCTGAATTGGTGATTAACCTCTACATATTCTTTAATCGCCTGCAATTCATCATCATGATAAGCCAGGTGCAATGAGCCCACTTCATTATGCCATACACCTGCTTCGGTACAAATGGTTTTCCAGATGCTGCGCGATAGCATAGCGCGATCAAACATTGGTCCGGTTGCCTGTCCGATTGGCCATACCATGCCAAAATTACGGATGGATGCGCCAACGGCACGTTCGTTACGCTCAAACACAGTTACCTTATAACCACGCATGGCTAAAGCGCGGGCGGTGGCTAGGCCAACAATACCTGCGCCTATGATGATTGCATTCTTGTTCATTTGTACAATGGTTAATTAGTTGATTGGGCTGCCTGATATAAGATGGTCGTTGCCCAACAAATTGGCTTGCTCATTTTCACTTTTAACTTTTGAATTTTGACTTGGCCTGGCGCTTTGCAAAAAGTAAATAAGCGACAGCACACCACAGGTACCGCCAATAAGGCCTACAATCATAACACCTTCCTGAAAAAAGTGGCCCCAACTAATGTTTGGATGCCCCAGTTCTTTTACCAGCAGGATGCTTACACTGCCCAGATAGCCCATGGAATCGGCCACGTACATGATAAAACCTACGTTGCTTTTATAGTTAAAAGTGGCTATCATCCGTTCAAAAAATATGGCATTGTAAGGCACATAACCCAGATAAAGGCCAAGCCCCGCCATGGTCATCCAGCTGATGGGGCTGATCAGTTTCATGGTAAACAACAGGGTTGATATCCCAACCAATAAACAGCCACCGATGATAAGCAGATGAATGATACTGAAAGCCTTTAAGTTCTTTTTAACCAGGATCAGCAAACTCATGGCAACCAGTACAATGATGGATATAATGGAGTCGATATTGGTATAAATGCTGTTGCTTTTCACACCCAGGTCGGCCCAGATCTCCACCTCAAAATTATCGCGCACATCACGCATAATGGTGAGCAGTACATATATGATAATGGTAAGGATGATGCCTGGTAAAAAACGCATCAGGAATTGTTTACGTTCGGTAGCGTTCATGGGGCTGCGTTTGGTACGCAGCTTTTGGTCCTCGGCCGTGGGGGCGGGCATCAGTTCCATACAAAATACAAACAGCAAAAGCGGTAATACAAATATGGCGCCTGTTACAAAGGGCATGTGATATTCGTTCACGTGAAAAACGCTGAGCAGAGTGCGCCCAACTGTTTTTACAAAACCCGAGGCGAATATTAAACTGATGGATAACACCGCCGCCATAAACTCAGTAGAGCGACGACCTTCAAGGTAACCAAAAACCAAACCCCATATCAGTCCCAGTGGAAAGCCATTAATGAACAGGAAAATGATATTAAAGGGAGCTGGTACTACAGCAAAGGCAAGCAGTGCCAGCCAGGCAATGCCTATGAGTGTTAAAATATAACGCGCCCTGTTTTTGCTGTTGACCTCGGCTATAAAGCGGATACCATAAAATTTACTGAAAGTATAGCCTACCACCTGGGCTATCACCAGCCATACCTTGTAATCAATATGCAGGTATTGCTGACCGGTAAAGGTGCCCGCGGCAAATGCCTTGCGAAATGCATACATGGAAGTATACAAACCGAATGAGGCCACAGCCGCCATTATTGATAACAGGGAATAAGGCCATCTGGCTACTTTTACCCTGAGGTGGTCCATCAGTTTGATCATTTTTATTGATTTATGATGTCAATTACCTGTGCTATATCATCAATAATGTGGGTGGGGTTATAAGGCTCTAACTGCTCGCGGGTAAATGCACCGGTAGTTACGGCAATAACATATTTGCAACCTACGTTTTGACCTTCGCGTACGTCAACTTCAGTATCGCCAACTTTAACAACCTGCAGCGGATCGGTAATGCCCGCCTCCAGCATCATCTTTTGGATCATATAGGGGTGCGGACGACCAAGTTCTACTTCGTCAGATCCAACCACGTAATCAATTAACCCTTTTTCGCGCCATTGCAGGCGGGTTACTATAGTATCGGCAATATCGCGTGAAAAACCGGTGTTGATACCCACTTGTACACCCGCTGCGCGCAGGGCTGCTAATGTTTCTTCGGCATGGGGCAGTGGCTCAATACCTGGTTCGTATTGGTAAAAACGGATCATCTGCTGAACAAATTCTTTATGGATATCGCTGATCAGTTCGGGAGTGATTTTATCGGTATCGTTTTCAATCAACAACAATATTTGTTTTATGGCCAGCGTTTTTTCATAACCCATTAAAGGATCGATCCGGTTGAGCTCGATGTGGTAATTATATTTTTTTAAAGCTGCTTGAAAGGCTTTGCTTACTTCCTGATCGTCTTTAACCGTGGTGCCGGCAATGTCAAATACTACTAATTTAATGGCCATAATGGGGATAAAATATTGTTTAGCAATAGTAAACTTTGTTTATTAATACCAAACTAAATTTGTGTTAAGATATAGTTAAGGGCAAGAAGTTCTGTAGAAAAGCATATCCTGCATCACTGAATAATCCCTTACCGGCGAAGTAAATACGCACCTTCCATACAGGTTATAATATCGAAAAAATAAAACTAAATTTAAATATGGAAGTAATACTCGTTTCGGAAATTACCTGTCCGGTTTGCGGCTTTAAAAAGCAGGAGGAGATGCCTGAGAATGCCTGCCAGTATTTTTACCAATGCGATAACTGCAGCGCTTTATTGAAGCCCAAAAAGGGGGATTGTTGTGTTTTTTGCAGCTACGGTACTTATAAATGCCCGCCTATGCAGGGCAAGGGCTCATGCTGCAATTGATTTAACAATAAAACAGGTTTTACTTTTTTTCTTCGAAGAAATAAACCGCGAGCATAATGGCTGTGGTTTTGCCCAGGTTTTTGGGGGTATGAGGGATGCGGCCATCAAATAACATGGAATCGCCCTGGTTTATGATTATCCGGTCGTCATTGAACTGATACTCTACATCACCTTGTAAAATATATTTGTACTCAAAAGCGTCGGTTTCTACTAGTGGGCGCGCGGCGCCGGGTTCAAGTTCCAGTATGACAATATCAACGGTTGATTGTGTTATGGATTGGGTAAAAATGCGCTGGTAATGGAAGCCGATGGCGTGTTCTTTTTCAAAATGATCATATTCATGTTTGCGTTTTATCAATATAGGCAAATGATCACTTTTTGAGCGGATATCTTTGAAAAATTCATTCAGGTCAATTTCCAGGGCTTTAATGATCTCAATGAGTACCATGAGTGATGGTATGGTACGGCTGTTCTCAATCTGTGATATTAATCCCTTACTTACATTGGCCCGTATAGCCAGTTCCTGTACGGTGATGTTTTTTTCGCGGCGGCGTTCTTTTATCCGGTTACTGATCTGTATCAGTATATGTTCTTCCATTGGTTAGTTTCCAGTTAGCGGGTGCAAAGTAGTTTTCAAAATCCAAAAGTCAAAACTCAAAAGCCGCCAATAAATTATGGTCAACCCAGAATTGACATCTGAAAAACTCCAAAACAGTAACTTAAACACCTAATAATGATAGTAATGACTTAATAACGTTTAAACAACTATTAATATTAAGTATAAATGATATTTTACAAACATTTAATATTTTCATAATGTGGATACCCTTTATTTGCAGAAAATAAACTGACCATGGCTTTTTCTCAATATGATCCGCAGGCTGTTGTAAAGGAAGTGTTTTCACTTTATGTGAAATTCGGTGACGAAGATTATATAGGCGAACCGGTTTCGCAACTGGAGCACATGTCGCAAGCCGCTGCTTTGGCCCAGGCCGAAGGTTTTGATGACGAGGTCGTACTGGCGGCTTTTTTCCATGATATTGGTCATTTATGCGCTGATGCCGAGGAGGCAGGAAGCATGGACGGCATGGGTAACATTGACCATGAAAAGCTGGGTGCCGATTATTTATTGGAACGTGGTTTTTCTGAAAGGGTGGCCAACCTGGTGCAAGGCCATGTGATAGCGAAGCGATATCTTACTTATAAATACCCAGAGTATTACAACCGGTTGTCTGACGCGAGCAAGGCTACACTGGAGTTTCAGGGAGGTGTGATGACCGAAGAAGAGGCTACGGATTTTGAGTCGAACCCTGATGCTGAGCTAATTGTAAGATTACGCTACTGGGATGACATGGCTAAAGAGATGAACCAACCCGTAAATAACCTCGATTATTTAAAATCTATAGCGCTAACCCATTTGCAACTGGTAAACAGTTGATATTCCCATATTAAGTTTTTGTAAGATATATGTAATTGAGTTGTTACAAAAACTGCCTGCTTAACACAGGGTGAACATAAGATTAAGTATAGCTTAATACTAAATTGGTTTACTAATAATAAACAAAGTTTAGTATTGCTGCATGAGAAAATCAATCCTTTCACCTTTAAATTTTAGCAGATGAACAAGTTTTACCAGAGACTAAAAAACCTTATCACGGTTTTATTATTTTGTATAACGCCATCTATTTTATTTGGACAAACCAAAATAAGCGGTACAGTTACCGACGAAAACCATTTGCCGCTTCCAGGAGTAAGTGTGAGAATTAAAGATCAAACAAAAGGTACTGTTACCGATGTGGATGGTCATTACTTTCTGACAGCCTCCAACGGTCAAACACTCATTTTTACATTTATAGGCTATACCCCGCAATCTGTAGTAGTGAGCGACAAGGCCATTATCAATGTAAGTATGAATGGTAATAGCCGAACCCTTAATGAGGTTGTTGTAACCGCTCTTGGTGTTAAAAAGGAGACCCGTCGTATTGGTTACGCCCTGCAGGCGGTTAACGGTGCCGATGTAACTACCGCGCGTGACCCTAACCCTATTACCGGTTTAACAGGTAAAGTGGCTGGTTTATCAGTAGGCCCATCGGCAGAGTTATTGGGTAACCCTTCGGTATTAATAAGGGGTAACTCGGTAACACTATATGTAGTTGACGGTTTCCCGATCAATACAGATACTTACAATATCAGCCCTGATGATATTGAAACCTATACCGTATTGAAAGGCCCTGCTGCTGCCGCGTTATATGGTAGCCGGGCACAAAATGGCGCTATCCTGATCACCACTAAAAAAGGTGAAAAGAACAAAAAAGGATTAACAGTTGATATTAACAGCAGTACAGTGATGAATACCGGTTTCCTGGCATTCCCACGTACACAAAGCTCATTTGGTCCGGGCGAAAACACTTTTTATACATTCGTTGATGGTAAAGGTGGCGCACCAGGTGGTGTGGATAGTGACTACGACGTTTGGGGCCCTTATTTTGCCGGTCAGTTAATACCACAGTATGACAGTCCTGTTGTTAATGGCGTACGCCAGGGAACTCCATGGGTTGCACGTGGTAAAGATAACCTGAAAAACTTTTTGAAAACCGGTTATCAAACCAACAACAATATTTCATTAGGTGCGGTTGGTGATACGTATGTTACCCGTTTTTCGGTTTCACAACAGCATCAAACCAGCTACATCCCCTCACAATACCTGGATATAGCCAATGCTAACTTTTATGCTTCATTTACGCCAACCAGCCGTTGGAAATTTGAAGCTAACGTTGATTTCAACAGACAGTCAACTGATAATTTCCCTGACGTACAATATGGTCCGAACAGTATTATTTACAATATAGCTGTATGGACTGGCGCCGACTGGAACATTAACGCACCTGATATCAAAGCCATCTGGCAACCTGGTAAAGAAGGTGTTCAATCGGTATTTGCCGAGTACACCCGTTACCATAACCCTTATTTGTTAACCGAAAAATGGACAAGGGGACATTATAAAAATGATATTTACGGTTATGTATCCGGTAACTTTAAGATCAATGATAACCTGAACGCTACTTTACGTTCGCAGATTGATACCTATAACATCTTACGTACAGAAGATTTGCCTTTCTCGGCTCACCCTTATGGCCGTGAAGGTAACCAGGGCGATTACCGCGAAGATCGCCGTAACCTGTTTGATAACAACACAGAGTTAATGTTAAACTATAACTACACCATCCAAAAATTCCTGAACTTATCGGGTGTAGTAGGTTCAAACTTGCGTAGTTTTAATTATAACTCCAGCTGGACATCAACCGATTATTTGAACGTACCTGAGGTTTATGCCTTCAGTAACTCAAAAAACGCGGTACAGTCAACCAGCTTTAGTTCACAGGAGCGTGTGCTGAGTGGTTATTACTCTTTAGATGCTACTTTTGGTAAATATGCTACTTTATCAAGCACGGGTCGTGTTGATAAATCATCAGCTTTCCAAAACGTAACTACTTATTATTATCCAAGCTTATCGGCAGCCACGGTGATCTCTGATTACATTAAACTGCCAGAAGTTATTTCTTTCTTAAAAGCAAGAGCATCATATTCAACCGTTAAGGCCGATGCTTCGAGCTCAACTATTGGTCCCGCGCCTTTTAACTCTATTTCGGTATACGGGGGCTCAACTACTACTAACAGCCCTAACGCTAATCCCTTATTCTTAAATCCGCTGGGTTATGGCAGTACTTATAACTCACCCTACAACGGACCGAGCTATCAGCTTAATCCGTTTTATTTAACCAGCAAGCCATACAACAGCCAGCCGGCAGCTTCGGCATCTGACTTCCTGTACCAGAATGGTATCAAAACGTCAACCCGTGTTAACTACGAAGAGGGTTTTGATATTAAATTCTTACAAAATCGTTTAGGCCTTTCTGCTACTGCCTTCCAATACATTGATGGTCCGCAGATATTAGCTAACAGTATTTCAACTGCTACCGGTTACACCACTTTATATCTGAATGCCTTAAAAACCAGGAAAACCGGCTATGAAGCTTCGATAGAAGGTACACCGATCAGAAACTTAGGCGGCTTTAGTTGGAATGTTTTGGTTAACGTATCAACCTTTAAAGATGTATACGAACAATTGCCACCGGATAAAACCAGTCCTACCGGATATCAGACTACTTACAACCAGTTCTTTAAACAAGGCGACCGTACCGATAAGTTATATGGTACTGCCTTCGCAAGAACCCCACAAGGCCAGATCATAAATGATGCTGCTGGTAAACCTTTGGTGTTACCTGTTGCACAATATCTTGGTAACGAAAATGCTAAATACCAATGGAGTGTTGCCAACAAATTCCGTTATAAAAACTTTAATCTGGGTTTCCAGTTTGACGGATCTGTTGGTGGTGTAATTATTGATTACATGCACAACAAAACCATGCGTGGTGGTGCCAATATTGAAACAGCTACCGGAGCCCTTGGTGATGCCCGCTATAAAGATTGGCAAAACTTTGGTAAAGCAGGTTACAATGGCAGCTACGTGGGCGAAGGTGTAACCGTATCAAACGGAACATCTATCAACTATGACCCGGTAACCGGTAAAATAATAAACTACGCCGCGTTGCAATATTCACCTAATAAGCAAACCGCTTTGGTACAGGATTACGTGAGTAAATACTACAACGTTGATGAGTCAAACCTCATGAGCAAAACATTCTCCAAACTGCGCGAGGTAACACTGGGTTATGATTTCCCGAAAGCATGGCTTGATAAATCGTTCATCAGAAAAGCATCCCTATCGGTATATGGCCGTAACTTATTGTACTTCTATGGTGACAAACGCTTTAAGGATGTGGATTTAGATCAATATAACTATGCTACCTCAAGCACTGTTTTACAGTCGCCAACCGTACGTAGCTATGGTGTCAACTTAAATGTATCATTCTAATTACAAATCAAATGATTATGAAAAAGATATTTATCAATTACTTACTGCCGGTATTTATGGTATTGGCAGTAACGGGCTGTAAAAAGAGCTTTGAAGATTTGACCAAGAATAACAATGTGCCCAGCACAGTGCCTGCATCGCTGTTATTTAATGGTATATTAAACAAAATGGCCGATCTGCCGCAAAGCAGCGACGAGATATATTGCCAGTATTACATCTATAACTACGATTATTATGGCAATAACCGGTATGATGGCTTTGCCAGCGGCGGCGATAACTACTATAATTCCTTAAAAAACGTGTTAGTTATGGAGAAACAAGCTGCCGCTTCTGGTGGCGCTGCGGTTAACCCATATGAAGCATTAGGGAAGTTTTTCAGGGCCTATTTCTTCAGTAAAATGAGTTTGGAAGAAGGCGATATCCCAATGACCGACGCGTTAAAAGGTCTGGATAATCTTACACCAACTTATGACACTCAAAAAGCAGTAATGACTCAGGCACTGGCCTGGTTAGAGAGTGCTAACGCTGATTTGGCTCAGTTGATCAAAGATCCAACGGTAGGTGGTACAGGTGTTGGCGCAACGCTTTCAAATGATATTTATTTGGGTAACGATTTGACTAAATGGCAAAAAACGGTTAACACTTTTAGGATAAGGTTGCTGCTTGCTCTAAGCAAAAAAACTGCGGATATTGATGTTAAAACTCAGTTTGCCAATATCATTGCTAATCCAACGCAGTATCCTTTAATGACCAGCAATGATGATAACCTGCAATACAAATTTGTAGCGCCAAGTAACTACTATCCTCAAAACCCCGATAATTTTGGACAAAACGGGTCAAGACAAAATATGTCTGCAACTTATGTTGGCTTACTTACCCAGTTTAACGACCCTAGGGTATTTGTAACTGCCGAGCCTTCGCGTTATAGTGTAGATACCTTGAAAAAAAGCCCAACTGATTTTGCCGCATTTATTGGTGCCGATCCGGGTCTTGATCTTGGTGTGATGTACAATAATGCTACATTGCAGCGTTACTCGTTCCTGAACCGTAAGCACTTCTATTCAACTTATACTGGTGAACCGAGTATACAGATAGGTTACCCGGAACTGATGTTTAATATTGCCGAAGGTATTAACCTGGGTTGGGCATCGGGCAATGCCGAAACTTATTATGTTAACGGGATACAGGCATCATTCCAGTATTATGCCATCCCAACAGGTACCGGCATATTTTCTGCTTACTTTTATCGTCCGGGTGCCACAAAAGGCCCTGCAGATCAGTCGAGCTATGATACTTACCCTATCACGGTAAACTGGACTAATTATTACGCTCAGGCCGCGGTTAAATACGCGGGTGGAGCAACAGGCCTTAAACAAATATTACAGCAAAAGTACCTGGCTTTATTCCGTCATTCAGGTTTGGAGTCATACTTTACTTATCGCCGTACTGGTGTGCCAACGTTTACTACCGGCCCAGGTACTGGTAATGGTACGCGTATACCACTACGTTTTGAATATCCAACGTCAGAAAGAACCGTTAATGCAACTAATTACAATAAAGCATTAAGCAACCAATATGGAGGTATCGATGATATCAACGCTACAATGTGGATATTAAAATAAACCATGAGCATTAAATAATTAATAACAAAGGCCTTCCGGTATATCGGGAGGCCTTTGTTGAATAAAATAAAAATCTATGAAAAGAATAATTTTAACATTGCTACTTGCCGGATCACTCTCGGCATTATTTGCGCAACCACATAAAACAGAAAATGTGATCATGGTAACCATTGATGGTTTACGCTGGCAGGAGGTTTTTCGTGGAGCGGATTCGGCCCTGATCAATTCAAACGAAACTAACGAAAAAGATGCGGTTCGTAAAAACTTCTGGACACCAAACACAGGCGACCGTCGCAAACTGCTGATGCCATTTTTCTGGTCGACTGTTGTACAGCAAGGCCAGTTATATGGTAACCGTGATATAGGCAGCAAAGATGAGGTAGCTAACCCGTACCATTTTTCGTATCCCGGCTATAACGAAATATTTACCGGTTTCCCGGATCCCCGGATGAATACTAACGAAGGTATCACCAACCCGAATATGAATGTGCTGGAATTTTTAAATAAACAAAAAGGCTTTCAGCATAAGGTTGCCGCTTTTTCGTCATGGGAACGTTTTACGCAGATATTGAATACCCAACGCTCTGGCATCCTGAATAATTCGGGTTATATGCCTTTAAACGTTCCGGGTATAAATGACCGTTTAAAGCATCTGAACGAAATGCTGGATGAAGTTCCCCATTTTCTTGGCGATTCAACCCGGATAGATTTTTTAACTTTTGAGTTTGCTAAAACTTATATGCAACAGTTTAAGCCGCGTGCCTTATACGTTGCTTTTGATGAACCGGATGATCTGGCACACGCTGGCAATTACAAGTTTTATCTCGACCGTACCCGCCAGGAGGACGATTATATAAAACAGTTATGGCAATATGTGCAAACCGATCCGGCGTATAAAAATAAAACGACGTTAATCATCACCTGTGATCATGGCAGGGGAGATGTGCCTTTAACCAAATGGCGCGATCATGGTAAAGAAACTCCGCGTTCTGAACAAACCTGGTTTGTGGTTTTAGGTCCGGATACGCCTGCCGGTGGCGAAATGAAATTACCCGCAACAACTTATCATAAACAACTGGCTCAAACTATAGCAAAATTGCTGGGCTTTGATTTTAAAGCATCGGCCGGTCACGAGGTTGGTGATGCTGTAGAGAGCGTTTTTGGTAAGTAATCATTCATCATCAACCATAAAAACAAATGCGCTTAGCTATATTAACAACGGCCTTACTTTTATTAGCGGCAAGTGATAACTGGCAGCCTAATCCTGCACCGGTATCAAAACACAAATTCATAGTTGCCGCACACCGAGGTGATCATGTAATATTTCCGGAAAACACATTGGCGGCCTACCGGGAAGCTATCAAAAACGAAGCGGATTATGTAGAAATAGATCTGCGAACAACCAAAGATGGCGAATTGGTAAGCATGCATGATGGCAGCGTTAACCGGATGACCAACGGACAGGGGCAGGTTAAAGGCCTGACTCTGGCGGAGCTTGAACTGCTTAACGTGAAAAGCAAGGACACTACATCAACAGAGACCTACCGTATCCCCACATTTAAGCAGATATTACAGTTGTGCAAAAATAAGATCAATATCTACCTTGATTTTAAAGCTGCCGACGCGGCCGTTGCCTATCAAATGATCAAGCAATATGGTATGGAAAAACATGTGCTGGTGTATGTCAACAGTGCCCCACAGTTTACCGGCTGGCGCAAAGCCGCTCCAAAAATGCCCTTGATGCTGAGTTTGCCCGATAGTGTTAAAACAGTTGCCGCGATGGATGGTTTTATCACGAAATATCTGCCTGATATATTAGATGGCAGCTATAAACAGTACAGCTTGGAGATGGTGAAATTGGCGGAAGAGAAACACATTCCCGTATGGCCCGATATTCAAAGTGCAGGAGAAGGTCCGGCAGATTGGGATAAAGCGTTGGCCATTGGGCTATTTGGTTTGCAAACCGACCACCCTGCCGCACTGGTGAAATATTTAAAAGGGAAGGGTTTGAGGTAGATGGTAAAAAATAAATTTGTCATTCTGAGCGGAGCGAAGAATCTATTCTCAGCTATACATGTCGAACAATAGATCCTTCGCTCCGCTCAGGATGACAATATTTTGAGATTTTTATTCTACTCACTCGCCATCCTTAATTCTAACTTAACACCTATACCGTATTTTTACTAAAAAAACAAACATGAGCACCCGCAGAGATTTTATTGGTACCGGACTGGCCGGTATAGCAGCCTTAACCTTACTGCCTGCTGTTAATACTTTTGCAACCGTTAATAACGAATACAACCGCCAAAATAAAGGCAGGCTTAAACTGCGCTTTGCCCTGGCATCTGATATTCATTATGGACAGCCAGATACCGATTATGCGTTGAACACCGGTAATATGGTTAAATGGATCAATGCCGACCATGCCAAAAATCACCTGGATATGGTGATCGTTAATGGTGACCTGGTTCATAACCGCCCGGATCTGCTGCCCGAGATAAAAACTCAATACCTCGATAAGTTTAATATGCCTTACCATACCATTCCGGGTAATCATGATTTTGCTGATGCCGCCCTGTGGCAAAAGAACTTTGGTTATGAGGATAAGTATACTGTAGAGTTTGGCGATATCGCTTTTGTATTGGCCAATACTGCCGATACCAAAGGCACTTACGTTTGTCCGGATAATGTCTTTATCAAAGCTTCATTGGAGAAATTCAAGGACAAGAAGATTGTGTTTGTGATACTGCACATCGCCCCGTTCAAATGGCAAAAAGATGATTTTTTTGTGGATTGCCCCGAAACGATGGAACTGCTGCATGGTTATCCGAACGTAAAGGCTACTTTTCACGGGCATGATCATTTGCTTGATGGCATTCGTTACACGGGCGACAAATTCCCGCACTTTTTTGATTCGCACATTGGGGGTAACTGGGGTACCGATTATAAAGGATACCGCATAGTGGAGGTTGACAATGAAAACGCTATCTATACTTATCAGGTAAATGCCAGCCAAAACCCGGTTTTGAATTCCAATAAATTGTAGAAAGAGGTTTTTGTAGAGACGCATAATTGCGTCTCCGAATAAGATTATTTCTCAGATGGGAACTTTAACCCAATTTGCACGCGGGCCTTGTCTATCAGGTGTATCATTTGTTTTGACATTTGATGACTGATGACAGGGCTTTCTGTTTTGCCCGCCTTGATCAGGTCGAAAAAATGGGCTATCTCATAATTAAGACCGCCAGCGATAAAGGGTTCGTTTAATTCAACAATCCGACCATCCAGGTAATCAATAGTAGCACGGGCAGGGTTCCACCAGTTTTTATGAATTGTAATATGGCCCAGCGGCCCGGCAATCAGCGCGTCGCCTTTGCCATGCAGGTCAAACCCGGCATATAACTGCGAATAGCCACCGGCGTGTTGCGTTTGAAATATAGTGAACATATCAACTCCGGTGCTCCCAAATCGTCCCATAGCTTGTACATCCTGCAGGTCGCCAAGCCAGTCTATCGCCAAAAAAGCTTCATATATACCTATCTGCATCAGTCCTCCGCCGGCAAGTTCCAGACTGAAATTAGGATGATCGATAGAAAGATCGGCAACCGATGACCCTGCACGCACATAACCCGCCGGGCCGATTGGATCCTGGGTAAGATGTTCTTTTAAACGCAGATATAAAGGGTAGAAAGCCGGTTTCATGCCTTCCATAAAAAGCAAATTACATTCTTTGGCTACAGTGAGTACCTGCTCCAACTCCGTCAAATTAACGGTAACCGGTTTTTCGCAAAGCACGTGTTTCCCTGCTTTTAATGCGGCTATGCTATAGGCTGCATGGCTATCGGGCAAGGTGGCAATATAAACCGCGTTGATATCACTGGCCAATAGTTCATCAACACTGGCGCTGGCAATGCCCCCATATTGCTCCACAAAGGCATCAACGGTTGAAGGTGTTCTTGACCAGGAAGCTACCAGCCGGGTATCTACTACCTCCTGAAGGCCTTGCATAAACCGGTGAGCAATACGCCCGCAACCTATTATTCCCCATTTTGTCATAGTCATAAATTCTGAGTCCGAAGTCAAAAGTCTAAAATAAAAAAGTCTTAAGTCAATTAATATAAATATTAATTGACTTAAGACTTCGAACTTAAGACTTACAACTTAAACCTATTGGTACTGGATGTAAATAGGATATGGTTTGTATCTTGATAAAACCTCCTCAGGTGTTAACATATGGTGAGGCGCTTTTTTGATATCGTTTTTGTAGAACAATTTAAAGCCTGTAAACTGTACCGGCTCCTGGTTAATAAAGTAACGGTAAGTGCCGGTTTTCAGATCGGGTTCGCCCCATCCGTCCATATCCATCACCAATTGAACTTCTTTGTGCAATTTGATGTTTTTATAGTTGGTTACCATTTTTTTGGTAAAGCGGTGTACTACCAGGATTTTTGGAGGCAGGTTGTTCTTTTTAACGATGCCCGCTAAATAACCAGAAACATAGTTGATATCGGCAGCATCATAAGTGCCAATTTTTTTGCCTGGATGGGTACCGTCTTTCATTGAAAATTCAGGATCCATACCAAAATGAACCTGCGGCATGGCTAAATATTTTTCAAACAGTGGTAATTCGGCTTGTATATTACTTAATGCTACCTGTACATCTAAAAATACAATGGCATGTGCTTTTTTTGCCAGTACCAAAACGCTGTCGATTTGCTTAAATGGCATGCGGTAACGGAACTTGCCGTCTTTACCGCCATCGCCCTGAGCTACTACGGCAATATAATGCAGGGCTGGTTGTACCGGTGTTTTTGGATCAGCTTTTTCCCACTGTTTTACTTCACCTTTTAATTTGGCCAGCATTTCATTAGGAGGCAATTCGCCTAGGATACCCATTTTTTTGGAGTAAAGGTTACCATAAAAAGCTACCACACGCTTAAACGGCAAAATAGCTCCGTTTAATGGATAAGGCGTGTTTTTAACAGGCCATCTACCGGTGGTATCGCCATGGGCGTTGAATTTTAGCAGGGAATCATAAAGCTTTTTATCCAATGGAGGATAGTTTGATTTTACCACGCTCAGCGTGTCTTCCGTTTCGCCTTTGGCCGAATCTGCCTTGGTTGATTGTTTAGCGCCCGGCTTGCTGGTATTGCCGCTTTGTTTGCAATTGGTTAGCAGGGTAATTGTTAATAAAAGCGCCGAGGCGTAAAGGAAAAAATGTTTCATTATTTATAAAGGTGAGATTTTTGTGTGTTTGATATGCCGGAATTTAAACTCATTTAACTGGTTAACTACTAATTATTTCTGTTGATATCCGGGACCGTGCAAAATAACACCTTTTCTGGTGCCTATGTGTTTAAAATTATCAACAGTTATGTTTCCATTCACTAAAACATACTTAAAACCAGTTGAATAGGCGTGGGGATGTTCAAACGTTGATTGGTCTTTAACCGTACCGGCGTCAAAGATAACAATATCTGCAAACATGCCGGGCTGTAATAAACCACGATTGGTTAAATGAAATTTTTGTGCGGGCAACGAGGTCATTTTACGTATAGCATCCTCCAAACGGATCACATTTTTTTCGCGTACATAATAAGCCAGCACCCGTGCATTGCTACCGTAACCGCGTGGATGCGGTACGCCCGAACCAAATAAACGGATACCCGAATCCGATGCCACCATAGTTAGCGGATAACGAAGTATGTTTTCAACATCGGCTTCATTTAAACCATGAAATACCATGGATGCACTGCCAATTTTGGTGATATCTAAAATGGTTTCAATTTCATCGGGTATGGTTGAAGGCCGGCCTTTGGCGATATTGATCTGCATGATGTTTTTGCCGTTGATGGAGGGATCACCATCGCAATGAGCAACTACAGCGTAATCAAAATGTTCGCGGGTGCGCCTTTTCATATCCACTATCATTTCCGCTACCACCTTTTGATGTATCAGTGGATTATTCAATCGTTTTAATACCGAATCATGTCCGCCATCCTGCAGCCAATCGGGCAGTAATACGTTCAGCGTGGTACTGCTGGCGGTGTAGGGATATTGATCAACCGTTACATCCAAACCTTCTTTACGTGCTTTTTCGACCATGGCGATCATCTCGGTCGAACGGTTCCAGTTGGGCAGGCCCACTTTAAAGTGGGAGATCTCTACTGGCATATTGGCCTGCCGTCCAATATCAATAGCTTCGGCTATGGCATCAAATATTTTGTCCGACTCATTACGCATGTGCGAGGTGTACACGCCGTGGTATTTGGCTGCAGCTTTTGCCAGGGCAATAACCTCGGGTGTTTTGGAATATAAGCCTGGTGTATAAATTAAACCGGTAGAAAAACCAACGGCACCGTCGCGCATAGCCTGCTCCACGATGGCCTGCATTTTTTGCAGCTGGGCATCGTTGGGTGTTACGGCAGCTTTACCTAAAATGGCCTCGCGTACGTCGTTATGACCAATCAGGGAGGCCACATTGATCGATAGTTTTAAACTATCTAAAAATTTAAAATATTTGGCGATGTTAATATTGGAGGTGCCACAGTTACCTGTGATTACGGTGGTTACCCCATCGTGAATAAAATTATCGGCGGTAGGGGTTTTCTTTTCGTCGCCTTCAATATGGGTATGTACATCAATAAAGCCAGGAGCGATGATGAGCCCGGAGGCATCGATGGTTTTATCGGCTTTGCTTTTAGACAGATCGCCAATGCTTACGATTTTATCTTTAGTAATACCCACATCCCCATAAAACCAGGGATTACCG
Source organism: Mucilaginibacter sp. BGA-UO-ETr-C110 (assembly GCF_059567985.1). Taxonomy (NCBI): domain Bacteria; kingdom Pseudomonadati; phylum Bacteroidota; class Sphingobacteriia; order Sphingobacteriales; family Sphingobacteriaceae; genus Mucilaginibacter; species Mucilaginibacter sp. BGA-UO-ETr-C110. The sequence continues at coordinate 105,039 of NZ_JCAQPB010000001.1, forward strand.
GCGCCGTCGATTATTTTTCCGTTTTTTAGGATGATGTCAAAATGCTGCTGAGCAAAACAACCTGTGGATATCAAAATCAGGCATATCGTATACAGCTGTTTTCTGATCATCGTAAGCTACGAACGTGTTTTAAAGAATTTTCCAAAAACGCCAAGTGGTAGTTTTGAACCTGCAGTGGCTTGCAGATAAAGTTCGCCAATTTCCAGGTTTTGTACTTTAGGGAACGCGCTTTTGATCAGATTTTCGATAATTACCGATGAAAAGCCCAATGAGTAAGTATTCAGGATCAGGAAGTGTTCTTCAGGATCAAGCAGTTGTATCACATCGGCCATCATCTCGTTGATGTTGTCCTCCAGTTTCCATTTTTCGCCATTGGGGCCATTGCCGTATGCCGGAGGATCCAGAATAATACCGTTATATTTTTTACCACGTTTCAATTCGCGTTTCACAAATTTCAAAGCGTCTTCAACTACCCACCGGATATTGTTCAGACCCGAGATCTCCTGGTTTTCATTGGCCCAGGTAACTACTTGTTTGATAGAATCCACATGCGTAGTATCTGCGCCAGCTGCCTGCGCAATTAATGATGCGCCGCCGGTATAGGCAAACAGATTAAGCACCTTGGGCTGTGGTGTTTTAAACTTTTTGATGTTTTGGGTGATGTAGTCCCAGTTTACAGCCTGCTCCGGAAAAATACCCAGGTGTTTAAATGAGGTTAAACCCAAACGGAATTTGATGGCTGCGTCTTTATTTTTATATTCAATATGCCAGCGGTCGGGTGTTTTGGGATCTTTCTTTACCCAGTCGCCCGCGGTTGCCGAACGGCCTTTAAATTTGATGTGGTGTAAGCGCTGCCACTCAGAAGCGGGCAGTTGTTTGCTCCAAACCGCCTGTGGTTCGGGGCGTATCAGTACAATATTCCCAAAGCGTTCCAGCTTTTCAAAGTCGCCGCAATCAATCAGCTCGTAATCTTTCCAGTGCGTTGGGGTTAATAGTTGGATCATCTTTTGAAGGGTATCAAGTTTTGGTATCAAGTATCAAGAATAACTGTGTCTTTGATACGGCTGCAAATTTAATATTTTTTTCAGGATTGAATAGCTTGCTATTAAAGGTCCAATAAGGCTGATCGTTTGATATATAATAATTAAGAAATAATAATTATATTTAGAATATAATCATATTGAGAGAATATTTTAAAACTATTAACGAAACCAAAAAAACATGAAAACAGAATTCGGAAAATCTCTTACAAGAGCAGAAATGAAAAATGTAACGGGCGGTATTGGCCCTGATCAGGTATGGGTATTGTGTAATGTAAACGGAACAACTACACGGGAAATATCAACCTGTACAGGCAACTGTGATGCCCATTGCACTACTGGTAGCTGGATTGGCTTTGCACCGGGATATACTTGCGCTTGTCCATGATCTATAAATGCCTTGCCTGTAAATAGGTTTATGAATTTATAGACAATTAATATTTAAACTAAAGCCTGATCAATAGTATCAGGCTTTGTTTTTTTAATGTCTCTCTAAATGGGAATAGCCTAATTAAATCAGAGTTTGGCTTTCGCTGCCTGCATGAATTTACTGGCGAATACAAAATCGTTCAGTTCTTGATTGTCGGTATGGGCTATCTCTTTGTTACTGCCTTCCCACCATTTTTTACCCTGGTGTAAAAATATAATATGGTCGCCTATACCCATTACCGAGTTCATATCGTGCGTAACAATCACTGTTGTTATTTCATACTCCTCGGTCAATTCGTTGATCAGTTCATCTATCAGGATGGATGTTTTAGGGTCGAGGCCCGAGTTGGGTTCGTCCACAAATAAGTATTTGGGTTGCATGGATATAGCGCGCGCAATACCAACACGCTTCTTCATCCCGCCCGAAAGCTCTGATGGGAATAGTTTATTCTTACCGGTAAGGTTAACCCTTTCCAGGCAAAAATTGGCACGATCGAGTTTCTCTGCTTTTGTTTGATTAGTAAACAGGTTAAGCGGGAACATGATATTCTCTTCCACCGTCATGGAGTCAAACAGGGCCGAGTTTTGAAAAAGCATCCCTATTTTGGTACGGATGGGCACACGTTGCTCAAAATCCATATCGGTAAAGTTCTCGCCGTCAAATATCACGTCGCCTTTGGTTGGGTCGTGTAAGCCTACAATGCACTTCAGCAGGGTAGTTTTTCCTGATCCGGAACCACCGATGATGAGATTGTTTTTACCTGGTTTAAAAACTGCGGTTATACCTTTTAGTACTTCGTTATCGCCAAATGTTTTGTAGATATCTTTAATTTCGATCATAGTAGGAGGCGTGAAATAATAAGATCCACAAATAATATCATGATACAGCTCCAAACAACTCCGCGTGTGGCCGACTGACCAACCTCAAGCGAACCGCCATCAGTATAAAAACCCTGGTAGGAGCAAATAGAAGTGATGATGAATCCAAAGAATATAGCTTTAACGGCGCAAACGGTAACGATAACCGGGTTAAAGCCATCGGTTAAGCCGGTTACGTAATCGGCAGTTGAAACATCGTTTGAGGCGGCACAGGCAATATAACCACCTACCAGACCTAAAATTACCGATACGATAACTAATAAAGGTATCATGGTTACACCGGCTATGATCTTGGGCGATATTAAATACCCCGGTGCGTTTACACCCATGATCTCCAGTGCGTCTATCTGTTCGGTTACCCGCATGGTGCCAATTTGGGATGCCATACTGGAGCCTACACGACCGGCCAATACCAGTGCCGATATGGTTGGACTAAACTCCAGGATGGTAGAGTCGCGGGTGATGCCGCCAACAATTGTTTTGGGGATAAAGTCGCTTACCAGCTGAAAGGCGGTTTGTATAGTAGCTACGGCGCCAATAAATACCGAAATGATGGCGATGATACCCAGCGAGCCAATACCCACCGAAACCATTTCACGCATCACCTCGCTCCAATAAACACTAAACTTTTCGGGCTTCCTGAAACTTAAACGCAGCAGAAGAATGTATTTTCCTAAACTTTGGAACATTTGTTTTTATAAAAATCGGTTAAAAATACGTTTTTTACCATTAAGCTTTACCGCTTGTGCTCATTGAATTAATTTAAATATGCAATTTTATGAGCTATCAACTATTGCTTACGTAAATTCGACCCATAAAGCTTCAACCCTAATCAAAAAAAATCAGCCTTGTATATTTGAGGCTGTTTTAAAAAGAACAATTATTTAAACACATTATTATCAGCATGAAGAACGCTCTTATCACCGGTTCAACAAAAGGCATGGGCCGCGCTATTTCTATTTCACTTGCTAAGGAAGGATTGAACGTGGCAATTTGTTCGCGCAATGAGCAAGAATTATTAAAATTTAAGGATGAACTGCAATCCATTAACCCATCAATCAAAGTTTTTGCACAGGTTGCCGATGGCAGTAACAAAGCCCAATTGCTCCAATTTGTTGCTGGTGCACAACAGGAATTAGGGTTTATTGATGTGGTGGTAAACAGCCTGGGCATGTTTGCGCCTGGTAGTATACTTGACGAAAGCGAAGGCGACTTTGAAAAACAACTGCATACCAACCTGATGCCCACTTATGAGCTGTACCGTTACTTCGGTAAAACCATGATTGCCGCACGCAAAGGGCATTTCTTTAATATTTGTTCGGTAGCGTCTTTAAACCCTTTCCCGCAGGCAGGTACCTATAGTTTAACAAAGTATGCTTTGTTAGGCTTAACAAAAGTAATGCGACTTGAAATGCAGGAGCATGGTGTAAAAGTAACCGCCATAATTCCCGGATCGACATTAACGGATTCATGGAAAGATGCGGTGGTTGATAAAGATACTATGGTATTACCCGAAGATATAGCATCAGCTATCATCAATATATACAGGATGAGCCCAGGCGCTAATGTTGACGAAATGATCATTAAACCTGCACCCGGCCAGTTATAGGCTTTTAGTTAGTTCATGGTTCATAGATCATGGATAAGAGGTTGTGGAAAAACAGCCTATGTTTATCTACATGCAAACAAAAATCATGAACTATGATCTATGGACCATCAACTATGATCAATGAATTTCATCGGTATTTTCAGGTGCTTTACCGAGAGTTTGGTCACTTTCACCTAATAGTATTACTGTAAAACATTTGTTGTTAGCACATTTGAATTATAAAATCACTATTATTAATAAATTATGGAAAAGAAACTTTATCGCGATGAACGCCGAAAAACCATAGGGGGTGTTTGCGCGGGTTTGGCAGAATATTTTGATATCGATATAGCTATAGTACGAGCTTTGTTCTTGCTCACCTTTATATTCATGGGCACCGGTTTAATGGTTTACATAGTTTTATGGATAGTGCTACCTAAAAAATATCAGCAATACTTTAACCCTGGGGTTGATTACCGCGTACCGCCACAGGAGCCTTATAATCCTTTTGCCGCCGGAGTACCTCCGCAACAGGATGTACCGTTTGGTGTACCTCCAAAAAAATCCGGATCATCAACACCAGGACTTATTATTGGTGTGATATTGATATTTATAGGTGCATCATTTCTGCTGCATGAATTACATCTGTTCAGATTCTGGCATTTTGGTAAATTGTGGCCGGTGGTTTTAGTAGGTGCAGGTCTTGCATTAATGGCAACGGGCAACAAAAAGAAACCCTGGGAAGATTATAACCCAGGCAATACCGATGCCTCTGATGCTAAAGAAGAGGTAAAAGATGATACTTTGAATAAAGAAGATCATCCTAATCCCGAAAATGATAATTTAAAAGATAATCCACCAACTGTATAACATCTGATGTTATTAAACTGCTATGATCGGCAAAGTCAATGTAGGTTATAGCAGCTTCATAAATATAAAAGAATACTGAAATGAGAAACGATAGATTAGTTCCGGGTGCTATCCTGGTTTGCATAGGAGCCATATTCCTGCTCAACAACTTTGGGTATATAGATTTCCATTGGATGAATATCCTCCACCTTTGGCCCATCTTTTTAATCATGGGCGGTGTTAACCTGGTTTTTGCAGGTAACCGCACAGCCTGGGCTACCATTTTAAAATTAGGCGTGGTTATACTGGGTTTTGGGCTATTAATATTCGGCCATTTTGAGCGTTACAGCTTTTGGCCCGGACGTTATAATTTTCATTATAACGATGATAGTAATAACGACAGCAGTAATAATGACGATGACGATGATGACAGCGACAGTACCGGCGTAGGTCATGGTGTAGTTAAAGTACAGGGGAGCAGTGTATTTAATAAAGACTATACCGCCGATGCCAAACTTGCACGCCTCAATATCAGCGGGGGCGGTACTACTTATACATTAAACGATACCACCAATCAGCTTTTCAAAGCCGAGACCAAAGAATTTTATGGCAGCAAGTATGAGTTTACCTCGAGCAAAGACGATTCGATGTACGTGGTTAACCTGCATCTGCGAAATGATAAGGGCTGGCATATTGATAGCGACGAGGATAAGGACAAAGCCAACAGGGCCGACATCAAATTAAACCCAAACCCGGTGTGGGAAATTAATGTAGAAACCGGCGCCACAAAACTTAATTTTGATCTGAGTAAATTCAAAATAAAAAACTTAACTTTAAAGGGAGGTGCCGCATCGTTTGATGTAAAGCTGGGCAACCCTTTGGCAACCACTAATGTTGAGGTATCAACAGGAGTGTCTGAAGTAAGTATCAGCGTGCCGAAAGGCGCTGCCTGCAGCATCCGTACCAACTCGGGCCTGTCGTCAAATAATTTTGACGGGTTTGACAAAAAGGATGATAACCGCTATGAAACTGCCGGTTTTGATGCCGCTAAAAACAAAATATACATTCACATGACAGGTGGTGTATCTGACTTTAAAGTAAACAGGTATTAATTTACCCCAACCGATACCGGGACGTATATCTATAATAATTTTACAAGCCGCTTCATGAGCATCATGAGGCGGCTTTTTTACGATCCAAAAAATGGGTTTACATGGTTTACATATTTTATGCTTTGTGTTTTTATATATAATTGATATTCAAAATGTTATGTTTGTTTTTCATCGAAAAGTGGGTTTACACTGTAAACCCATTTAGGGTGTCATTAACTAAGAGGTTATGAAGTAATCAATATCGGGACACCTCATGTTGAGTAATGATTTTGATGCTGGAAATTCAAAATTTATTATTCGATATGATTTTTCTTAGTAAGGTTTTCAAAATATTTCGGCAAAAGCCTGTTTAGCGGCGACCGACTCAGCCCACCTGCGCTTCGCTGGGCGACCCTCTCTGCGTCTACGCCGCAAAGAGGGTAAAAAAAACTTTTCCAGACCCGCTTTACCGCTTGCGGTAGAGAGGGTGGTCGAGCGAAGCAACGACCGGGTGAGTCTATTACCACAGCGATGTTTTGAGGAACTTATTAGGAAATGATGATGGGACACCTGTTTTGATGAACATGACTTCACTCTTTTGTCATTAATTGTTAAAACATGCCTAAAAGTGTTAAATTCAAAACCATTATTGCAAAAAATAGGTTTAATTTACAGCTTAATTGATCTATATATGAAACCTAAATACTTTATAATATTTTCCGCGCTTTTTATAGCAGGTACCGCGAACGCTCAAAGCGTGTTGAAGGGCACCGTTTATGAAGCCGGTAAAAACAACCGTATGCCTAACGTTTTTATAAGGGACGATAATAATAAAAGACAAATAACCATTACCGACGATAAAGGTAATTTTGAAATAAGTACCGAAACCGGTCATACCCTGATATTTGATTCACCTGGTTATATATCTGATACGCTGTATGTAACCAATCATACCCCCAAAAGAATAGAGATGGTAACTAAAACCATCGCTCTGCGCCAGGTTAATATCACCTCAACCAGGCAATCGTTTGATGCGCATAAAGAGTATCCGGAGGTTTATACCCGGAGCAAGGTTTATCCGCTGTCGCCATCATCATGGTTCAGTAAGGATGCCCGCGATGCCCGCCGTCTGAAAAAATACTTTAAACATGAAGAGGAGGAAAGGCATGTGGACGAGGTATTTAATGTTACCTATGTAGAAAGCCTGGTGCCATTACGCGGTCAGGATCTTGAAAATTTTATGACCCTTTACCGCCCGACTTACGCGTTTCTGAAAAACAATAATGGCGAGTCACTCACAGTATATATAAACGACTCCTATAAGAAATTTATGGCCTTACCTGCTGATAAACGTACATTACCAAGTTTACCCAATACCGGTAAAACTTTGCAGTAGGCAGTTGCCGGTTTGCTTAGCAACAGAGCATAGTAATATCAATCTACGTAAACGGCCATGTTGCCAGATATGATATTTTGATATAACAGTTCGATCTGGCTTTTGAGTATACGGTCTTCCGATAGCTCGGGTAGCTGGTCAATATCAAAATATTGCACATCAAGCACATCAAATCCCTTATTAAGGTTAAAGGACAAGGCCTTGCAATAGAAAACCATTTTATATACATAGAATGGCTGAGGTGGATGCGGGTGCATTTTTTTATCAAATACGGCCAACAACCTTTCGGGTATAATATCCAGTCCGGTTTCTTCCTGAAATTCTTTAATGATCACTTCTTTGGGGCTATATCCAATGTCGCCCCAACCACCGGGTAACGACCATTTGCCGTCGGTGCTTTCGCGGGCCAGCAGTATTTTGTTATCAGGAGATAGCAGGATGCCTCTCACATCGACTTTTGCTGTAGGATAATCCGCAGCCTGCGGAAAAAGTATGTTGATGGTTTCTTCCCCATAGCCGGAAACCTCATCCAGCATTTGTGTGCTAATGTGCCGCAGTTCGGTGTAACGCTCTACATCATATTCATTTTTAGCGTAAAGTAAGCCTATATCAGCAACGGATCTTAATTGGGTAATGAGGGTTAAAAGAGAGCTGTTATTCATAATAAGCAAAGAATGCAAAAAAAATGAATTGTCATCCCGAATTTATTTCGGGATCCCATATGTCAGGTAGATAATATGCAAAGTATAGCCCTGCCTGTGAGATGCTGAAACAAGTTCAGCATGACAGAGCTTGTAAACCTATCCCCGGCCTAATAGCTCATCGAGCTTATTACGCTCTGTTTGCAGTTCGCGGGCCAGTTTCTTTTCTTTTTCGTTGGCTTTTGATTTGTAGGTTTTGTATTCTTCGTCAAGCTCTTCATATAGCTTTGTGCGGTATTTGGCCTCACGGGTGTGTGCACCAGAACGCGCGATAACAATAGCCGCGATAGCGCCAAAAGCAATAACCAATCCCCACATCAATAAATTGTAGGAGGATTTAGTGAGCGAGATACCCAAGAGGTTTATTTCATCGCGTTTAGCGTTCGATTCAGAAAGTGTCTGGTCCTTGGTAGTTACATCAGTTTTAAGGCTGTTGATATCTTTAGTTTGTGCAGTAAGCTTTGATTGCGCTTCGGCCAGTTTACGTCTTTCTATGTTCAGGGTATCGCGCATGTTTTTCCAAAGCGCTGAGGCCAGGGGCTCCTGGTAATGATATAGCTTACTGACCAGGTATTTATACTGACCATTAAGCGATTTGTCGTTTTTTAATGCCGAATCGGCAGATGTTGCTTTTGGCTGCGTATATCTGTAGGCCGAAGGATTTACGGCTACGGCTGGTTTTACAGCAGCAGGTTTTACAGTAGCTGGTTTCTGGACAGGGGGCTTTACCACGCCAGTTTTTTTAACAGTGTCCTGGGCAAGTGCCGGGTTAATACTGCCTAAAAAAACGATAATTAAAACACAGATACTGAATAAAAAATGCTTGTTCATTAGATGTAAAATTAGGTATCCTATATTACAAAACAGGATATTTATTGCTTTTATTGTAATATCCTGAGGGTTTGTAGGGGCTAATGTAAGGTTTCATACGTAATTTTGCTACTCATGGTTATATTAGCGGCATGAATATAGGTATTATTGGTTTAGGCGACATGGGACGCTTGTACGCCAAAGCTTTTGCAAAAGCAGGTTATACAGTTTGTGGATGCGATTTACCCGAAAACCGGGACCGGCTTGAGGCAGAACTGGCGCCATACAAAATAAACATAATGGATAGCGGTAAAGATGTTGCCCGCACCAATGACCTGATCATCTACTCGGTAGAGGCTGATAAAATGGAACAGGTTGTGGCTGAATGCGGTCCCCTGACCAAGTATGGCGCAATTGTGGCCGGCCAAACCTCTGTAAAACATCCCGAAATAGCCCTTTTTGAAAAATACCTGCCTGCCGATGTGCAAATAGTTACCTTTCACGGCATGCATGGCCCCGGATTTGAACCCGAAGGGCAAACGTTGATACTGATACCCCATCGCACCACCCCAGATGCCTACCAGCGTATGTACGATCTGTTTAACGCCATAGGCAGTCAGATTGTAGAAATTGCTGATTACCACGAGCATGATAAAATTGTAGCCGATACCCAGGCCGTAACCCACGTAGGCTTTGAAAGTATGGGTACCGCATGGAAGTCGGCCGGGTTTTTCCCATGGGAAAATGCCTCGTATATAGGTGGTATCGACAATGTGAAAATACTCACTACCCTGCGCATATTTAGTTATAAGGCCCACGTATACGCCGGGCTGGCCATATTAAACCCATACGCTAAGCAGCAGGTTAAACGCTATGCCGAGTCTGAATCTGAATTGTTTAAGCTGATGATCAAAGAGGAGGCCCAGGCTTTCAGAGAACGGTTGTATCGTGCCCGCGACTTTGTTTTCCACGAAAGCCGTAAACCTATCATGCTGAATGATACGGTGATGAAAGAGTTTTCCCTGTCGCAAAAGCCGGAGCAGCAAAAGCCAAATTCACATTTAAGCATACTGAGTATGGTTGATGCCTGGTACCACCTGGGCGTGAATCCTTATGATAACCTCATTTGCCAAACCCCTCCATTTCGCCTGCGTTTGGGTATTGCCGAATATCTGTTCAAAAATGAGGAATTACTGGAAGAATCCATCGAGACGGCTTTGTATGATAAAACTATCCGGGGCGACGATCTGGAATTTCACTCGGCGGTAAGGGAGTGGTCGTCTATCATTGGTTATGGCGATATGGAAGGCTATAAAAAACATTTTAATGAGGTACAATCCTTTTTTGTTGGTCGGTTGGAAGAAGGCAAAAAACAAAGCGCCGAACTCATCAGAAGATTGATGATGGAATAAGCCCTGGTTTTGAGGCAAATGCGGCAGGCTTGAATAAGGTAAGAAGCAAAATAATTATTTATGGAGACTATTATAAAAAAGTTGTTCCAGTTTATTGCATGATTGTTCCCAGCTAAATTGCTTTATATAATTATTTGCTTGTTTGGCTATCTGCATCCTTAAATTATCATACTCAATTAAGGTGATTATCTTTTCTGCCATTTGTTCAAACTGGCCCACATCAACAAAAAATACAGTTTGTTCATCGATCATAAAATCTACATGACCACCTACTTTTGTACAAACACAAGCACAACCACAGGCCATTGCTTCCATGGGAGGCAAGCCCCATCCTTCATGAATGCTAGGCGATATGAAGATTGCCGACTTATTATAAATCTCCCTTAAATTATTGGGCTGGTAATGATATTCAAATGTATCAGGAAAAGGTATCATCGGCTTTTCATAAACACCAAACAAATGCACTTTAATTTCCGGATATTTCTGGGCAACAGTTTTTAAAGCCTCCAATCCATATGTTGTCCCCTTTCTTTTATCGTCAGAGTATAGCATGCAAATGTTAAACCTGTTTTTTTGTTCAATGGGGGTTTCAATAAAAAATTGCCGGGGATCAATGGCATTAGGGATTACCGGAGGTCTTTTATTTGTTTTGGATTCGAGCAGGTTTGCCAGGTAATTGGCTATAACAATATGATGCAGGTTTAAATGGAACGATTTATCCACCAGTTCGGGATAAATGGTCATTACCGCCTCGTAATCCTGTATCAGATTAAATTTCTGACCTTTTCTTTTATTTAAGAAACTGATCTCTGTGGCTGTTGCCCACCATGTACAAAGGATGATATCGGCATTGCGTATCAGTACATTATCAACTTTTAAAATTTCAAAGCTTTTAACGGAGGAGGCCAAATCATACCAAACAGGTCTCTTTTCTTCCGGAATGTGTTTCTGGAAGAAAAAATTGCTTTTTTTGAGATCGATTTCTGTAGTCCAAGAGGTATGTATAGCGTGATATATAACCACATCATGACCTTTTTTGGCAAGTTGGTTGGCGTATTGGTACATTACTTTAAGCCCTCCGCCAGGCCCATTGGATAAAAAAGGCAGCACAATATTTATCTTTAATTTTCTATCTATCATTCTGACAGGATCTTATAGCGGCAGGCGCAAGCGTTTTGATGATTTTAACATTGCCCGGGTTTGAATGTAACAGGTTTAGTGCTTTTGAGTCACACCTTAATGACGGGTATTTATTCTCTTTATTATTGGCTTCCAAGATATAAAATTCTTTTGTGCGGGTTTAATCTAAAGGCCACATCGGATATTCGTACCGGTTGCAGCAAAAAGTGGTGATGCTGCGCTTACAATATTGCCCGTACATCAGACAGTTCGCTAATTAATATCATAAAATAGATTAGCCCTGTAGCATATGGTCAGGTTGGGCACGTAATGTATATAATCGTAATACCCGATGCCCTAGTTATAGCCAATTTGCTCATGAAAAACTTAAGCCGATACATTGCTTGCCTGTTTCTTTTATTAACCGCTGTATCCTGTTCAAAGAATAAGGATAAAACCAAGGTTTGCCCTCCTGTACCGCTTGCATTAATATTACAGGCTATTAAATTTCAGGTGGTTGATAAAACCAGCGGACAAGATCTCTTCTTTTCGGCAAACGCCCCTTATGCCTTAACTGATATTAAAATTGTATTCCGGAACAGCTCCAATAAATTAGATTCTGTTTCTCCGCCGCTGAAAGAAGAACTGCCCGCCGGCTCGCATTTTGTATATCCAATTCCTTATACCAGGATCCTGGATACCTGTTATATTAAAATTAAAAGCCTGAAAGTTGATACCGTAATTAGCACCATTGCAGTAACTAAAACGGAATGCAGTACCTCGTATTCTTTAAATAAGGTACAGGTAAACAAGAACGCGCCTATTGCTTATTCATACAGTAACGTCATCGTTATTAAAAAGTAAAGCGTATGAATGGCGAAAAATTTTCGGGTTTGGTGAATTATCTGCAAGAAGTTCCTGCTGTTGATGTTTTTGGCAGCGGGATATTTGAAAATGGCCTGTGGTGGGTTAAGTTTAGTATCGATATCAAGCACCAGTATGCCTGGCAGGTGGTGCAGGAAATTGGCCATGTGGTTAACTATGTATCACTTGATGAGCGGCTGCCAACTGTGTTTTACCCGGTTTCGCCACCTCCGTACATGAACGGTGGACCTGGTGATTTCCTTTCATGGATAATTGAAACCGAAGATGCCGATTTTACGCCCGACGATATGAAAGATTGGCTTTTTGGCCGCTTGCCCCAACCGGTAAGTGATTTAACAGCCTGGAATACCAGTGATGAGGAAGTTTAGCTGAAAGCCTAAAGCGGAAGACGTAAAGCTTTTTAGCCCCTCAATCTTTGCAGTCGCCTCGGGCCTCTCGTAGCGTATCCCTGTAGCTCGGTGCTGACAAACTGGTGTCACCATGCTGAGGGTTTATATGCCGTACCTTTGTAATGATCCGGTTAATGGCGCGGGTTTCCACAACTCTTGGTAAACCGGCTACGCTAAGTTTCAAATACTTACGTTATAAATTGCATTAACCTGCCTGGCCAAGACAAGATCATTGTTAACCTATTTTTTTACTTAATCACATTATCACACAATGAACGAAGATTTAGAAAATGCTACCGGCGATTATCAAGGAATAGCCACTCCCACAGACGCTGCCCCACCTGCGGGCGATGCACCGATATACTGGCTGGCTACCACGCCCGGCGTTTACACCAATTACGGTGGGATAGTGGTGCCGGTAAATACTATTGGCATCATATCCCGAACAGGTGCCATTTATTCCCTGGCACCAATTACGCTTACGCAGATGTTTAAAATCATTACTCCTGATGGTACACATGCTACGGTACAGGACTGGACACCAGATTTTAAAGGACAGATTGGGGTGGATGGTACAGGCGGTAACGAGGTTTTTTACCTTGCCCGGTCGGTAACTTCGCCAACCACCAAATGGGAAAAGCTGTATACCTCCTTTTCGCTTAACGCGGTACTGAGCAACTATGCCTTAACAACCGCGTTATCGGCGTATGCCTTAAACAGTTCGCTGGCGGCCTATGCTACAACTGCCAATATGCTCAAAGTGCTGGCCACCGCCAATCCTAATGATGGTAATGCCGGGAATCAGCCTTTATATAAAGGTCAGCTCGGTGTAACCATCGATGGCACAAACGAAGTTTATTATATAGCCCGCTCCACCGTATCGCCAACCGCCAAATGGGTCAGGATCAATACCGATGCAGCTGATGCTGTGTCGGCAGGTATCAAAAACCAGGTAGCGGCTAATTCCCTTGTCGATAACGCAAAAATTGTTTCGAAGTTTGATACCGAGCGATACGCGCATGCATCATACATCCAACTTTCGGGCGATTACGGATTTGTGGTATACATGTGTAATGAAACGGGTACCGCCGAGGGCGACCCCGGGCAGTTTATCCGCCTGGCGAAGTTTCATATACTAACGCCCGAACAAAAAACTATTAAAACTGTGGCTGTACCTGGTGGTATCTATGGCGCTGTTACTTTAGATAATATAGGTTTGCAGGTGCCTAACCTGATAACTATTGGTAGCGGAAACAATCAGGATGTGCTCCGGGTATTTTTCAGAGGTACGGCAGGTGGTGTTCAGGCTATTTATTACCGGGATTATACCATATCAACCGATACCTTTGGGGATGCGTTCCAGGTACAGTGCAAGTATAAGACCAGGGCTGATGGAGATACCATTCATACAGGGCCTTTTAACCAAACAAATGCTTACGCTCATTATGACTGGTTAAGAAAAGATACCGACGCCCCAGATCAGGCCTTGCCTGGTACGTACAAGGAGGTTTTTATTTCGAGCGAAATGAGGAGGTTTACCGATGGCAAATTATATTCCTGTGTAAGTTTAGGTAGCGGATTAAATAAAACCACAACGTGCGTGTTAATATCGTCTGATGATAACGGAGCTACATGGACCTTATATTACGGCCCTGATCCAAGAACGATGCCCGGTACAACCGAAACGGATTATAAATACTTTTGGGAAGCTGCGGTAAGTGAAGATGCCACTTATATTTATATTCATGCAAGAGGGGCATCATTTGGCCCGGCCAAAGGGGTATGGCTGCAAAAGATTGCGAAGGCGGATTTGTATACCACAACAAACTCGTTAGTAAATGTATACCCCAATAGCGGCCAAAAACCAACATTGATCGACTACCCGGGTATTGGCCCCATCCTGATCACACAATCGGATAAAGCTGTGCTGCCGGTAACATCATTCCGGACTGGGGTAGATTTTGTGTTGATCAACGCCGGTTATACTACGTATACCCGCTTGTTTACGGCCCTGGATTTTAATGGTATCCATACCTTTTCTTCGGTACTGAAAAACAATGGAGAGGTTTATCTTACCTATTCTACATCAAAAAGACGAATAGCGCAACAAAGACCGGCGCCTGTAGGGGACTCCTACCAAAATACATCTGAAATAGCTATAACCAAGCTCGACAGAAGGTATTTTTAAGGAAGATCAATAATATACCAAAAAGAAGGGGCTGTCATCCTGAGCTCCGTCGAAGGATCGAGCGCTGAGGCCTGCCCACCATGGTTCGACGGGCTCACCATGACACCCGTCCCTTTAGGGTTTTCTGAAAGGAATCCAAAGGGGACAAAAGGTGCTTCTGAAGTAGTTAACATACAAAACTATTTTCGATTGAGGACACTGAGGTTTGGATTGGGCGGCCCTCAGGGCACAAAAAGGCCACGCTGCAAAAGCAGCGTGGCCTTTTTGTTATATCCAAAGTTTTATTAAGAACTATGGCAGCGTAGTGAAATTGATGCTTGGCGGTGTACCGGTTGCCGTACGTGTAAATGTTTGGTTAAGGCTTACATAATTGGCAAAGAAGCCTCCGTTTTGTAAATAGAAGTTGCTGCCTGAAATACCCCCTCCATAATCCATCCTTTGCTCATTGTTGGCCGTAGCGTCGCCGTCAAAATAGGCGCTGGTTAGTTCGGTCCAGATGCCGGTTGAGCTCTTTACCCATTGATTACCAAAATTTCCTTTACGGCCCAGGTAGCCGTTGGTGTCCGTAAAATTCTCTACAAATGAATACAGTCCTGTTAAATAGGTATTGGTAGATGGTCTTAACCAGGAGGTGATAAATTTCCAGGAACCAACTTCGGGAGCATAAAACCATGATGAAAAGGTAGTATTGCCAGAAGCATCGGGCACGGCCTCGGTCAAAAATTTATAGGTAGTACCGGCTACCCAGTTATAATCCAGGTAAGCCTGGCCGCCTTCGCCTTCACCGCTAAAGGTTTGTACTACAACACCGGCACCTGCCCGTGTGCTGGTTGTGGTACCGCCGGTTGGGTTCCATACTGAAAACAGGATGCGGCGTTCGCTTGAGGAATTTACCTGCATCCCAAAATATCCCTGACTAAAACCATTGGCCATAAAATAGGAGCCAACCGGATCCTGGCCAACTGGTACGGTAACCTCATTATAAAACCATTGCGAGTTGGCCGGCGCGGTATAACCTAAGTGAACCGATGGCCCCCGGCGCGACCAGTAAAAATTGGTGGAGTCATTAGCATACTGCACATTGGATGCCACCACCGGACCACTGATGATCAGGTCAGATACATCGGCATAATATCCGCCGGTTTTGCTTACTCCTTTAAAATCTACCCGCACATATCCCGGACTGGTAACATTCACCGTACCTACATTATAGGTGGTGAAAGCGGAGCCCGTCATGGATACGTTGAACGGGACTCCGTTAACGGTAAGCTTAATGACGCTGCTGCCGGATGCAACTTTGGCTTTTACTTGTAAGGTTAAGGAACCGGTATTACCTAAGCGGAAGTAGGCCGAGAAAATACTGTTGGGGTTGGTCCAGTTGGCCAGTGTGGTTGATGTTACGGTTTCCACACCGCCCGAAGCCAGGGTGGTTACAAATGCATTGCCACCCATTGAAACCCGGAGCGATGAGCCGCCGAGCGATTGTGTTTTGGCATCGGGAGCACCGTTAGTGGCTAAATTCTTTTGCGCATCCTTTTTACAAGAAAATAATGCAAGCATCATCAGGCACACCAGGTAGTGTAATTGGTTCTTTTTCATAATGTAAAGGTTTGTTAAAATTTTGTCGGTTAATTTTAACTTAAATTATGAAATGGGTATTTAATCAGGTAGTTAAAGGCTACGCAAACGTTTGCTAAAAATTTAACCTAAGGATAATTTTATGTGCTTTCGCGAGATATTAGCAAAATCATCTTTTGAAAATAGCAATGCTGACCAATGCCTTGCTAAAACGTGTTTTTAGTAAGCTGTGGGGATATCGGGTGGAATGGAAGTGTGTAATTTAATAGTTCTCAAATACTTAGGAGGTATCTTTCTAAATGATTTTATCGATCATGTTTTATGAAACAGCACTTACAGTCATAAACCACAACACAAACGTTTGAAATTGTATTTCAGGCGGTTATGTGTCCGGAAGAAAGCAGGGCCCTGTGTATAATTAGCGAAAACCTTTTAAAGACAGGCCTGTCACCCTGAGCTCCGTCGAAGGGTAGAGCGCAGAGGCCTGCCCATCATGCTTAGTTTATTCCATCATTCAAAATTATCTGCTTGTCACGAAGCATATTGGCAAAAGCATCATAATCATCAATATTCATTAATATGGTATCAAATTGTTTACCTGAACCATAAAGTTTGTCAATTTGCACGGGTGTTTTAAAGCTAATAAGCAGGTTACCGCTTGTTTTAATTATGCCTCCTTTAAAATAAAGGCTTTCTGACTGATAATCGTTGGTGATTTTTTTGATGGAGTTGATATTGCTTAATTGGGTTTTGGCCCGCCAGCGTAATCCTGTTTGTAAAAGTAAATGCTCATCACTTATCTGTACTTTTCGTTTTAGAATGGCCGATAGATCGGCAACAATGAAAACAACGCCATATAATGAAAGCATAGTAACAACTGTAGCTGCAATATGGCTCCATTTGAGTAGCAGTAAATGAATGGCTGTTACCTCAACCATTATGGCAACAACCAATATACACCAGATAGCAATGTAACCAACCTCTTTATGTGTACTAAAAGAAACGCTCTCCTGCAGGCCCGATCTTTCTTTGCGCCAGCATAATAAACCGTATCTTAAAATAGCTAATTCAGATGCTATGATCTTTACCCCTAAAGAGTCGCCCAACGCATCGGCCATAGCCGACCGTAAATTATAAATAGGATCGGCCATGACAGCCTGATGAATCTTGTAAAAAGTTATTAGCCCTTTTATTTTGGTAACAGCATAAACGAGAAAAAGCAATTCAGCCAGTGCTGTCAGTTTTCGCATCTGCAAAATATATTGTTGTTGATGTGCAGGCAGCACCAGATAAGCTATAACCGAACACAGGCTTATCACAATAAGCAGGTTTTTTGCCGATTTTTTAAAGGGTCTGATAACGATAAAATAATAGAATACCGGGAAAGTAATGATAAAATCGGCCAGTAAACCATTGGCCACTTTATCTTTAATGGTTGCCGGTACAGTATGAAGAATACACAACCCACCAGTAAAAATGAGCAAAGCGATTACCGTGATCAATATGATGTTCCGGTTTATTTTTACTGGATTCGTGGTCATAATCAAAAATTTTCTAAATATAAACATTTCCGACCCTTGGGGTTTCCAGAAAGGGGGGTGAGAGTCCAAAGGAGTTGAGGCGCATGTGATCCCTTCCCCGGAGAGGAGTTTTTCAGACTTACGAAGTTTTCAAAACTTCGTAAGTCTGATGATTAGTATGTTTGTGACAGCCTTTACTTCGCCGAAAACAACGTCCAGGGATAGGCTTTCATATCCCTCAGGTATTTGGCCTGGTAATTATATTCCGGGTGTTGCTTAAAGAAGGGTGCAGCCAGAAAATCCGTTCCTCCGGGATGACCCATGTGTGCCCATAGCTGCATTTTGTTGGCCAGCGCTGTGCTGGTTACTTTACCCTGTACAGCACCCATCGGGAAGTAAGGGCCTTCGCTCCACTCGGGACAGCCTTTGGGATCCTGATCAATATGGCCATCGATGATACAGCGGTTAAAGGCATTTTTGCCCTGTAAGGCATCAAAGGTATCGCCCTCAATGATCTTTCCATTCTCGGCATCCAGCTTGCCTTTATAATCCAGGCATACCAGTTTTTCCATGCGGAGCTTGCGGGCATTGGGTGAGGTAGTTTTGTCGTTCACATCAAAAGTGGTTTCTGTTTTGATCAGCGCCGGATCACTCGGGAAGTTGGAGCCTATCATAGCCGTATCTTTTGATCGCCATACTTTCACCGTTTTTAAACCGAGCTCCAGTTTTGCCACCTCGTTGGTTTTGGTATCGCCGATGAGCCAGTCGTTGGCATAACCGCCGTTGTTATCCGTACTCATGATCCTGATCACATCGTCAATACTTTTACTATACTGCGCTGCTTTGCGGGCGCGCACAAACTCGGGGGTGCGGGTGGTATCAAAACCTTTAAAACCGGTAATGGTGGTTTCGGTAATGAGTATACCATTACTGGTGACCACAAAATCATCGCCACTATGGATATAACCCGGCGCGCAGTCCATTAATATATGATTGCCCTTTTCGGGTACCACGTCGGCAATCACGTTCCAGCGTTCACCTATAATATAGTCGGTCCAGTTATTATGACCGATCACGATCTTGCCATCCTTGGTATACCTACCGGTAGCTATAAAGGCGCTGCAATTGCCGGGAGCTTTGTTATCGCCGCTGCCGGGTTTTATTTTATTCATGAGGCCGGGCACATAATATTGTGCCAGCTCAATGTTGGCATTCAGGGCGGTAATGTCAAGCGTATCATATTTAAGTCCGTGAGCTTGCAGGCCCTCGGCTATCCCGCGTATTTCATCCTGGTATTCCTTGTCGATCTTTTTCCATAAAAACCTGGCCGACGCGCTGCGGTAAAAGGCCCAGTCTTTTTTACTGCTGTAGGGCAGGTAATAGGCCATCACTTTAAGCAAAGTATCTATCTCCTTATATAATAGGTATCCGTGCTGATAACCCATATCGGCTGGCGAACCTTCTATGTGCAGGTACACCCAGCCGTTTTTATCGGTCCGGCCGGCCTTGCCCATACGGTCATGCGGTTTGGTTTCGGGTTTACAGCTAAAAAGGAGGGAGCAGGTGAGCGCGATAGCAATGGTTAGGGTAGTGGCTTTCATGATCAGTAATAGTTTTTAAGGAAAGCTCAATTTAATAAAAGAATATTGAATTGCAGGAGCTTAGGTGGTCAAAAGTTTAATTCTGCCGGATATTAACCCTGATCAAATAAACGTAGTGCATTTACGGCTAATATGAGCTTTACGCTGAGTTGTTATAAAACCCGATTTTGAAAAATTAAAATAGAGGAATTTCGATTTCAGGAATCTTTGCGGATATGTTTTTTATCATTTCTGTATAAGGGTTAAAAATCATAATTTCGCGATCCTTATTAAATACCTTAGACGCCAGCGAAATACCTGCAAAGCTCTTGTTAAAAACGTTTGTGGAAAAATATTAAAAAATAATTCACTAACTATTTGAGAGTTAATACAAAATTCCTATCTTTGCCGTCCCTTAAGGGGGAAATAATATGCCTTGAACGAAGCCCTACTGCTTCGATGGGCACAAACAAATTAAAGAAATGTCAGGAATTATTGGTAAAAAAGTAGGAATGACCAGCATTTTCGACGAAACAGGGAAGAATATTCCCTGCACAGTAATCGAAGCTGGCCCTTGCGTGGTAACACAAGTTAGGTCTGTTGATACAGACGGGTATGCTGCTGTACAGCTGGCATATGGCGACAAAAAGGAAAAAAACACCTCAGGCCCATTAAAAGGTCACTTCCAAAAAGCAGGTACTGCTCCAAAGCGTAAACTTGTTGAATTCAAAACTTTCGAAGACGAAAAAAACTTAGGTGACACTGTTACTGTAGAGATTTTTGCTGCGGGAGATTTTGTGGATGTGGTTGGTACCTCAAAAGGTAAAGGCTTTCAGGGTGTGGTAAAGCGTCACGGTTTTGGTGGTGTGGGTATGCAAACTCACGGTCAGCACAATCGTTTACGTGCGCCGGGTTCTTTGGGTGCGTCATCATGGCCATCTCGCGTATTTAAAGGTATGCGTATGGCGGGTCAAACCGGAAACGGCCGTGTTAAAGTTCAGAACTTACAAGTTGTGAAAGTTTATGCGGAGCAGAATCTGTTAGTTGTTAAAGGTTCCATCCCAGGAGCTAAGGGTTCATTCGTAATAGTTGATAAATAAGATGGAAGTTAACGTATTAAACGTATCAGGTAAAGAAACAGGTGCCAAGGTGCAGCTTCCTGAGTCGGTATTCGGCATTGAACCCAACGATCACGCGATCTATCTTGATGTAAAGCAGTATTTAGCTAACCAGCGTCAGGGTACACACAAAGCAAAACAGCGTAACGAAATTGCAGGTTCAACCCGCAAATTATATAAACAAAAAGGTACAGGTGGTGCCCGTGCAGGTAGCGTAAAATCTCCGTTGTTTAACGGTGGTGGCCGCGTTTTCGGTCCGCAACCACGCGATTACAGCTTCAAATTAAACAAGAAACTGAAATCACTGGCACGTAAATCAGCTTTATCATACAAAGCAAAAGATAACAACATTTTAGTATTGGAAGATTTTAGTTTCGATAGCATCAAAACTAAAAACTACATTAAAATGGAGGCTGACCTGAATGTTACTAATGATAAAACATTATTAGTAGTAGCAGGTGCTGAAAATAACAATGTGTATTTATCAAGCAGAAATCTGAAAAAAACAAAAGTTATTTCAGTTGAGCAGTTAAACACTTATGATGTGTTAAATGCTGGCAAACTGTTATTAACTACAGGTGCTGTTAAAACTTTGGAGGAAGCATTAGCTAAGTAATTATGGAAATTTTAAAGAAACCCCTACTTACTGAAAAAGTAACTCAATTAACCGAGAAACTTAACCGTTATGCTTTCAAAGTTGATCACAGAGCAAACAAAATTCAGATTAAAGGCGCCATTGAGGCAATGTATGGTGTAAACGTTAAGGCGGTAAACACCATGAAATACGTCGGCAAACTTAAAACTCGCAACACTAAGGCAGGCGCCGTTTCAGGCCGTGCTGCAACTTACAAAAAAGCGATCATTACGTTGAAGGACGGTGAAACAATTGATTTTTACAGCAATATATAATTAAGACATGGCAGTAAAGAGATTTAAACCGGTTACTCCGGGTACCCGCTTCCGAGTTGATGTATCTAACTCAGATATTACAACAAACGTTCCTGAAAAGTCGTTGGTTGTATCAGCCAACACAAGATCGGGCGGTCGTAACAACAGCGGTAAAATGACTATGCGCTACATGGGTGGTGGTCATAAACAAGCATATAGGTTAATTGATTTCAAACGTAATAAGTTTGATATCCCGGCAAAAGTTGCAACTATCGAGTATGATCCTAACCGTTCTGCACGTATAGCACTGTTACATTTTGTTGATGGTGAAAAACGATACATGATAGCTCCGGAAGGCTTAACAGTTGGTACGGTAGTTGTATCTGGCGAGAGTGCTGCTCCAGAGGTTGGTAATACCATGCCTTTGAAAAACATTCCGTTAGGTTCTATCATCCACAATATTGAGTTAAACCCAGGCCAGGGCGGTATCATTGCACGCAGTGCAGGTACTTATGCTCAGCTTTCAGCACGCGATGGTAAATATGCTATCATCAAATTGCCTTCAGGCGAAACCCGTATGATACTGTCAACTTGTTTGGCAACTATCGGTACCGTTTCAAATGGCGAAAAAGCAAATGCGGTGCTAGGTAAAGCAGGTCGCAAACGTTGGTTAGGCCGCAGGCCGCGTGTTCGTGGTGTAGCCATGAACCCGGTAGATCACCCTATGGGTGGTGGTGAGGGTAGAGCCTCAGGTGGTCATCCACGTTCACGTAAAGGTTTGTTAGCTAAAGGCTACAAAACTCGTGACAAGAAAAAAGGGTCGGATCGTTATATCATTGAAAGAAGGAAAAAATAATGGCACGTTCAATTAAAAAAGGACCTTATATTGATCATAACCTGGAAAGAAAAGTTCTTACCTTGAATGAATCAAGCAAAAAATCAGTTGTAAAAACATGGTCACGTCGTTCCATGATCTCTCCTGATTTCGTTGGTCATACATTCGCAGTACACAACGGTAACAAATTTATACCTGTGTATGTAACAGAAAACATGGTTGGTCACAAGTTGGGAGAATTTGCTCCAACCCGTACATTCCGCGGTCACGCAGAAAAGAAAAAATAACAGGCAATGGAAGCAACAACAAAAATCAAAAAGTCTGTATTGATCAGGCAACAAAAAGAAGCAGCAAAAGCCCAGGTTGGCGGTGCTTCAGTTGCTAAACTACAGGACTGTCCAACTTCACCACGCAAAATGCGTTTGGTGGTTGACCTTATCCGTGGCGTGAACGTTGAAAAAGCGTTGTACATATTAAAATATACTAACAAAGAAGCTGCTATTCGTGTAGAGAAACTTTTGTTATCAGCCATCAAAAACTGGGAAGCAAAAAACGAAGGCAAACGTGTTGAAGACAGCGCTTTATTTGTTAAAGAAGTTTCAGTAGGTGGCGGCCGTCAGCTAAAAAGGTTACGCCCTGCTCCGCAAGGAAGGGGATACCGTATACGCAAACGCTCAAACCATGTAACCCTTATTGTGGATAGTAAAAACGATAATAATTAATTTGAAATGGGACAGAAAGCACATCCAATAGGTAACAGGTTAGGAATCATCAGAGGATGGGATTCTAATTGGTTCGGAGGTAACAACTACTCTGACAAATTAGTTGAAGACGAAAAGATCCGCAAATACCTTTCAGCTCGTATTGCTAAAGGTGGGGTATCAAAAGTAGTTATCGAACGCACATTAAAACGCATCACTGTAACTATTCACACTGCCCGTCCGGGTATCGTGATCGGTAAAGGTGGTCAGGAAGTTGACAAGATCAAAGAAGAGTTGAAAAAACTTACCAAAAAGGAAGTTCAGATCAACATATTCGAGATCAAACGCCCTGAGCTTGATGCACAATTAGTGGCAGAAGGTATCGCAAAACAACTGGAAGCACGTATCTCTTTCCGCCGTGCCATGAAAACTACAATTGCTTCAACCATGAGAATGGGTGCTGAAGGAATCAAGATCATGACATCAGGCCGGTTAGGCGGTGCCGAGATGGCACGTAGCGAACAATATAAAGAAGGAAGAATTCCTTTGCACACATTCCGTGCTGATATTGACTACGCACTGGCAGAAGCCTTAACTACTTATGGTAAAATAGGTGTTAAAGTATGGATCTGCAAAGGCGAAGTTTACGGAAAACGTGACTTGTCTCCAAACATCGGCGGCACAAGCAGCAGCAGCGGTAAAGGTGGTCGTCCAGACGGTGCTCCGGCATTCGGCGGACGTGACAACCAACGCGGTGGCGAACGTGGCGGCGAGCGCAGAGGTGACAGGAAACCAGGTGGTGACCGCCGTGGTGGTGGAAACAACAACCGTGGTGGTGGTCAAGGTGGCAACCGTCCAGGTGGCCAAGGCGGCAATCGCCCGGGTGGTCCAGGAAAGAGATAATAATTAAAGTAGAGAAAGATATCGTAACGATATAAAAGCTTAAGAAAATGCTACAGCCAAAAAGAACGAAGTTCAGAAAGATGCAAAAAGGCAGGATGAAAGGTTTAGCCACCCGTGGTGCAGAACTTTCATTCGGATCTTTCGGTATAAAATCACTCGAAGCGGCCTGGATTACCAGCCGCCAGATCGAGGCTGCGCGTATCGCTGTAACACGTTTTATGAAACGTGAAGGCCAGGTATGGATCAGGATATTCCCTGACAAGCCTGTAACCAAAAAACCAGCAGAGGTACGTATGGGTAAAGGTAAAGGTGCTCCAGAATACTGGGTTGCGGTAGTACGCCCCGGAAGGATCATTTTTGAAGCCGAAGGTGTACCATTGGACGTTGCTAAAGAGGCCTTACGCCTTGCAGCACAAAAACTTCCGGTACAAACCAGATTTATAGTACGTAGAGATTACGTAGAAGCATAAACGGAAAGTTAGTTGAAAAGTTGTAAAGTTTTCATGTTGTGAAGTTAGATGCCGAACATTCACCCATCAAAAAAACAATACAGCGTTGAAACTGCGAACAACAACAACAAATAACAAAAGAAAATGAAGAACTCAGAAATTTTGGAGCTATCAACTGAAGAATTGGTTGCAAGAGTAGGAGAGGAGAGATCAAACCTTACCAAACTTAAATTTGCCCATGCAGTATCAGCTATTGAGAATCCAACACGTATAACAAAAGTACGCAAGGACATCGCTCGGTTAAATACTGAATTAACAAAGCGTAAAGCTGCGTCAACTTCTGAAAACAATTAATTAAGCGTTCAGAAAAATGGAAAGAAATTTAAGAAAAACACGTACCGGTTTGGTAGTTAGCAATAAAATGCAAAAATCAATCGTAGTAGCAGTGGAACGTAAAGTGAAACACCCTATCTACGGTAAATTCGTAAAGAAAACTACCAAATTCATGGCTCACGATGAGACAAATACTTGTGGTATAGGTGATACCGTATTGATTATGGAAACACGTCCGTTGAGCAAAAGCAAAAACTGGAGATTAGTTCAAATTATAGAAAGGGCTAAATAAGATGGTACAACAGGAATCAAGATTAAACGTAGCCGATAACAGCGGAGCTAAAGAAGTTTTAGTGATCCGTGTATTGGGCGGTACTGGTAAAAGGTACGCATCAATCGGCGATAAGATAGTAGTAACTGTAAAAAGCGCTTTACCATCAGGTAACGTGAAAAAAGGTACTGTATCAAAAGCCGTAGTAGTACGCACCAAAAAAGAGATCCGCAGAAAAGATGGTTCATACATCCGTTTCGACGATAACGCAGCTGTATTGTTAAATAACCAGGACGAGCCGAGAGGTACCCGTATCTTTGGCCCTGTTGCAAGGGAACTGCGTGAGAAACAATTTATGAAAATTGTATCATTAGCACCGGAGGTATTGTAACATGGAAAAGAAAAAACACGAGCAACCAGCTAAATTAAAGATCCGTAAGGGTGATCTGGTTAAAGTTATAGCCGGTGATTCAAAAGGAACACAAGGCAAAATTGTTGAGGTAATATTAGAAAAAGGCAGGGCTATTGTTGAAGGTGCCAATATGGTATCAAAACATACCAAACCTAATGCTGCCAATCCAAACGGTGGTATTGTTAAACAGGAAGCCGCTATACATATTTCAAACCTAATGCTGGTTGATCCTAAAACAGGTAACCCAACCCGTGTTGGCCGTAAGAAAAACGATGCCGGCAAATTAGTAAGGGTAGCAAAAAAATCAGGGGAGGAAATTAAGTAATGACTTACATACCAAGACTCAAAACAAAATACAAAGAGGAGATCCGTACCGCTCTGAAAGATAAATTTCAGTATAAAAGCGTAATGCAGGTTCCTAAACTGGAAAAAATTGCCATTAACCAGGGTGTTGGCGCTGCCACAACCGACAAGAAATTGATCGAAAACACCATCACTGAGTTAACTACCATCACCGGTCAGCAGGCAGTTGCTTCAAAATCTAAAAAAGATATCTCAAACTTTAAATTGCGTAAAAATATGCCGGTTGGCGTACGTGTTACCCTGCGTGACAACACAATGTATGAGTTTTTGGATCGTTTAATCGCTGTTGCCCTGCCACGTATCCGTGACTTTAAAGGTATCAACGACAAAGGTTTTGACGGAAGAGGTAACTATACATTAGGTATTACAGAGCAAATTATATTCCCTGAGATAAATATTGACAAAATCAATAAAATTCAAGGTATGGATATTACCTTTGTAACCTCCGCAACAAACGATGTTGAAGCATTGGAGTTGTTGAAACAATTTGGATTACCATTTAAAAATCAAAATAACAATGGCTAAAGAAGGTGTAAAAGCACGTGAAGTAAAACGCGCTAAATTGGTTGCTAAATACGCAGAGAAAAGAGCAGCCCTTAAAGAGGCCGGCGATTATGCAGCCTTAGATAAATTGCCTAAAGCTTCGTCACCGGTAAAATTACACAACCGTTGTAAATTAACCGGCCGCCCTCGTGGTTATATGCGTCAGTTTGGCATTTCACGTGTAACATTCCGTGATATGGCATTAGCTGGCAAAATACCGGGAGTAAAGAAAGCAAGCTGGTAAAAAATATAGTATCAAGTAATTAGTATCAAGTATCAAGACAGTACGAAATGTAGTACTTGATACTTGATACTTTCGACTTGATACCCCAATAAGAATTTAACCGATGGAAGGTCGCCCGGGATGTTACCGGAAGGAAACCACTATCATAACACAATAAAATGAATACAGATCCAATCGCAGATTATCTTACAAGAGTAAGGAATGCTATTAAAGCCAACCATAGGGTTGTTGAAATTCCTGCATCAAATCTGAAAAAGGAAATCACGAAAGTGCTTTTCGACAAAGGTTACATTGCCAATTACAAGTTTGAGGAAGTTGGTCCGCAAGGCAGCATTAAAGTTGCTTTAAAATACCACCCGATAACTAAAATTTCTGCTATCCGTAGCATTCAGCGCATCAGTAAACCAGGTTTGAGGAAATACGCAGGTACTGATAACCTGCCAAGAGTTTTAAATGGTTTAGGAATCGCTATCCTGTCAACTTCAAAAGGTGTAATGACCGATAAAGAAGCTCGTCAGCAAAATGTAGGTGGCGAAGTATTATGCTACGTTTATTAATAGGAGAAATTAAGCAATGTCAAGAGTAGGAAAAGCACCGATAGCACTACCTCAGGGAGTTGCCGTTACCGTATCAGCAGAGAATGTTGTTACTGTAAAAGGCCCTAAAGGTGAGTTGCAGCAAGCGGTTGATAGCGATATCACCATTGCACAGGAAGACGGCCAATTGTTAGTTCAACGCCCGTCTGAACAAAAACGTCATAAAGCATTACATGGTTTATACCGTGCGCTTTTAAATAACATGGTAGTAGGTGTAACCACTGGTTACAAAGTGGAGCAGGAATTAGTAGGTGTAGGTTACCGTGCTACCAATACAGGTAATACTTTAGATTTAGTGTTGGGTTACTCTCACCACTATGTATTTGAATTACCAAAAGAAATTAAAGTTACAACCACTGCTGAGAAGGGTAAAAACCCTACCATCATCCTGGAATCTATCGACAAGCAATTGATCGGTCAGGTAGCGGCAAAAATACGTTCGTTACGTGCACCAGAACCATACAAAGGTAAAGGTATCAAGTTTGTTGGCGAAGTATTGAGAAGAAAAGCAGGTAAATCAGCATCTAAAAAATAATCGTCATGGGAGCTAAATTATCAAGAAGAGACAGGATTAAAAAAGGCATCAGAAAACGCCTTTCAGGATCAGCAGAGCGTCCTCGCCTGTCAGTTTACAGAAGTAACAAAGGAATTTACGCGCAGATCATTGACGATTTAACCGGTAAAACTATCGTATCGGCTTCATCTTTATCAAAAGATTTTGCAGCAGATGGCACTAAATCAGATCAATCAGTAGCCGTAGGCAAACTGGTAGCTCAGAAAGCTATTGCAGCAGGTATCAAAGATGTGGTTTTCGACAGGAACGGTTATTTGTACCATGGTCGTGTTAAATCACTGGCCGAAGGTGCACGCGAAGGTGGTTTAAACTTTTAATCGAAAAGAGAAATGTCAACAATCAACATAAAAAGAGTAAAAACAAGCGAGATCGAATTAAAAGACCGCTTGGTAAGCATACAACGCGTTGCCAAAGTAACCAAAGGTGGCCGTACATTCAGTTTCTCTGCCATTGTGGTAGTAGGTGACGAGAACGGTGTTGTAGGTTACGGCTTAGGTAAAGCCAAAGAGGTTACCGAAGCTATTGCAAAAGGCATTGATGATGCTAAAAAGAACCTGGTAAAAGTTCCTATCTTAAACGGAACTATACCTCACGAGCAAATTGGTAAATTTTCTGGCGGTTTTGTTTTCATTAAACCAGCAGCAAATGGTACCGGTGTTATTGCGGGTGGTGCAATGCGTGCCGTATTAGAGTCGGCAGGTATCCACAACGTACTGGCAAAATCAAAAGGTTCATCAAATCCGCACAACGTGGTAAAAGCAACTGTATCGGCATTAGCGCAATTACGCGATGCACATACTGTAGCTCAGCAACGTGGCGTTAGTTTAGGTAAAGTATTTAACGGATAATCAGTCATGGCCAAAATCAAAATAACTCAGATTAAGAGCGTGATCGACAGAAGTGAACGCCAAAAAAAGACAATCGAAGCTTTAGGCTTACGTAAAATTAACCACAGTGTGGAAGTTGAAGCTACACCTGCTATAGTTGGTATGGTTAGAAAAGTTAATCACCTGGTAGCGGTAGAAAATATTTAATATCATGAATTTAAGTAATCTAAAACCTGCAGAAGGTTCTACTAAAAATAGAAAAAGAATTGGCCGTGGTACAGGTTCTGGCCGTGGCGGCACGTCAACCCGTGGTCACAAAGGCGCCGGTTCACGTTCAGGTACCAGCACTAAGGTAGGTTTTGAAGGCGGTCAAATGCCTTTACAACGTCGTGTGCCTAAGGTTGGTTTCAAAAACCCTAACCGTGTTGAATACACAGGTGTTAATTTGGATGTATTGCAAGGCTTAGTTGAGAAATTCTCACTGGCGGCAGTTGATTTCGATACCCTGAAAGAACATGGTTTGGTTTCTCGTAACGACCTGGTTAAGATCCTGGGCCGTGGCGAACTGAAAGCCAAATTGGAAGTTAAAGCACATGCATTTACTGCAACGGCGCAAAAAGCGATCGAAGCAGCTGGTGGTACCATAGTTAAGTTGTAAGTTTCAATGAAGAAATTTTTCACCACATTATCCAATATCTGGAAAATCGAAGATCTGAGAGTGCGTATTATAAACACACTCTTATTTCTTTTAATATATCGCGTAGGCTCATTCGTAGTGTTGCCTGGCGTGAACGGTGCGTCATTCGCAAACCAAAAAGCAGAAGGATTAGTAGGGTTGTTGAATATGTTTGCAGGAGGTTCGTTTTCACGTGCTTCTATTTTCGCCTTAGGGGTAATGCCTTACATTTCGGCTTCAATTGTGGTGCAACTGCTGGGTATTGCTGTGCCTTATTTCACTAAACTTCAAAAAGAAGGTGAAAGCGGGCGTAACAAGCTTAACCAGTGGACACGCTACCTAACCATCGGTATTACTGCTTTGCAGGCTATCGGTTATGTACGTTCACAAATTGGTCCTGATGCACGTTTAATCGGCGATCCGATCTTTACCTTATTAACTACAGTAGTTTTAACCGCGGGTACATTATTTGTAATGTGGCTGGGTGAAAAAATTACGGATAAAGGTATCGGTAACGGTATATCGTTAATTATCATGGTGGGTATTATTGCCCAATTGCCAGGCGCGTTTATAACAGAGTTTAGCTCCCGTACCAGTGGTACAGGTGGCTTGGTAACTTTCATTGTTGAAATTGTTGCATTGATAGCTGTGGTAATGTTCACTATATTAATAGTACAGGGTACACGCAAAATCGCGGTACAATATGCTAAACGTATAGTAGGTAACAAGCAATATGGTGGTGTACGCCAGTATATACCTTTAAAGGTAAATGCTGCAGGTGTAATGCCTATCATATTTGCCCAGGCCCTGATGTTCATTCCGCAAACTGTGCAACAGTTTTTCCCTAATGCAGCATCAAATGGCATCCTGATCGCAATGTCAAACTCTAATTCATGGCAACATAATCTGGTGTTTGGTATCCTGATCATCCTGTTCACTTATTTCTATACAGCTATTACGGTTAATCCTAACCAGATGGCCGATGATATGAAAAAGAACGGTGGTTTTATACCAGGCATTAAACCAGGCAAATCAACTGCCGATTTTATTGACGGTGTAATATCAAAAATAACATTACCGGGATCAATATTCCTGGCTATTATAGCCATTATTCCGGCCATTGCCAGTTTGGTTGGCGTATCTCCGATCTTCGCAAGATTCTTTGGTGGTACTTCACTGATTATCCTGGTAGGTGTAGTTTTGGATACCCTGCAACAAATTGAAAGTCACCTGTTGATGCGTCATTATGATGGTTTAATGAAAACCGGACGAATTAAAGGGCGTACAGCAATGCCTGCTGCTGCCGGAACAAGTCCGACAGCTATCTAATTTTAAGCATGTCAAAAATTCTTTACAAGTCTGCCGAAGAAATAGAACTCATCAGAGAAAGCGCCCTACTGGTATCTCGCACACACGCGGAGGTTGCCAAAGTGATCGGACCTGGTGTTACAACTATTGAACTCGACAGACTTGCTGAAACCTTTATACGCGACAACGGCGGAGTACCTACTTTTTTAAACTACGGCGGCTTTCCTTATTCTCTTTGCATATCGCTGAATGACCAGGTAGTGCATGGTTTCCCCGGAAACTATACTTTGGTTGAAGGAGATCTGGTATCTGTTGACTGCGGAGCTACCTTAAATGGCTTTGTGGGAGATTCTGCTTATACCTTCGCTATTGGCGAGGTAAGCGATACCGTTAAGAAACTCATGAGGGTAACCAAAGAGTGTCTTGACTTAGGAGTTGCGAAAGCAGTTGTTGGTATGCGCATAGGTGATATTGGTTATGCGATACAAGAACATGCAGAGAAGAATGGCTTTGGCGTAGTGAAAGAGCTTGTAGGGCATGGTGTAGGCGTTAAGCTGCACGAAAAACCCGAAGTACCTAATTATGGTAAGCGCGGAGCGGGCATCAAACTGGAAGAAGGAATGGTGATTGCTATTGAGCCCATGATCAACGCGGGTCGTGCGGGTGTTAAGTTTTGGGATGATGGATGGACAGTTTCAACTGTCGATAAAAAGCCATCGGCCCATTATGAGCATACCGTAGCTATTGGTAAAGGTAAACCAGACATTTTATCAACGTTTGAGTATGTTGAAAATGTTTTGAAAGAAAAGAATAATAATTAAATAATTTTTTATTAATTTTGCATCCCGGTTTTAGGGCGGATAATTAAGTAATAATCAACAAAATATGGCTAAACAATCTTCGATTGAGCAAGACGGTACAATTAGGGAAGCATTGTCAAATGCAATGTTCAGGGTTGAACTGGAAAATGGTCATGAGATTATTGCACATATTTCCGGCAAAATGCGTATGCACTACATTAAGATTTTACCTGGCGACAGAGTGAAATTGGAAATGAGCCCGTATGATTTAACAAAAGGTAGAATAACCTATAGATATAAATAACAAAGAGATGAAAGTTAGAGCATCCATTAAAAAACGCAGCGCTGATTGCAAGATCATTCGCCGTAACGGGAAACTTTATGTAATTAACAAAAAGAATCCTAAATACAAACAGCGTCAGGGATAATTAAAAAAACTGTGATAATTCGTACAACGGTGGCCCGCCGTTCGGTTATCATTTAAAAAACAAACAATAAATATGGCAAGGATTTCAGGTATAGATTTACCGAAAAACAAAAGAGGAGAAATCGGACTTACTTACATTTTCGGTATAGGCCGCTCAACAGCTCAAAGAATTTTGACTGAGGCAGGTATTGATTTTGATACAAAAGTACAAGATTGGACCGATGAGCAATTAGCCTCAATTCGTGGAATTATCAACGATCAAATCAAAGTGGAAGGTTCACTTCGTTCTGAAGTGCAGCTTAACATCAAACGTTTGATGGATATAGGTTGTTACCGTGGTACACGTCACCGTAAAGGTTTACCATTACGTGGTCAGCGTACTAAGAATAACTCACGTACCCGTAAAGGAAAACGTAAAACAGTTGCTAACAAGAAAAAAGCTACTAAATAATATTGAATAGTGATTGGAGAGCGGTGAGTTTTATCGCTTAACAATTCATTAGGATTACCTCATTTGAAAATATAATTAATGGGTCAGGGTTATTTGATAATTCAGTAATTCATTAATTCAAAAATTAAAAAAATGGCTAAGAGCAAAAAAGTAACCAAAAAGCGCGTTGTAATTGTTGAGCCTGTAGGCGAAGCACACATCAATGCTACTTTTAACAATATCATCATCACCCTTACCAACAAAACCGGTCAGGCTGTATCATGGTCTTCTGCAGGTAAAATGGGTTTTAAAGGTTCAAAAAAGAACACCCCTTATGCTGCCGGACAAGCTGCTGCTGATTGTGGCAAAGTAGCTTATGACCTGGGCTTACGTAAAGTTGAAGTATTTGTAAAAGGTCCGGGTGCCGGCCGTGAGTCAGCTATCCGTACTTTGCAAACTGCAGGTATTGAGGTTACAACTATCAAAGATATCACACCGCTTCCGCACAACGGTTGCCGTCCTTCAAAAAGAAGAAGAGTTTAATTAACAATTATTTTTAAAGCTAAGATTCGGCAGCAACAGGCTGCTTGATACTTTAAGAACACACAAAAATGGCTAGATATACAGGACCAAAATCCAAAATTGCACGTCGTTTCCGTGAGCCGATCTTCGGCCCGGATAAAGCGTTAGAACGTAAGAACTATCCACCGGGAATGCACGGTGCCTCAAAAAGAAGAGGAAAACAATCTGAGTATTCAACTCAGTTACAGGAGAAACAAAAAGTAAAATACACTTATGGTGTATTAGAGCGTCAGTTCGAGAACTTGTTTCACCGCGCATCAGCTAAAGAGGGTATCACAGGTGAAAACCTGCTGAAATTCTTAGAAGCACGTTTAGATAATGCTGTTTACCGTTTAGGTATTGCTCCTACACGTTCTGCAGCCCGTCAGTTGGTTAATCACAAACACATTAATGTTAATGGTGCTGTGGTAAACATCGCTTCATACGCTTTAAAAGCAGGTGATGTGATCTCTGTACGTGAAAAATCTAAATCATTAGAAGCAATCACTACATCAGTAGCCGGAAGAAGAATCAATAAATACAGCTGGTTAGAATGGGATGCTAACGCCTTAACAGGTAAATTCCTAAACTATCCTAACCGCGACGAGATACCTGAGAACATCAAAGAAAACCTAATCGTCGAGTTGTACTCAAAATAATAACGATAATTATCCATGGGATGGTTGGCATTTTATGTCAATCATTTTCGTGGTTTAAATCAATTCAATTAGTAAACAATAAATAAAGGATATAAATGGCAATTTTAGCATTTCAAAAACCAGACAAGGTTATCATGCAGAAAGCAAATGATTTCGATGGTACGTTTGAGTTTCGTCCGTTAGAACCAGGCTTCGGTGTGACCATTGGTAATGCTCTGCGTCGTATCTTACTTTCATCACTCGAAGGTTTTGCCATCACTTCTGTTCGTTTTTCAGGAGTTACGCATGAATTTTCAACCATCAAAGGTGTTGTTGAAGACGTAACCGAGATCATTCTGAACCTGAAGCAAGTTCGGTTCAAAAAAACAGGCGAGTCTGGTGATACTGAAAAGGTATTCGTTATCATAAATGGCCAGGACGCTTTTAAAGCTGGAGATGTTACTAAATTCTCTAATAACTTTACTGTTTTAAACCCTGACCTGGTTATCTGTAACATGGACTCATCAGTAACGCTTGAAATTGAGCTTACTGTAGGTAAAGGCCGTGGTTACGTAGCAAGCGAAGAAAATAAAAATCCGGATGCAAACGTTGGTGTAATAGCTATCGATTCCATCTTTACGCCTATTAAAAACGTAAAATATACTATTGAAAACTATCGTGTTGAGCAAAAAACTGACTATGAAAAATTAGTTCTGGATATTGCTACCGATGGATCAATTCATCCGGAAGACGCGTTAAAAGAAGCAGCCAAGATCCTGATCCAGCACTTTATGCTGTTCAGCGATGAGAACATGATGTTGGAAGCACAGGCTAAAGAAGAAACTAAAGAAGTTGACGAAGAGATCCTGCATATGCGCAAGATCCTGAAAACTGAATTGGTTGATCTTGACCTTTCTGTACGTGCATTAAACTGCCTGAAAGCTGCCGACATCCGCAGTTTGGCCGACTTAGTATCATACGATGTTGCTGACATGTTAAAATTCAGAAACTTTGGTAAAAAGTCATTAACTGAAATTCAGGACCTGGTTAAATCAAAAGGCTTATCTTTTGGTATGAACCTGTCTAAATTTAAGTTAGACGAAGAATAAAAATTTAAAAAGTGAGGCTGAGCAGATGCTCAAACCTCACTTTTTTATTTATATAATAACAAACAATTAGCGAAGGCATAATTCCGAAGGCTTGATTTAATCGCCGGACGGTATGCACGTGAAATAATTTAATAACAATGAGACACGGAAACAAAAACAATCACTTAGGCCGTACTACCAGCCACCGCAAAGCGATGCTGGCTAACATGGCAACTTCGCTTATTTTACACAAGCGTATCACTACAACATTAGCAAAAGCAAAAGTTTTACGCGGTTATGTTGAGCCACTTTTAACAAAATCAAAAAACGATACTACTCACTCTCGTCGTACAGTGTTTAGCTATTTACAAGACAAAGACGCGGTTACTATCCTGTTCCGCGAAATTGCTGAGAAAATTGCTACCCGTCCAGGTGGTTACACCCGTATCGTGAAGTTAGAGAACCGTTTAGGCGATAACGCTGAAATGGCAATCATTGAATTAGTAGACTATAACACTGTTTACGGTGTTGATACTGCAGCTGCAGCTAAAAAATCAACACGTCGTCGTGGTGGTTCTACAGCAAAAGCTAAAACAGCAGCGCCAGCTACTAAAGAAACTGCTGCTCCTGTTGAAGAAGCGAAAGTTGTTGAAGAAGAAGTTAAAGCAGCACCAGTTGCTGAAGCTACTGAAACTCCGGCTGCTGAAGCTCCTGCAACTCCAGAAGCAGAAGAAAACGCTGAAAAAGGAGAATAATTTCTCTTTTGAGATATTAAGAAAGCGCCTTGCTCATTTGAGCAAGGCGCTTTTTGTTTTAATCGATTTTACATACATCAGGTTTCTTTTTATGATAACTTTGAAATGAACCTTAAAGCAATGAAAGTACAGTGCCCAAAATGTAAAAGTGATTTTGTAACAAGTTATACTAAGAGGAAGTATTTTATAAAATCGGTTGCATGCTTTCTGGTGATCGTACTTTGTTTGTTTGAATTTAGTGGATTACTAAAAGAAGAGGATATTGACCCGGTTATTATAATAGGATTGCTGGCCACTCCTTGTTTAGCCCTCTTATCTTTAATATCAGGTATTTACTTTGCCATAAAAGGTTTTTCGGCAAAGGAAACAAGATACAAATGTGAGTATTGTAAAAATAGATTTATAACTCCGTTAGCCCTTAATTAAATGTTTATCATTAACTTGATTTAGATTAGGTGGTGAGCTATGTACCTTATAATAAAACCAGAGCCAAAAAACTAAATTAAAGAGAGAAATGAAAGCTAATTTTGGGAAAACCCTTGATCGAAAAGAAATGAAGCAAATTAAAGGCGGTATAGGCATTGGATGCGCCATAGCGGGGAATAAAGGGAATCTTTGGACAGAAGGATGTTGCCATGGCCTTTATACCTGCCCAGTTTCCACGCTTTGCGTAACCTCCCTGGATAACTGCTTATCTTAGTATAGATAGACATAGCATCTAAATCACCATTACCAGCCTTTCGGAGGATGGTGATTTAGCTTATTGAATACCCAGAAAAAAATTTCGAGATTCAGATAATGAGGAACCTTCCTGGCTTTCTTTAGCCTTTCATCCTAATTTCTGCCAACCTGTCACCAATGTGTATAGCATTTCTGACGCAATAATTGTCATCCTGACTATATACACTGCCAAATAGCTATTGGCACAAACGTTGATAAATGGTTGTAGTTAGTAAAATATTAAATCAAGTAAAACAATCATATGTCTAAAATAATTGGAATCGACTTAGGAACAACAAACTCCTGCGTAGCTGTAATGGAAGGTAATGAGCCTGTAGTTATTGCTAACAGCGAGGGAAAACGTACTACGCCGTCCGTAGTAGCTTTTATTGACAACGGCGAGCGTAAAGTTGGCGACCCTGCAAAACGTCAGGCCATCACCAACCCTACAAAAACCATATCGTCAATCAAACGCTTTATGGGTAACCAGTTTAACGAAGTTACAAACGAAGCTGCCCGTGTGCCTTACAAGGTAGTAAAAGGCGACAACAACACCCCGCGTGTTGAAATTGGCGATCGTAAATACACTCCACAAGAGATTTCGGCCATGATCCTTCAGAAAATGAAGAAAACTGCTGAGGACTTTTTGGGTACCGAAGTAACTGAAGCGGTTATTACCGTACCAGCTTACTTTAACGATGCGCAACGTCAGGCTACTAAAGAAGCCGGCGAAATTGCAGGTTTAAAAGTACGTCGTATCATTAACGAACCTACTGCTGCTGCCTTAGCTTATGGCTTTGATAAAGCGCACAAGGATATGAAGATCGCGGTATTTGACTGCGGTGGTGGTACACATGACGTATCTATCCTGGAATTGGGTGACGGTGTATTTGAAGTAAAATCAACCGATGGCGATACTCACTTAGGTGGTGACGACTTTGACCAGGTAATTATTGACTGGTTAGCCGACGAATTTAAAAGCGACGAAGGTATTGATCTGCGTAAAGATCCAATGGCTTTACAACGCTTAAAAGAGTCTGCTGAGAAAGCTAAAATTGAGTTATCAAGTTCTGCACAAACAGAGATCAACTTACCATACATCACTGCTGCCGATGGTATGCCAAAGCACTTAGTTAAAACTTTAACCCGTGCTAAATTTGAGCAACTGGCAGATAGCCTGATCAAACGTACTATCGACCCATGTAAATCAGCATTGAAAAACGCTGGCTTAAGCACATCAGATATCGACGAAGTTATCCTGGTAGGTGGTTCAACCCGTATTCCTGCTATACAGGAAGCTGTTGAAAAATTCTTTGGCAAAGCGCCTTCAAAAGGTGTTAACCCTGATGAGGTTGTAGCTATCGGTGCTGCTATTCAAGGTGGTGTATTAACCGGTGAAGTTAAAGATGTGTTGCTGTTAGATGTTACCCCGCTTTCATTAGGTATCGAAACTATGGGTGGTGTAATGACCAAATTGATCGAGTCAAACACAACTATTCCAACCAAAAAATCTGAAACTTTCTCAACCGCGTCTGATAGCCAGCCGTCTGTTGAGATCCACATATTACAGGGTGAGCGCCCAATGGCTGCGGGTAACCGTACTATAGGCCGTTTCCACCTGGATGGTATACCACCAGCACCTCGCGGTGTACCTCAGGTTGAAGTAACTTTTGATATTGATGCGAACGGTATATTGCACGTATCTGCTAAAGATAAAGCAACTGGTAAAGAGCAAAAGATCCGTATCGAAGCTTCTTCAGGTTTAACTGATGCCGAGATCAAAAAGATGAAGGACGAAGCTGAAGCTAACGCTGATGCTGACAAAAAAGCAAAAGAAGAAGTTGAAAAACTGAACGCTGCTGATGCCCTGATCTTCTCGACAGAAAAACAATTGAAAGAGTACGGTGACAAAATTTCAGCCGACAAAAAAGGTCCTATCGAAGCTGGTTTAGCCAAGTTGAAAGAAGCTTATGCTTCTAAAAACTTTGACGCCATTGAAGCGGCCCAAACCGAACTGAACGCTGCATGGGCTACTGCATCTGAAGAGATGTACAAAGCCTCTGCCGAAGCAGGTCAGCCAGGTGCGGAAGGTGCTCCAGGCGCAGGTCCACAAGATCATGGCGACACCGTAACCGATGTTGACTTTGAAGAAGTAAAAGACGATACAAAATAAAATAAGTGTTGTTTAATAAAAAAAGCCCGGTCAGGATTTTCCTGAACGGGCTTTTTTGTTAGGCTTGCCGCAAAACAAAAGCATAATTATCTGAGATTATTAATGGCGTTTTTTGCTGTATCTTGTTTTGTCTTCGTAAAGTTAAAAAGGGTTGTAAAGCTGTTAGCTTCAACCAATTCCGCCATTCCGCCAGAAATTTTTCTTTGTTCATCTTTAGTCAGTTCTGTTAACTGTAATTTTTCATTAATTGTTTTGTTTTTCATTTTATTAAGTTTTAAAAGTTAAAAAATGGTTATCCTTCTCGAAAGCACAAAATCAAAATAACAAATTAAACGATAAGTATTGAAAAAACTTTTAATACAAAACAAAAAATCCCGCACAATGGCGGGATTTTTAATATTGGAAAGGATTAAATTAATCCCAAAGTTTTGACGGATAGGTGCCGTTGTTTACCAGTTCTGATATGCTTTTTTGAACAATGGGTTTATCCTCTTTGTAAGTTACACCAAACCATTTTGAGCCGGTTGGGATAACCTTGAATGAAGCAGTACCCGCTTTGATCAGCTCATCGGCTACCAAAGGAATAAAGAACTCTGATTTTGGGTTATTTTCATTCGCCGCCACAAATTCTTTAAACATGTTTTCGCTTTGCGCAAATACAGCAGGCGTAAAGCCCCAAAAATTCATAGATACACGGGTATCGTTTGATAAAGGGTGCTCGCCGGTAGCATCTTTGTAAGCTACGCTGCCGTCTTCTTTAAAGTAAACTTCGGTGCGTTCGTTGATCTCCACCATGTTGCCTTCGTCGTTAACTTTACAAACACCGCGCGATACGGAACCATAGTCAGATAAGGTCCTGTCAATCTGGTAACCGATCAGCGAGTAGGTATCGTCCGCTACTTCGGAGGTTAAAAATTTGGCCATTTTCTCAAAGGAGTCATAACCATAAAAGTCATCGGCGTTGATCACGCAAAAAGGCTCATTAACCTGGTTGCGGGCGGCAAGTACCGCATGGGCAGTACCCCATGGTTTGGCGCGTTCAATCGTTTTATCAATACCAAAAGGTGTTAGATCAAAACTTTGAAAGACATAATCAGTTTCGATACGGCCTTTAAGCTTAGGTTCAAAAATAGCTTTAAAATTATCGGCGAATTCTTCGCGGATAATAAAACTAACCTTGCCAAAACCCGCTTTGATAGCATCGTAAATGGAATAGTCAATAATAGTTTCTCCGTTGGGGCCAAAGCCATCAACTTGTTTCATACTGCCATAACGGCTGGCCATTCCTGCGGCCAAAATAAGGAGTGTTGGTTTCATAGATATACGTTGGGGTATTTTGAAATAACTATATGCCCTTGCATAAATTTTTATAGTGAAATCAATCTATTACTTAAATTGTTTTAAAAAAATGAGTAATTATTTGATATATCTGAAATCCTGACCGGCTTTGATATTCAATAACGATTCATAAATAAGACGTATCACATTGTCTACGTCTTCTTTGTGGATCATCTCAACCGTAGTATGCATATACCGCAGTGGTAAAGAGATCAGTGCCGATGGTACGCCATCGTTTGAATAAGCAAAGGCGTCGGTATCGGTACCAGTTGAGCGTGATGATGCCTGGCGCTGAAAAGGGATATTTGCTTTTTGAGCCGTTTCGATAAGCAATTTGTTCAGGTTGTTTTGAACCGCAGGCGCGTATGATACCACCGGACCTTTACCACAAGCCAGATCGCCCTGGGTTATTTTGTTGATCATGGGTGTTTGTGTATCATGCGTAACGTCGGTTACAATAGCTACGTTAGGTTTTATTTTGTGGGCTATCATTTCGGCGCCACGCAAGCCTATTTCTTCTTGTACCGCGTTTACGATATACAAACCGAACGGAAGTTTTACTTTATTCTCTTTCAGTAAACGGGCAACCTCGGCTATCATAAAGCCACCTGCACGGTTATCCAGCGCGCGGCCAACATAGTAACGATCATTCAGGATCATGAATTCATCCTCATAGGTAATTACGCAACCTACATGGATGCCCAGTTTCTCCACCTCTTCTTTCGAAGTACAACCGCAATCCAGGAAAATGTTTTTTAAGGTTGGCGCTTCTTCCTTGTCACCACCCAAACGGGTATGAATTGCAGGCCAGCCGAAAACCGCTTTAACCACACCTTTATCGGTATGTATATTCACTCTTTTTGAAGGAGCTATCTGGTGGTCTGAACCGCCGTTACGGATCACATATATTAAGCCGTCATTGGTAATGTAATTTACAAACCATGATATCTCATCGGCATGGGCTTCAATAACTACTTTGTAGTCGGCCTTTGGATTGATAACACCTACTGCGGTACCGTAATTATCTACATAATGGGTATCGATATACGGTTTCAGATAGTCGAGCCATAATTCCTGACCTTTCCATTCAAAACCGGTAGGGGAAGGATTGTTTATATATTTTTCAAAAAATGAAAGAGAAGTTTCGTTTACGATGGGAGTATGCGTTGAGGCATCAGATTTTTTTTTAGCCATATTTTTTTAGCAAACTATTTTTTAGTAATAAGCAAATATAACAAAGTTGATGTTAAAGCCCTAAAATAACCTGTCATATTGGAAATAAAAACACGTTTTTATTATTAATTTAATACTAATGTTACAGCATTAGCGTTTTTTTTTGAAATATGTAAAATTTACGGCACTTGATTAATTAGTTGTGATTAACTGTAGATTTTACATTAATGCCACATTAATATTCATTTCAAATTCATTGTAGTTTCTTAATTTTACATCCATCTATAATTTACCTCACACCGTGAAACTGTTTAAGCTAATCTGCATATTATTTATAGTTGGGCTAACCTCATGTAATGTGGTGCAATACGCCACCGTACCTGTTGATTATGCCCCCAAACTGGTATTTAAAACTGATACCGCCCGCATCCTGGTGGTTAACCGGGTTACTTTTGATTCAACCCGTATGAATAAGCGCAAGATCATGGCCCTTAAAGCCGCGGCCTACAGCGCCATAACCGGGGCCGAAAAAGAACTGAAATTGCTGCCTGGTGTTAAAATTTCCAGCCTTGTTGATTCCGTATCATTTAGTGCCAATAAAGATTCCGTAAAGCATCTGGCAGCTAAATACAAAGCCAACTACGTTTTAACGCTTGATAGTTTTAACGCAGGCCTCGTGCTTGACAATGTACAGTATGATGGCAACGCCCAAATAGCTTATTATAGCACCAAAGCCAGTGTAGCTTTTACTTTACATGAAAGTAATGGCATCTTCTTTAAAAAGCTCAAGGGCTTAGCTACAGAACCGCAGGATGGCAGGTTTGGCTATTCTATTGATGGCGCAGCCCGCAATGCAGCGCTTGATGCACTGAAAGATTATTTACCCTATACCATCACCAATTACAGGCCTCTTTATAATCAAAGCGACCAACTGGCATTATCCGTGCGACAAATACTGGCCGGCCGATTTGATATCGCTTTTA
The DNA here is from genome assembly GCF_059567985.1 of Mucilaginibacter sp. BGA-UO-ETr-C110. Lineage (NCBI taxonomy): Bacteria > Pseudomonadati > Bacteroidota > Sphingobacteriia > Sphingobacteriales > Sphingobacteriaceae > Mucilaginibacter > Mucilaginibacter sp. BGA-UO-ETr-C110. The sequence continues at coordinate 146,620 of NZ_JCAQPB010000001.1, forward strand.
AAATACTCAACCCGATCATCGATGGCCCCGACCCAAAACAGGCCAGCAGAGCGGCTTATAATTTAGCTGTAGTTTATGAGGCACAAGGTGATATTGATGAGGCCCTTGAGCTGGCTAAGCTATCCAATCAGAAACAGCAAAATGATTATGCTACAACACTTATCGCGGCGCTGATTAAAGAGTAAGATCTTTTTCGAGTATTTCGTAGTCAAAACCATGCCGGGTAAACAGCTGCCCGGTATGTTCAAAACCCGCCTTAATGTAAAACCCGATGGCCGTTACACGCGCATTGCACCATAACCTTTTGGCACCATTTGTTTTAGCGAACTGGGTAATATGTTCCAGCATCTGCCTGCCAATGCCCATATTTTGCAAACTATCGTCAACCGCGAACTTGCGGAACTGGTAATCATCGCCTTTGGCAAACAGGGACACTACAGATACAATGGCATTATCCTTAAAAGCGGCAAAATGTAAACCGTTATTATCCTCTTCCATCTCCATCTCATACAGCTTTTGTTCGGGATATAAAATTCTTTGTCGTAGGCGCCAGGTTAACTCAGGGCGTATTTGTTCTATGTGGATCACTGGTTGGTATTATGGGTAATACTTTGGAGTAAATGGATAAAAGAATAATGTATTAACAAACAGAGGTTAGGATGATCTCCTAAAGTTCGATATTTTTCTCATATTTTCAATATGAGTTTTTATTAAGCTTGGCAGATCTTTTTTGGATGCCCCCTTTTTTTTATAATTCTTTTTCAATGTATCATATAGGAACTCTTCCCATTTTTCATCAAAACCTATCTCTGGAACCTCGATAATAATTCTATCAATTCCTGGAGTTGAGACTTTATCTTCCTTATCACCACTTTGAAACATAAATCCTCTAGTTTGAATTATACCATCGACTAAAGAATATTGAGTAGCTAAGTCAAATTCAATACCAAAAGCAACAGCCATCGGTTTTAGAAACTCTATATTAAGAATTAATTTATTATTATTGAAAATGGATAATGGTTTAGACCAGATTGTTTTCGCATCTCCCGGAGGGGTTGTATTATGAACGGCCAATAATTCTTTAATCGAGGGCTCATCAGAAGCATCAATTATCAGAGCTGGAAAAAACCTCCCCTCGCCGAGGTCTTGAGAAGAAAACATTCCTTCTGCCACGATTTTAAAAACTTTATATGTGACTTTTTTATATTTCATCGTGCAGGTCTTTCATTAAAAATATTTCAGTTTTTTGTTCAACTTCATTGATATCCGTTAACCTTATTGTATACTTTGCTATTCTATAATCAATGAATGTGCTAGTTGGTTGCTCAAAAATCAACCATTTAGATTCAATGTGTTTCTCTTCAACTCGAATGTCATTTTCAAATATTAATAATTTTTTATTAGGTACTAATTCAATCAGCTTTGGATCATGATCTACCAGCACCTTTGAAATAGAATTGTCTTTTCTTTTAAACTCGATTTCCAAAACTGCTTTAAATGAATTTTTATTTTCGGATTTATTATTTATTTTAATATTGAACAATAATAATTTTCTTGCTCCTTTATCATTCACAATAAAGCGAAAATTATTAATTAAATAAATTGTAAAGTCCGACTGTTTATTTGAGAAGTCTTTTTTTGATAGTTTTAATAATTCAGATGTTAATCGAGTATATCTGAAAGTATAAAAAGCAGATATGCCCGCTGCTAAAGTAGCAACTAAAGAAATGTAATCCGAACGTGTAAAATCATCGAAATTTATCATATATATAATTTCTTTAAACTTACGTTTATACTTTTATTTTTAAAGTGCTCACTAACATTTTGACATTGCCACAATTCACCCATCACTTCAAAATTCTTATCTTTGCGGCAACATAAATAACCCATCTATGCTTAAAGGATTTTTTAATGTTCCACCACCGCAAAACGAGCCTGTTTTAAATTATGGCCCGCGCAGTTTGGAACGTGTAGCGCTTAAAGCCGCCTTAGAGGAGGCCCGTGCTCAACAACTGGATATACCTATGTACATCGGCGACAAAGAAGTACGTACGGGCACTAAGCTCGAGATCCGTCCGCCGCATGATCATAAACACTTACTGGCCACTTTTTCTGAAGGTGATGCCAGTCACGTTACCGCTGCTATTAACGCTGCCCTGGCCGCCAAAGCCAACTGGGAAAACTTAGCCTGGGAGCAGCGCGCCGCTATATTTTTAAAAGCCGCCGAACTGTTAGCAGGTCCTTACCGTGCTGAAATTAACGCGGCTACGATGCTTGGTCAGTCTAAAAACGCATACCAGGCCGAGATCGACGCTGCTTGTGAGCTGATCGATTTTCTGCGTTTTAACGTAGAATATATGACCGAGATCTATAAACAACAACCCCCGGTATCAGGCAAAGGTGTTTGGAACCGTGTGGAGCAACGCCCGCTGGAAGGTTTTGTGTTTGCCTTAACACCATTCAACTTTACGGCTATTGCTGGCAACCTGCCTGCATCTGCTGCTATGATGGGTAATGTGGTGGTATGGAAACCGGCCTATACTCAGATATACGCTGCCAACGTGATCATGAAGGTGTTTAAAGAAGCAGGCGTACCTGCCGGTGTTATTAACCTTATTTATGTTGATGGCCCGGTTGCAGGCGAGGTGATATTTAACCATCCTGATTTTGCCGGTATCCACTTTACCGGATCAACCAAAGTGTTCCAGAACATCTGGCAAACCATTGGTACCAACATTCATAAATACAAAACCTACCCGCGCATTGTGGGCGAAACCGGTGGTAAAGACTTTGTGTTGGCCCACCCAAGCGCCAATGCCGATGTGGTAAGTACAGCTTTGGTTCGTGGCGCGTTTGAGTACCAGGGACAAAAATGTTCTGCTGCTTCCCGCGCTTATATCCCGGCCTCATTATGGCCTGCTGTAAAAGCCAATATGCAGCGTGATATCACTTCGTTTAAAATAGGTCCGGTTGAGGATTTTGAAAATTTCATCAACGCTGTGATCACCGAAGTATCGTTTGATAAGCTGGCTAAATATATTGATGCGGCTAAAGCTGATAAAGGTGTTGAAGTAGTTGCCGGTGGTAACTATGATAAAACCAAAGGCTGGTTTATAGAGCCTACCGTATTAAAAGTAGATGATCCGTACTACGTAACCATGTGCGAGGAGCTATTTGGCCCCGTATTGACCATTTACGTGTACGAGGACGCCAAATTTGATGAGGTGCTTAACATTGTAGACAAAACATCTATCTACGCGCTAACAGGCTCTATTATATCGCAGGATAGATATGCTATTGAAAAAGCTACCTATCATTTGCGCAACGCTGCAGGTAATTTTTACATCAATGATAAGCCTACAGGAGCCGTTGTTGGTCAGCAGCCATTTGGCGGTGCCAGAGGTTCAGGTACTAACGATAAGGCTGGTTCTATGATCAACCTGCTGCGCTGGGTATCACCACGTACCATTAAAGAAACTTTTGATCCACCAAAGGATTACAGATATCCGTTTTTGGCAAAGGAGCTGTAAGCTCCAGAGTCAAGAAGTTAGAGTCAAGAATCAAGACAGGAGGATTCAAAATATGAAGGGCAGCATGTACAACATGCTGCCCTTTTAACTTGGTCTTGATTCTTGACTCTTATCTCTTGATTCTTCCTATTTAAACCTAAACACGTTCTCCATGTTCTCGTTGTTGTAGGTGCTCACGTTCATGTCGCCAATTTTACCGGTGCTCAGGCTGTAAACCCAGCCATGCACACCCAGTTCCTGACCGTTTTTCCAGGCACTTTGAACAATGGTTGTTTTACAAAGATTATATACGTTTTCGATCACATTAAACTCCACCAGGCGGTCACCGCGTTTTTGCTCATCGGTGATGGCGTTAAGCTCATCAGCATGCAGGCGGTAAACATCTTTAATATGGCGTAGCCAGTTATCGATAAGTCCGTATTCTTTATTGCTCATGGCAGCCAAAACACCACCGCAACCATAGTGGCCGGTTACAATAACATGTCTTACTTTTAAAACGTTCACCGCATAATCCAGTACGCTCAGCATGTTCATATCTGAGTGGATAACCATGTTGGCGATATTACGGTGTACAAATATTTCACCAGGAGCGGTATTGGTGATCTGATTGGCCGGAACGCGGCTATCGGCACAGCCGATCCATAATACAGGTGGATTTTGGCCATTGGCCAGTTTGGTAAAAAAGTCGGGGTCGGCGTCTAACGCGTTCGCAATAAACTGCTTATTACCTTCCAGCAAGCTTTCGTAAGTGATATGGCTGGTGTCGTGAATGTTTGTCTTAGCGCACATAGATGTAAATGATAAATTTAATATTTTAAACCGGTTTGCTTTTGCCTGCCTGAAATATCCGGCTGATTTTATGCAAAGCTACCGGCGAAAGATCGTAATATAAAATGGTAAGCAAAATTAGTGGAATGAAATAAAATATGGCAAAATCATACAAATTAAAAAAGAAGCCGCCCATGATGCCGCCGAAAAAATAAAAGCCCAGTACAGTGAGTCGCACATAGATCTTGTTCCGGGTGGTTTCGGTTTTGGCGGTGTTGGGATGCAGCCATTCGGATACATCGCCGCCCAGATCGGTAAACAAGCCTGTTAAATGGGTTGATTTGATGAGCCCGCCGGATATGGTGGATACCAGGCTGTTTTGTAAACCCATACAAAAAATGATCACCCCAATCACTACTTCACGTTCGGTTTGGGTTTCCCTGTAAAAATTATGACCGTAAATGGCTACGAACAACAGTAGTATGATCTCGATAACGATAGGGATGGAGTGTGCCCGGTAGCGGCTTTTATGTTCCAGCGAGTGTACAATAAAGTTGGATATAAAGGCGCCTGCAAAAAACATCAGCAACCAAACAACAAATACCACGATCTCGCTCCAGTTTTGCTCCACAATATGTTTGGCCAGGTTAGCCACATGGCCGGTGATATTGGAGGTGAAAGCTAAAAAGGCGATCATACCTGCTACATTGGTTACACCCGATACAAAAGCGGTTGACGATGCCAGCAATAAATTCTGTTTTAAAGTACGTGTTTCTTTTGATTGCCTCAGCATAAAATTTCCCTGCTTGTTGCTTCAGGATAAAAATAGGATAAAATTAATGAGGATGTGTATGAAGTTTGAAATTTGATGAGGAGGAAAATAATAGTAAGATCGAAGTCATCCCGAATTTATTTCGGGATCCCACATGTAAGTAAAGATAGGTTTAAGCATAATCCTTAACCAGGTGACCATTTTGTTACAAAAGTGGGGTTACATAGTTTACACAATTCATGGTTAATATTGATTTATTTAATTGATAATCAATTTGTTAAATTTATTACCTTTATTTAATGTAAGCCCAAATGTAAACCCATTAAATGATTTGGATATTGGAAATTCAAAATTCATTATTCGATATTATTTCCCTTAGTTAAGTTCAGCATGACTACTTTTTTATTAAAAAAAGAACCCCGGCCATTTCCATGAACCGGGGCAAACCAAACATAAACCTCTCCCTTAGCAGGTAGCGGGGAGAATTCTTGAAGGCTTAAGGGCAGCAGCCTTAATTAATGTTGAGCTACAGCGTTAACGCTGTCTAACTCATACACATAACCCAGGTTATGCGGACTGCTGCTAGATACTTTAAGATCCTTAATGAGGCCTGTGCCCAGGTCAATCACCCAGCCATGAACTTCCAGGTCGTGGCGTTCCATCCAGGCATTTTGAACAATGGAGGTTTTGCACAGATTGTACACCTGTTCGCTCACATTAAGTTCCACCAGGCGGTTTTGCTTCTGTACATCATCTGTAATACGGTCAAGCTCATGACTATGCAGACGGTAAACATCCTTAATATGTCTCAACCAGTTATCGATCAAACCAAATTGCTTATTGCTCAGGGCTGCTGCTACACCGCCGCAACCATAATGACCGGCTACAATAACGTGTTTTACTTTCAGCACGTTTACGGCATAGTCCAATACGCTCAGCATATTCATGTCTGAGTGTACCACCACATTGGCAATATTGCGGTGTACAAATACTTCGCCGGGCTTGGTGCCGGTTACTTCGTTGGCGGGCACGCGGCTGTCTGAGCAACCGATCCACAGTACCTGCGGACTTTGACCTTTGGCCAGCTTTTTAAAGTAGTCTGAATCCTCTTTCAGTTTCAGCTCAACCCATTGGCTGTTGCCGTGTAATAAAGCGTTATAGCTATCGGTTTGGGCCAGTTTTAAAGTTGTAGTATCGATGGTAGGTTTACCATTTTTTTTATCTTCTATGAGAGCCATGTTGTTTCTTAGTTATTGGGGTTATACAATAATTCTTTTAAAGGAGGTACGTCGTACTTATCCTTTATATCCTGTAATTGCACAATGATGCCTTTAGTGTAAGCATTGTGCTTGTAGTTGTGGATGATCTCGATCACATCCGGGTCTATATACCTGGAGTTGGAGCCATCGATGATCACATCTGAACCTTTGGGCAAACTGGTTAAAGTAACCTGTATAGCGGCTTTGTTTAAAAAGGAAACCTCTTCGGCAAGGTGTATCCTGATCACTTTTTTATCGCCGTTCTTTATTATCTGGTAAAAATAAGGGTTGCGTAAATTGGTGCGCAGTATATAAAACACACCTACTAGCATACCTATGCCAACGCCTATCAGCAGGTCGGTTAATACCACGGCTACGATAGTTATTACAAAGGGGATGAACTGGTTCAGCCCCATATGCCACATGTGTTTAAACAGACTGATGCGGGTTAGTTTATATCCCGTCATGAGCAGTATGGCTGCCAGGCACGACAGCGGGATAAGGTTGATGAATGTAGGAACAAGCAGCAACGCTATCATTAATAAAATGCCATGCACCACGGCACTGGTTTTTGTACGGGCACCGGCATTTACATTGGCTGATGAACGGACAATTACAGCCGTCATAGGCAGTCCGCCTAATAAACCACTGGTAATGTTACCAATTCCCTGTGCCACCAGCTCACGGTTGGTGGGTGATATACGCTTTATTGGGTCAATTTTATCAACAGCTTCCAAACTGAGTAATGTTTCTAAACTGGCTACTACGGCTATGGTGAAGGCGGTTATCCAAACTTCTTTATTGCCAATAGCACTAAAATTCGGCGATTTAAACAGGCCTAAAAACTCGCTGGTGCTGTTTACGATCGGTATACGCACAAATTGTTTATCGAGTAATGCGAAATCGCTGCCTTTAAAAGCAAAGCTTAAACCAATACCAGCCAAAACAACCAATAGAGGCGCCGGTACAATAGCCAGTTTTTTAAACCGTGGCCAGTATATCATAAATAACAGAGAAACAGCGGCAATAATAACAGCACCGTAATTGATCTTGGCTACCGCGCCCAGTATACCCGAAAAAGTATTATGGGTATCCGACTGGCTAAACCGTTCGTCGCCTTCATAATCGGCATCGTAACCAACGGCATGCGGAAATTGCTTCATGATCAGGATAATACCGATAGCGGCAAGCATGCCCTCAATAACCGATGAAGGGAAATAGTTGGCTATAGTACCTGCTTTTAATACACCCAGCAACATCTGAAAAACACCTGCCAGTACAAGAGCAAGCAAAAATGTTTCGTATGACCCAAGTCCGGTTATAGCGTTTAGCACTATAACGGTTAAACCCGCTGCCGGACCGGCTACGCTAAGCTGCGAACCGCTTAATGTACCAACCACGATACCTCCAATAATGCCTGTTAATACACCGGCAAACAGGGGGGCACCTGATGCCAGTGCAATGCCTAAACATAAAGGCAGTGCTACCAGAAATACAACGATACTTGAAGGAAGGTCTTTTTTTAAGTTTTTGGGCAAAAAATATTTTTTTAGGTTGAGACTGCCCATAGCAGAACCACCTTGCTCAGTTTGCATAAGATATTAATAATTTTGAATGAGAATTTAAATGAATTGTAAAGCGTTAGGATCCGGATAGGGAAGTATCCGGTTAATCATTTAAACGTTGGGTGGGGGCGTGGGGACAACAGGGTGATATGCCTGTTTATACAAATGATCTTCTTGGTTATGGAGTATATTGTTTTCCGCAACAAATGTAATATAAGCTACACTGTGCAGATAGTACTCATCAAAAACCTTTTTCTCCTTAAAAGTATCCTTATCCGGATTTTCCTTTTCGGTTTTGGATTCCTGTTCAAGCTGCAGTATCACCGCTCTTACAGTTTTATTATCAAGATACAAAAACGCAGGAGCAAGCGATATGGCCATCTTTATCATAAAGACACCCATAAACATTACTACTATCAGCGTTTTGAAATTCCTGATCTTCATTATTACAAATATACAAAATTACAGCTGTTAAAACGTGGGGAATATGGTTTTAGTCTAATCTTACAATTTAATTACTATTTTTAACCTATTGGATCGTGAATCAAGATATTAGAATCAAGAGTCAGGACAATAATAAATATGGCTTCTATGTAGATAAGATTGCTTATCTGAAATGTTGGTATTTGAGTAGCTATTGTTTTTGTCTTAATTCTTGACTCTCACTTCTTGATTCTTTTTAATCAACCTGAATTGTGAATAAAAAGCTCGGATTATTAAGGGATAAACGCCAAAAAGCGTTTGAAGGCGGCGGCGCGTTACGTATTGAAAGTCAGCATAAAAAAGGGAAACTAACAGCGCGGGAACGCCTGCATTTTTTAATGGACGAAGGCTCATTCCAGGAGATCGGGATGCTGGTGGCACATCGCTCTACCGACTTTGGGATGGAGAAAGAAAAGTATCCCGGCGATGGCGTAGTGACCGGATATGGTACGATAAACGGGCGATTGGTTTATGTTTTTTCGCAGGATTTTACCGTTTTCGGTGGATCACTATCCGAAACCCACGCCGAAAAGATCTGTAAGATCATGGATCTGGCCGTCAAAAACGGGGCGCCGGTTGTAGGGCTTAATGATTCGGGTGGTGCACGTATACAGGAAGGTGTAGTATCTCTTGGAGGCTATGCCGATATTTTTTATCGCAATACGCTGGCGTCTGGTGTAATCCCGCAAATATCGGCCATTATGGGTCCCTGCGCAGGTGGCGCGGTGTACTCACCGGCCATAACCGATTTTATTTTGATGGTTGAGAATACCTCTTATATGTTTGTGACCGGGCCAAACGTGGTAAAAACGGTTACCCACGAGGTAGTAACCTCCGAAGAACTGGGCGGCGCTACTACCCATGCTACCAAATCGGGTGTTACCCATTTTGCCTGTGCCAATGAAATAGCCGCTATTCAAAATATCAAAGCTTTGCTAAGTTATATGCCGCAGAACTGTGAAGACAAGGCCCCTGCGTTACCTTACGAAACACAGAACGAGCTACGGCCGGAACTAAATACCCTGCTCCCCGAAAATAATTCGACACCTTATGATATCAGGGAGATCATTGATCATGTTATAGACGAAGGCTCATTCCTGGAGGTACATAAGGACTTTGCCGAAAATATTGTAGTTGGCTTTGCCCGGCTTGCCGGCAGAAGCATAGGTATTGTGGCCAATCAGCCGGCTTTTTTGGCCGGGGTGCTGGATATTCATTCTTCTATTAAAGCGGCGCGCTTCGTTCGTTTTTGTGATAGCTTTAATATACCGTTGCTGGTGTTTGAGGATGTTCCCGGGTTTTTACCAGGTACGGATCAGGAATGGAACGCTATTATTACTAATGGCGCCAAATTACTGTATGCTTTTTGCGAGGCTACTGTGCCACGTATTACCGTGATCACCCGTAAAGCCTATGGTGGTGCTTACGATGTGATGAACTCCAAACACATAGGTGCCGATATGAATTTTGCATGGCCGTCGGCAGAGATTGCCGTAATGGGGGCCAAGGGTGCCGCCGAAATTATTTTTAAGCGGGAGATCAGTACTGCCGAAGATAAGGAGGTCAAATGGCGGGAGATGGAACAACTGTACTCAGATACCTTTGCCAATCCATACCGTGCCGCTGAGCGTGGTTTTATTGACGAGGTGATAGAGCCTGCCGAAACCCGCTTTAAGCTGATACAGGCCTTTAAAATGCTTGAAAATAAAGTGGTGAATAATCCCCGGAAAAAACATGGTAATATGCCTTTGTAAGCTCAAAGCTGAAGGCTTAAAGCGGAAAGCGTTTTATATGGATGTTTAAAATGGTTTAATATATGGGTGCTTTTAGAGGGCCAGACAATGTTTATTGGTTATTTAGCTCTTCGGCTCAGGCCATTGCAGCTTTCATTGGGTTTTTGGCCGCTGGTTTCTTCTTTGCTTATGACTTGATGGATAAACAAGTTGAAAAAGACGAAACGCTTGAAGTAATTTATGTTGATATAAAAAACCAATACTTTAAAAGATTAAAAGCCTTATTTATTCTTACAGGCCTTTCCATCATATTAAGCTTGATTGTGGTTTTTATAAATGGCTATGATTTTGGCATGTACAATATCATCATAGCAGTAATTGTGGGGGTGGTAAATGTAATAACGGTTATATGGGCAATTACTTTTGTTATTTTTATTATTGATCCAGATAAGGTTAAAAAGACTGTCGAAAAATTGATCAAAGAAGACGAAAGTGTTTTTGAACCCACGCAGGGAGTTTCTTTAACCCGGGCAAATTTTTTGGAAAGTTTTATCGAGTTGGAGAAGCTATTAAGAGATTTAGCGAAGAAGTATAAGTTAGAGTCTTTTGGTCGTTTCCGGGACTTTATGCCACTTGGGCAAATTATTCGGTCTTTATACGAAAGAGGGGCCATCAACATGGAATCATTACGCGAGCTTAGTGAGATGAACAAAATCCGTAATCTGGTAGCTCATGGTGAAATAAATAATATCGAGCAACGGATCGGGGATACCTTAAATAAAATACGGGATGAGATTAAAGCGAAAATACACGCCAATTAATCCCACCAATATCAAGTTTGTTTTTTTATAAAGAATAGTATGAAAAAGCTTTGTTTACTTATGGGATGTCTGTTACCTATGTCATTAATGGCGCAAGGGACTTTTAATATGAATGGTAACGTAAAAGCTTTAAAAGCAGGGGATAGGATCTATCTGTTTTACCAGATCGACAGTCAAATAAAGTCGGATTCCACAGGTGTAAAGGATGGTAATTTCTATTTTACGGGAGAAGTGCCTCACGCTGTACAAGCTACTCTATGCCTTAATAAAAATATTTTAGTGAATAAGGCAGGCAAAGGCGAGAATTTGGATGTGTTTCATTTTTATATAGAGGCTGGCAAATTAAACCTGAATGCAGCCGATTCACTCAAGCATATAACCATTGCCGGGTCACAAATAAACGATGATGCTACCGAACTGAGGGCCTTGCGTAAACCCGCTGATGATAGACTAACAGCATTAGACAAAGAATATGCGATGTTAACCGATTCGCAGAAACGTGATAAGCAGATCTTTGCTAGCATGTTAGCCCGGGAAAAGCAATATATGCAGGAGTTAAATGTAGCTGGTTTGGAATTCGCTAAAACACATCCCAAATCATATCTGAGCCTGATCTCTTTAAAACAGGCGGCTGCAGGGGCCGAAACGGCCGCAGCTGCTACACAGGCTTATTACAATCTTTCGCCGCAATTAAAAAATACAGAAATAGGGAAGAGTATTGTGGTGTTGTTAGCCTCGTCTGCAAAAACGAAAATTGGCGAACCCGCACCTGAATTTACACAGACCACTCCGGAAGGTAAAGCCGTAAAACTATCTGATTTTAAAGGTAAATATGTGCTGATAGATTTTTGGGCAAGCTGGTGCGGCCCCTGTCGTGAGGAAAATCCCAATGTGGTTACTGCTTACAATAAGTATAAAGACAAAGGCTTTACTGTTCTAGGTGTATCGCTCGATAACCCAGGCAAAAAGGAAGCCTGGATGAAGGCAATAGCAGATGATAAGTTGACATGGACACAAGTTTCTGATCTGAAAGGCTGGGACAATATCGTCGCACTGCAATATGGAGTTCGTAGTGTTCCGGCAAATTTCTTGATTGATCCTGCCGGAAAAATCATCGCCAAAGACCTCAGAAACGAAGCCCTGAATAGTAAACTGGCTGAATTATTCAATGAGACTGCGAAGTAAAAGCTAAGAAATTAATTATCGAATGACCATAGAAACCATACAAAATATTTGTCTGCAACTGCCGGGGGCGACTGAGGATCTGAAACTTGGGGATCATTTATGTTTTAACGTAGGAGGAAAAACATTTGTATTCACCGGCCCGGATAGTGTTCCTCCAACGGCATCGGTAAAAGTTCCGGATGAGAATTTTGAAGAAACATTGCAAAAAGAGTGCTTTTCGCCACAGGCTTACATCGGGCGGTACAAATGGGTGCATATTGCCGATATCAGTTGTCTCAGTGTGCAGGAGTGGGAATTTTATATCAAACAATCATACCGGCTTATTGCCGAAAAACTACCTGCCAAAATAAAAAAGGAAATGGGCCTTTAACATTTTTCCGCTTTGTCATGATTTACCCTTAATTTGTCGTTTTTACACCTCATTGGGTTGCGTTAATGCCCGTATGTTTGTTTCAGACATTTAAACAAATAAACATCTAATCATAAAACATCATGGCAACTCAAATTTTTGTAAATCTACCTGTTAAAGACCTTAACAAATCAATCGAGTTTTTTACCAGCTTAGGCTATAGCTTTAATCCGCAGTTCACCAATGAACAAGGTGCATCATTAGTTATTAGCGATAATATATTTTTTATGCTGCTAACCGAGCCTTTCTTTAAATCATTTATTAAAAAAGATATCGCTGATGCTACCAGGGTAGCCGAAACCATCAATTGTATTTCGGTAGATAGCCGCGAAGCGGTTGATGAAATGGTGCGCAAGGCAGTGGCGGCGGGTGCCACAGTACCCAACGAAAAGCAGGATTACGGTTGGATGTACGGTCACGGTTTCCAGGATCTTGATGGCCACTTGTGGGAATTTGCCTATATGGATATGAGCAGTATTCCAGAGCAAATGTAAGATGATAAAAAAGTACGAAAAGCCATTCTTTAAAGGATGGCTTTTTTTATATCCTGTAAAAAAATATATTATTTATAGTTTTTATTTTATACTTCTAATAATCAGGTATTTGTAATATTTATTAATGAATTTAATTATTAATTGTATCTTTTTTTAAGATATGTTGAAATTCTATGGAATATTTAATAACTTATTAATAGTATATTTCGAGAATAAATCTTATTTAAAAATATTATTAGTAAATTATGTTAAAAAATCTAAACCTTAAAGTTTTAGCTACAGGGACCGTTATTGTATTAACGTCCATTGTTTCGAGTTGTAAAAAAGATATTGCCCGCGCACCCGGCACAGGCAATCCACCTTCAAAACTAAACACACAATCTGCCGGGGATAATAAGTATGACCTGCTGGGTTTTGGTTACGATGTGACCGGCGAATACGCCAGTTCAAATTCATCTACCTACAAAGTGATCGACATTGATAAGTTGGTACTGGATGCACCGGACAGGTACGTAACAGATGTAAATGTTAGTCAATACGCGGAGTATAACGCTGGCGGAAACGCTGAAGATTATTCAAGTGCTTTATCTCAAAATTATAGTGCGACTATTGGACTAAAGGTTTTTGGTGCAACCCTTTCGGGATCATTTAAGGAAACCAGCGCTATATCATCAAAATACTCTTATGCAAGTGCTTCACAGATAATCAGGCAGAAACGGTTAAAGTTTAGCGCCCCTCTTGATCTGATCAAGTCCGGTTATCTAACCGCCTTGTTTAAATCAGACGTTAATAGCCTTACAGCACAACAGTTAGTGGCCAAATATGGTACGCACGTACTAACTGATATAGTTTTAGGAGCCAAACTGAATGTTTTTTATAGGTCTGAAACCAGCAGTTCAAATAAAACTCAGGCGGTAACAGCAGGTATGAAAGCCAATGGTTTATTTAAAATATTTAGTCTTTCTGCTGATATTAATTATACAACCTCTGATGTCAACTCAAATTATAATCAAAATTTATACTACAGTACAGTAGGTGGCGATGGTTCAAAAGGATTATTTGGGGAAATTAGCCTGGATAACACGGCGCCTAAAATAAATATAGGTAACTGGCAAAGTAGCTGTACCCGTGATAATGCCGCGTTTATTCAGATAGGTAGCAAAGATGGGTTAATTGCGCTTTATGACCTGATAGATGATGCTACTAAAAAACAAGCTGTTCAGGCTTATATAACACAATATTTGATTGATCACCAGGTAAAAGTAGTACAAGAGCCGGTACATGGCAGCGGATTGCCTGCAGACTGGGTTTCCAGGGCTAAATTCATATCATCAGGTATGCCAGCCGATGCTATACATACAGGTGCTATTCCCATCTTGTCATCAAATGGAACCAATACATTATACTCGCAAAATCATGCCTACAAATTTGTTTTACAGGGTGATGGCAACCTGGTTTTATATAATTCGGCAGGCACGGGTTTATGGAATAGTAAAACTAACACTACGGCTACCGGGTGGACATATAGATTATATTATGCAGCTGATGGAAATATAATACTGAAGAAAGTTTCAAGTACTGGTGCCGAAGCGGATATCTGGGCTTCATATACCGAAGCCCGTGCCGGAACCGCTGGGTTAGAAAACGCACGTCGTGCTTATTTAGTGGTACAAAATGACGGAAACGTAGCATTATACTACAATGGATTAGATGGTGGTCAGTACTCACTGGAATATTCAACCGCCACAGATGGAGGTAGAATGAGCCCAAGACAAGGAAGCTTTAAATAATAAAAAAATATTCTTTTTAAATTTTATATAGCAACAAAGGCTGGTATAAAAGCCAGCCTTTGTCAAATAAATTATAATGAAAAATCTAAACCTTAAATTTTTAGTTACAGGAACCGTTATTGTATTAACGTCCATTGTTTCGAGTTGTAAAAAAGATATTGTCCGTGCACCCGGAACAGACAATACACCTTCTGCACGTTCAAAATTAACCGACGGATTTGCCGGAGATAACAAGTATGACCTGCTGGGCTTTGGTTACGATGTAACCGGCGAATACGCCAGCTCAAATTCTGCAACTTACCAGGTGATTGATATAGAGAAAATGGCGCAGAACGAACCCGGCCGGTATGTTCCGGATGTAAATGTTACTCAATATGCAGAATATGCCGCCGGCGGAAACGCTTCGGATTATTTGCATAGCTTAACGTCAAATACAAGTGCAACATTATCAGTGCTAAAACCTGTGTGGGGCGCAACACTTACCGTAGATTTTCATGAAACAAGTAAGATTTCATCAAAATATTCATACGCAAGTGCCTCTGTGATTATAAAACAAAAAAGGTTAAAATTCAATGCACCGCTTGACCTCATCAAGAGCACCTACTTAACGGCACTGTTCAAATCGGATGTTAGCGCCATGTCTGCTCAACAATTGGTAACCAAATACGGCACGCATGTTTTAACGGATATCGTTTTAGGCGCCAAGTTAAATGTGTTTTATCGCTCACAAAGCTCGAGCTCAAACAAGGGTCAATCTGTAAAAGCTGGTTTAGATGTTCACGGTTTATTTGGAACCTTTGGAATAAAATCAAGTGTTACTTATGCCGATTCGTCTGTAAATTCTAACTACGATCAAACAATGTATTACAGTACTGTAGGCGGCGACGGAACTAAAGGTGTATTTGGCCAACTAAGCCTGGATAATACAGCTCCTAAAATAGACATAGCCCCGTGGCAAAGCAGCTGTACCCGCGATAATGCGGCTTTTATACAAATAAGTAACGTAGACGGGAGCCTTATCCAGCTTTCAGATCTGATTGACGATGCAGCGAAAAAACAAGCTGTAAAAACTTATATTGATCAATACCTGGCAGGTAAACAAACTATTATATCAACAGACCCTATTTATCAATTTTATAGCGGTCCTGGGAGTGATCATTTTACATCGGGCGATCCCAATGCAACAAATGGGTTTGCCAACTGGCGGAGTGACGGTGTCGATTTCAAGGCTTATCTAGGTCAGGCTCCCGGCACTGTACCTGTTTATTTATTTTATAATGGTCCAGATGGCGATCATTTTACTACAACAGACAGGAATGCTACAAATGGCTATGCTAACTGGCAATATTATGGCATAGCATTTTATGCTTATAAAACTCAGGTTGCAGGCACTATACCTGTTTATCTATATTATAGTAGAAGTGATCATTTTACCACCGCTAATCCTAATATAGCCAGTCAGTTCCCCGGCTGGGCAAAATACGGCGTAGATTTTTATGCATATCCTACAAGTTATCCTTACTAGCATAACCCATACTAAAATAAAGAGCCATGCAGAAACCTGCATGGCTCTTTATTTTAGTATGGATATTTTCTGCATTAACAGGAGTAAGCTTTACTATCTTAAACAAAAAAACACCATCCGGTTATGGATGGTGTTTTTTTATGTTGTCCCACACCTTTCAGTGGGCCGGTCGTCTATCAAACTTTGATCTCAACTTCAACACCGCTAGGCAATTCAAGCTTCATCAAAGCATCTACAGTTTTTGAATTAGAGCTGTAAATGTCTAATAAGCGCTTGTATGAGCATAATTGAAATTGCTCACGTGCTTTTTTGTTTACGTGTGGTGAACGTAATACGGTGAAAATTTTCTTTTCGGTTGGTAACGGAAGTGGTCCGCTAACTACAGCGCCTGTTGGCTTTACTGTTTTTACGATCTTCTCGGCAGATTTGTCTACCAGGTTGTAATCGTAAGATTTTAATTTGATCCTGATTCTTTGGCTCATTTTGTTTTTGTTTTTTTGATGATTTCACCGATTTCGCAATGATTTCACCGATTTGATTTTAGCCACCCTAAGAGCTATTTATTAGAGTGACTGTTTATTGTATTAAGATTACACCGATCATCTGCGAAATCACAAAAAGATCGGTGTAATCAAAGATTTAATTACGCGTTAGCAGCAGCTTTTTTGCCTTTTACTTTAGCAACTACTTCTTCCTGTACGTTACGTGGCGCTTCAGCATAGTGATCAAACTCCATGGTTGAAGTAGCACGACCTGAAGTAATGGTACGTAACTGAGTTACATAACCGAACATTTCAGAAAGTGGTACAGTAGCTTTAATTACCTGTGCACCTGCACGTGAATCCATACCTAAAAGCTGGCCACGACGACGGTTCATATCACCGATAACGTCACCCATGTTTTCTTCAGGGGTAAGGATCTCGATTTTCATGATCGGCTCAAGCAATACTGGTTTACATTTTGGCAATGCCTCACGGTAAGCCATTTTTGCAGCTAACTCGAAAGATAGCGCATCTGAATCGACCGCGTGGAACGAACCATCAATTAACCTTACTTTTAAGCTGGTTAATGGGAAGCCGGCCAATACACCGTTATCCATCGAAGCTTTAAAGCCTTTTTCAACAGATGGGATAAACTCACGAGGGATTGAACCACCGCTAATTTCGTTCACAAACTGTAAACCTTCCTGACCTTCGTCATTTGGTGATAATATAACTTGTATATCAGCAAATTTACCACGACCACCGGTTTGTTTCTTATATGTTTCGCGGTGTTGTATAGTACCTGTGATAGACTCTTTATAGGCTACTTGTGGCGCACCCTGGTTAACCTCTACTTTAAACTCACGTTTTAAGCGGTCCATGATGATATCCAGGTGAAGCTCGCCCATGCCTGAAATTACAGTTTGACCAGTTTCTTCGTCTGATTTTACGTGGAAAGTAGGATCTTCTTCAGATAATTTACCTAAAGCTATACCTAATTTATCTACGTCGGCCTGTGTTTTAGGCTCAATAGCTAAACCGATAACCGGCTCAGGGAAATTCATCGACTCCAGAATGATCGGGTGTTTCTCATCACAAAGGGTATCACCTGTTTTAATATCCTTAAAGCCTACTACCGCGGCAATATCACCAGCACCTACGTTAGGGATTGGGTTTTGCTTGTTAGCATGCATCTGGAATATACGGGAGATACGCTCTTTGTTGTCAGAACGCATATTGTGTACATATGAACCAGCCTCTAAATTACCTGAGTATACGCGGATAAAGCACAAACGACCTACGAAAGGATCGGTTGCAATTTTAAACGCTAATGCTGCGAACGGCTCTTTTTCTGATGGTTTACGCAAAATTTCTACACCTGTATCAGGATGATGACCTATAATACCTTCAACATCCATTGGCGATGGCAATAATTCCATCACGTAATCAAGCATGGTTTGTACACCCTTGTTTTTGAATGATGAACCGCAAACCATAGGAACAATTTTGGCATCTAAAACCGCTTTACGTAAAGCGTCAAGCACTTCGCGTTCAGTGATGGTTTCAGGAGCATCAAAAAATTTCTCCATCAGGCTTTCGTCATACTCAGCTACTGATTCCAATAATTTCTCTCTCCACTCAGTTGCTTCCTCAATCATATCCTCAGGGATAGGCACTTCAGTAAAGGTCATACCTTTATCATGCTCATTCCAAACAATACCTCTCCAGTTAATTAAATCAACAACGCCTGTAAATTTCTCTTCAGCACCAATAGGTAATTGAAGCGGTACAGCGTTGCTGCCTAACATGCTTTTTACTTGTTTTACAACATTTAAAAAGTCGGCGCCAGAACGGTCCATTTTATTAACGAAACCTATACGGGCAACATTATAGTTGTTGGCCAATCTCCAGTTAGTTTCAGATTGTGGCTCAACACCATCAACCGCACTAAAAAGGAATACTAAACCATCTAATACACGCAGGGAGCGGTTTACCTCAACGGTAAAATCCACGTGACCCGGAGTATCAATAATGTTGATATGATATTTGTGTCCTCTGTAATTCCAATCTACAGTTGTAGCTGCAGATGTGATAGTAATACCGCGTTCCTGCTCTTGCGCCATCCAGTCCATGGTTGCAGCACCTTCGTGCACTTCACCAATTTTGTGGCTTACGCCCGAGTAATAAAGGATACGCTCGGTAGTAGTAGTTTTACCGGCATCAATGTGAGCGGCAATACCTATATTTCTTGTATATCTTAGATCTCTTGACATTTTATTTACTTTGTGATTTCACTGATTTATTTAATAATTACACCGATTTGTTTTGATTTTACTTATATAAAGTGCAATCATACAAAACCGGTGTAATCTCAATATATAATCGATGTAATCCTTTCTATATCGGTGTAATCTTTTATAATTAGAATCTAAAGTGTGAGAACGCTTTGTTAGCCTCAGCCATTTTATGCGTATCTTCTTTTTTCTTCACTGCTGCACCTTCACCTTTAGCTGCTGAGATGATCTCACCGGCTAATTTCTCCATCATGGTTTTTTCACCACGACGACGGGCATAGCTGATCAACCATTTCATACCCAAAGCTATTTTACGCTCCGGACGAACCTCTGTAGGAACCTGGAAGTTAGCACCACCTACACGGCGGCTTTTTACTTCAACAGCAGGCATTACATTGTTTAAAGCCTTTTTCCAGGTCTCTAAACCGCTTTCGCTGGTTTTTTTCTCAACAATATCAACTGCGTTGTAGAATATAGAGTATGCGGTAGATTTTTTACCATCATACATCATGTTATTTACAAACCTTGTTACCAGGGTATCATTGAACCTTGGATCAGGAAGGATAATTCTCTTTTTTGGTTTTGACTTTCTCATTGCTATCTATCCTCCTTAATTATTTCTTTTTACCTTTTGCAGGGGCTGCAGCAGCTTGTCCTGGTTTAGGGCGTTTAGTACCATATTTAGAACGACGTTGGTTACGACCGGCTACACCTGATGTATCTAATGCACCACGGATGATGTGGTAACGTACACCTGGTAAATCCTTAACACGACCACCGCGAATCAACACGATTGAGTGCTCCTGTAAGTTGTGACCTTCACCTGGAATGTAAGCATTTACTTCTTTTCCGTTGGTTAAGCGCACACGGGCAACTTTACGCATTGCTGAGTTTGGTTTCTTAGGGGTAGTGGTATACACACGGGTGCATACGCCTCTTCGCTGTGGACAGCTGTCCAACGCTGGTGACTTACTCTTGTCAACCAGAGCTACTCTACCTTTTCTAACTAATTGCTGAATAGTAGGCATTTTTCCTTTTTTGTATTTACAGTTTTATCCTTATTTTAAGGACTGCAAAGGTAGCTACTATTTTTTTCATTTTCAAGGGGTTGAGTGAAAAAGTTTTTGTAATAGATTGGCGACTCCATTTACTGAAGGGTTTTAAGGCAGGGTAATAGGCTAAATTATTTATTACCAGTGTGCTGCGGTAAGTGAATAGGGATCATTAAAATATTGCCCTGGCTGTTAAAAAGACTGTTGTTTTCTTCGATCAGCGCATCATAATTAAGGGCCGGTTTTTTGAGGTCGCGCTTATAAAATCCTTGTATACGATTGGAGCTATAATACAGTGTTTTTCCATCAGCCGAAACATATGGTGAGGAATTGCCATCGCCATTATTAACCGCCGGGCCTAACTTTTGAGCCTGACCCCAATTCTTGTTTTGTTTAAAACTGATGTAGATATCGTTACCGCTTAAAAAAACGAGATAGCTTTCATCCGGGGCAATAAATGGATCCTGTATCTCATTCACGCCGGGAATAATAAGCTGCTGAGGTTTATCATAATGATCGCCCAACCATGTGGCATAAAAACTTTGCATACCGGTAAGCTCTTTACGGCGCGAGCAATAAAAAAGTGTACCCTTTGCGCTTACCGATGGGGCGTAATTGCTGATGCCGGTTAAATTAATAGTTGAATCGATGGGTTGAGGCGTACCCCAATCATCACCACGCAGATGACTAGCATACCAGATATGTTCGGCTTGCTGTGATTTGTCCTGGGGCTTACCTTTTGGCGGGCGATTAGAGATAAAAAAGATCTTTTTTCCATCGGGTGTTACAAACGGATCGGTATCCCTGAATTTGCCCGAAAATGAGGCAACCTGCGGTTTCATCCATTTCCCGTTCTCTTGTTTTGAAAAAACGATGGTCCAGTAAATACTACCCTGGCTGGAGTAAACCGTCTGCCCATCGGGTGTAAAAGATGTTGACCATTCAGCGTAAGGCGTGGATATCACCCCGGGCGCAAAAACCTGGGGCATGATGCCCGTATCTATGATGCTGATTTGCCCATAACTGGACGAGTATATAACGCATAAAGCAATCGGGAGCAGATAGCGGGTAATATGGGTTAGAGGGAAAGTGCTGGCAATAGAGCCGCCTTTAACAGATAAGGTTCTTTTCATAAAAAATAGCTTGTTATCATAAAGCTTGCTATTAGTTTTTTATAAAAGAATCTTTTTCAATGTATGGGCAGTTGTTTTTAATAGCGGTGGTTTATTATTCAATAACATGCGATATCAACCAGAAATCACTTCCCAAATTGATCGTCCAGTACTAATTTATCCTGATTGCCCAATTTCACATCCTTTATTTCGCCGGAGCCTTCAAAGGCGATACAGATACCCGCGATTTGGGTGATGGTTTGGGTGATGGGTTTTGTAAATATGAGGTTGTTGTTTAAATACACACGTAGTTTCATGTCCTTTACCTCGCATTTGAGCTTTTGAAAATTGCTAAAATCGCAGCCAAAAGCGCTCAGGTCATGGTCTTTACCTGATACCCAGTCGGATGAGGTAAATATGCTCAGGTCCGAGATGCAGCCTTTATCGGCCAGGGGGATGATGATGGCGTCGCGTTTACCTAAAATATACAGGATGGTTTTTCGGCAGGATGATTCATCAGATCGTGAAGTATTACGCAGTGTGGTTTCAAAAGTAAAATTGCCGCCCTCCAGGCCGTCAAATTCCCGTACGTTATAAAAGCTGAGCCATTGACCATTAAATACCGGTGATGATAGTTTTAAGGCCAATCTTTTATTATCGAGGCCCATACCGCCGGGCAAGTGAATATCCTTATCGGCCAGGTAAACCGGATTGTTATTCCGTCTGATAATGCCCATCCAGCCCTTAGTTTTAATGTATACTGCGTTCTCTTTTTTTACCTGTCCGTTAGCTATCAGCTTTGCTGTAAAATAGCCAGGGTAGTAATATATAGAGGTATGCTGCCGGCCGCTGGTGGCCAGTCTTTCTATCCGCGATGGATCCCAGGTTTGCTGCAGAGTCACGCTATCTACATTTAATGCCGATGCATCATAATCAAACACAACAGAATTGGGCAGACCGTCGGTCACTTTTCTGCTCGAGAATTTAATCGCGCCATTTAAAGTTGCTCTGGTTTCTTTTTTAGGGTTGGCATTCCACGCTGCCAACACACCCAATACCACAATTACTAAAGCCGCAGCAAGCGTAGCTATAATATACTTTTTTTGTTTGGCGCCAATTGGGGTAAAGGCCTGGCTATCGCATTTTTGATCGGTTTTTGTAGTCTTTTTATAGGTACGCCAGTCCTCAGATCCGGCAAAGCGGGCCATGGTATTTAAGGTGGCTGTGGTGGGCGAACTGTTGTATTTAACCCTTCCCCAGATACGTTTAAGAGTGGTGATACTTAACAGGGTGCCGGTTTTCTGAAATATAAGCTCACCCAGTTTTTCAAAATCATGATCGCTCCAGGACGAGCTTTCGCCCCAATCCAGTGATTTTTCTACCGTTTTGCACCAGGTATTGATATAGGGAGCCTCTTCCTGCATGGTTTATGACCGTGAACGTGATTGAATGTAGTTGAATATGGCTTTACGCCAATACAATTTCACCTTTAGCTAAAATACTCATAAAGATGAAAAATAGACTTAACCAACACAAAATTAAACCATTAATTACAAGTATGCTATGCCTGTTCCTTTTCAGTACCGCAGGTATGGCCCAGGTAAAAACAGGTAAGGGCAAAGCCATATCCATTCCCTTTGAAGCAAGCCGCTGGGATACTTCTAAGCAGCACGCGGAGTTTATCACCTATAAAAATGTAAAAGCTATGAAAATAGTGCGGGGCAAAAGCGGGAATAACCAGGTAATATTAAAGGATTTTAACTTTACTAATGGCACTATCGAATTTGATACGCAGCCTGTTGATGGCAGCCGACCATCGTTTATGAGCGTGTACTTCAGGCAACAAAGTCCCAGCGAAAGCGAAATTGTTTATTTACGTACCCGGCCCGATGAAAGCCAGCAGCGTAATGATGGCATTCAATATGCCCCTATATTGCATGGCATAAACCTTTGGGATATATATGGTCAGTTCCAGGCATCCGCGCCTATTCATAACGACGACTGGAACCATTTTAAACTGGTGATATCGGGCCTGCAAATGAAAGTATATCTCAATAACATGGAACGACCAGTGCTGCAAATTCCGCGCCTGGAAGGGGAAAGCCATGCCGGTACCATCGCTTTTGACGGGCCGGCCTATTTTGCCAACCTTACCGTAAAACCTAATGAAACGGAAGATTTATCACAAGAAGAGGGTGCGGATCTGACCAATCATGATATCAATTATATCCGTCGTTGGGATGTATCGGCCTCTCAATTCCTGGAAAACGGGAGGGAGCTTATCATTAAAGATCTGCCAACAGATACCACCAAATGGAAACCTATTTTAGCCGAGCGGAGGGGACTGATCAATCTTACCCGCATGTTTGGTGGGGTAGAAAACCGCTATGGCGGCGTGCAGGAAAAAAATCGTTACGTATGGCTTAAAACCACCATACACTCTACCAAAGAGCAGATCGCCAAAATTCAGCTGGGCTTTAGCGACGAAGTATATGTGTTTATAAACCGTGGATTGCTTTATGTAGATAAGAACCAATATCCACAACCCATCCGCAAATATCCCGATGGCCGGTTGGATATTGCCAATTCCGCCTTTGATATCCCGCTTAAAGCCGGCGATAATGAATTGATTATTGGGGTATCCAACTATTTTTATGGCTGGGGTATTGTTGCCCGTATGCAAAATATGGATGGCATTACGGTGTTGCAGCAGTAATTAAAACAAAAAAGAGCTGTGAATCAACACCGCCCTTTTTCATCATTTATCAAAAACTCAACAAAACTTAATTCTTAATAACCACGGTCGTGGGTACTGTCATGATAGTGGTCGCCGCGGTTATAACCATTGTTATAACCGTTGTTATGGTACGGGTCATGATGGTTCCTGCGGTTTCCGTATCCTTCACGTACCATGCAACCCGAGGTTACTGATACTATGGCTGTTAATAATAACATATATGCAAACAAATTCTTTTTCATGGTGATAATCATTAATGTGGCCGTCTAACTAACAGGCATTGTACAGGTTTGACTGGATTAAAATGAAAAGGATTAATATATAAGGGTTTATGTTTGGGTATTGGTATGACGTACCTATAAAAGACTGTCATTTGGTTTCTTCCCAACAAAAAAAGAGCGGAACACTCACGTACCGCTCTTTCATCATTTATCAAAAACTAACTCACTTAAACTCTACTCAATTAATAACCACGGTCGTGGTTATAATAGCCGTTATGATATCTGTGATGATATCCATATCCTCCTTCACGTACCACGCAACCTGAGGTTACTGATACAACTGCTGCTAATAAAAACATATATGCAAAAAATCTCTTTTTCATGATGATCGTATTTAAAGTTTGTCCATCTAATTAAAGATGTATAACTATATGACTGGATAAAAATGAAAAGGATTAATGGAGGATGAAAAGGGCTAACTGACCTTGATTTTTTTGGAGAATTTCAATACCGGTTTTTCGATCAGTATATAAAAGATATATGCAAAAATAATGCTCACCAGTATAGAAGTAACGCATAAAAATACCTGGTTTGATACATAGTGCTTAATAAACCCTAAATAAAGGCGCATCACCACGGTATGCGTTAAATACAAGGAGTAGGATATGTTGCCTAAGAGCAAAAAGAAAGCGGGTATCTTTTTATTGAGTAAAAGGATGGTTAACCCTGTAGCCGCCGGAATGAACCCCGTTAATATCGATACCTTAAAAGCGATGACTATACAAAATGCGACCAGGCAGATCACCGCTGTTTTCAAGCTTATCTTTTTAATAAAATATTGAAATACAATATAGCCGGCTGCAAAGTCATACAGATAGGTAAATATCAGCTCGCGTATGTTTACTTTTAATAGCATACACACTAAGCTTATCAGTAGGAATATCAAAACAGATACGAGGGGTTTACACCGCATCAGCAGCGGGAAAAACAATCCTAGTAAAATGTAATACTGAAACTCGATACACAGCGTCCAGAAGATACCGCTGTACCAGTCGTAACCTTTAAATAAAGGGATCAGGTAAAAAATATGTAAAACCAAACGGCTGATGTCAAAGTGCCAGGGCACCCATCCCGATAAAAATAATAGCGCTATGGTTGCCCAATAAGGCGGATCTATCCGGACGCTTCTTTTTAAGAGAAAATTTGGGAATGCCTTTATCGTATAA
Source organism: Mucilaginibacter sp. BGA-UO-ETr-C110 (assembly GCF_059567985.1). NCBI lineage: Bacteria > Pseudomonadati > Bacteroidota > Sphingobacteriia > Sphingobacteriales > Sphingobacteriaceae > Mucilaginibacter > Mucilaginibacter sp. BGA-UO-ETr-C110. The sequence continues at coordinate 172,078 of NZ_JCAQPB010000001.1, forward strand.
TTTTTTTGACTTAACGAATAAGGCAGCACAAAGCCCGAAATAACAAAAAACATAGCCACCCCCAATTGTCCGCTAAAAAACAACCGTGTCATCAACTGACCATACTGGACCTGGTTTGCTAAATAAAAATGCACAAAACATACACCCAAAGCTGCTATACCCCTTAACAGGACAATGCTTTCAATCTGGTTTTGCTTTTTGAACATAACCAAATATCATATAATTATGTATGGTTATAAAATGGGTAGGTAGCTGAGAGGAACAAAAATTGATGAGGCTCGTTTTGATTCAGTGTATATCTGTCCTGTGGGATCCCGAAATAAATTCGGGATGACGGGTAGTAGCCTACACCAATCCCATACTTTCCCGATACTCCTGCTGAATGACGAGCAGACAGCTGGCGCACAGGCATCCATCATACAGCTCACTTACGTACTGCACCTCGTTGAGGCTAAGCTGCACGGTACTGCACTGGCACTTGCTGAATGAATTGGCTTTACATTCAAAAGGGGCCTCGCAGCGTTCGCAACGGATGATTTCGTGTTTGGTCATTGTTTTTTAGTTCATAGTCGATGGTCCATAGATCATGGTACTTGTGAGCGCAAAATTAGTTAAAGTTGAAATGATTACTGAAACGCCAGTGTCATTAATGAAAAAAGTCCATGAACTATAGCTTTTGCGGCTATGGTCCATGGACTATCGTCAATTGACTAATTAAAACTTATGCAGAGCAGGTTACGCAACCTTCTTCCATAGAGCAGCTTGGGCCCTCTGGTACGTTGTCTGCCAATTGTTCAACCACTTCTGGTATAACAGGTTCCATGTTTGAACCGCCCTGGTTTTCAACAGTGAATTTAACAGCTTGTGATGCAGCTTGTGTACGCAGGTAGTACATACCGGTTTTTAAGCCTTTTTTCCATGCGTAGAAGTGCATTGAAGTTAATTTCGACGCGTTTGGCGAGTTGATGAACAGGTTTAATGATTGCGACTGGCAAACATAAGCACCCCTGTCGGCAGCCATATCAATGATGTTACGCATCTTGATCTCCCAAACAGTTTTGTACAGTTCCTTAACATCGGCAGGTATCTCTGCAATATCCTGGATAGATCCGTTGGCGCTGATGATCTTATCTTTCATAGCCGGGGTCCATAAGCCAAGGTTAACCAGGTCGCGCAGCAGGTATTTGTTTACCACGATGAACTCACCGCTTAATACTCTGCGGGTATAAATGTTTGAAGTATATGGCTCAAAGCACTCGTTGTTACCCAATATTTGTGAGGTTGATGCGGTTGGCATAGGCGCAACTAATAAAGAGTTTCGTACACCATGCTTCATCACATCCTTGCGCAGGGTTTTCCAATCCCAACGGGTGCTGGCAGGTTCTACGTTCCATAGGTCAAACTGGAATTTACCTTTTGACAATGGGGAGCCTTTGAAAGTTTGATACGGACCTTCGGCAATGGCCAGATCTTTTGAAGCTGTCATAGCTGCATAGTAAATGGTTTCGAAGATCTCTTTATTCAGTTGTTTTGCTTCGTCGCTTTCAAACGGCATGCGCAGCTGTATAAAAGTATCGGCCAAACCTTGCACGCCTAAACCAATAGGGCGGTGACGCAGGTTTGAGTATTCTGCTTCGGCAACAGGGTAGTAGTTACCATCAATAATGCGGTTAAGGTTGATGGTTGCCTGGTAAGTTACATCATATAATTTCTGATGATCAAAAGCGCCCTCAATAACGTACCGTGGCAATGCTAATGAAGCCAGGTTACAAACGGCTATCTCATTGGCATCTGTGTATTCCATAATTTCGGTACAAAGGTTTGAGCTTTTGATAGTACCTAAATTTTGTTGGTTCGATTTGGCGTTGGCTGCATCTTTATATAACAGGTATGGTGTACCGGTTTCAACCTGGGCATCCAATACGGCAAACCACAGATCCTGTGCTTTGATCACTTTACGGGCACGGCCTTCTTTTTCGTACCGGGTGTATAATTCAACAAATTCGGCGCCAAAGCAATCAGCCAAACCCGGTGCTTCATGCGGGCAGAATAAACTCCAATCCTCATTGGCTTCTACACGCTCCATGAACAGGTCAGATACCCAAAGGGCATAGAACAAGTCGCGGGCACGCATTTCTTCCTTACCATGGTTTTTACGCAGATCAAGGAATTCAAATATATCAGCATGCCAAGGCTCCAGATAAATAGCGAAGGCACCTTTACGTTTGCCACCGCCCTGGTCAACATAACGGGCGGTATCGTTAAATACACGCAGCATTGGGATGATACCGTTGCTGGTACCGTTGGTGCCGCTGATGTATGAGCCTGTAGCCCTTACATTGTGGATGCTTAAACCGATACCACCGGCGCTTTGCGAAATTTTGGCGGTTTGTTTTAAAGTATCATATATGCCATCAATGCTGTCATCTTTCATGGTTAACAGGAAGCATGACGACATTTGTGGTTTTGGTGTACCTGCATTGAACAGTGTAGGGGTAGCGTGAGTAAACCAGCGCTCGCTCATTAAGTGATAAGTTTTAATGGCGCTTTCAATATCGGCTTTGTGGATACCAACCGAAACGCGCATAAACAGGTGCTGCGGACGCTCGGCTATTTTACCGTTGATCTTTAACAGGTATGATTTTTCCAGGGTTTTAAAACCGAAATAATCAAAACCAAAGTCGCGGTCATAAATAATGGTGCTATCCAGCAGTTCGGCATTTTGCTCAATTACTTCCCAAACGTCATCAGCAATCAGAGACGCGTCTTTGCCGGTTTTTGGATCAATATATTCATGCAGTAAACGCATGGTTTCAGAGAACGACTTGATGGTGTTTTTGTGCAGGTTGGATACCGCAATACGCGATGCCAGCAAAGCATAATCGGGGTGTTTGGTGGTTAACGAAGCCGCCGTTTCTGCAGCCAGGTTATCCAGCTCGGAGGTAGTAACCCCATCAAACAAACCTTCAATTACTTTTTTGGCCACATCAATGGGGTCAACCAAGTTAAACCCATAGCACAGTTTTTCTATACGTGCTGTGATCTTGTCGAATTTTACCGACTCTTTTCTACCGTCTCTTTTTACTACAAGCATGTTTTCGAGTATTTAGAAGCTGGTATCAGGTAGCAAGCCCTATACCAACTTGTGTATATAGTGTGTTAATTATTTTTTTAGTATCAAGTAGTTAGTATCAAGTATCAAGACTCTTTACTAACTGTTAGGGTTTCGTATCGATAGCTAATGGAGGGTATCAAAATTATTTTTATCGTGATACTTGATACTAGCTACTTGATACTATTCCTAAAAATCCTCGTCCAACGAAAATGCCTTGCTTTCGGCATTGTTCATGACGCCGCTTTTCTGATAGTCGCCTACGCGTTTTTCAAAGAAGTTGGTTTTACCTTGCAGGGATATCATTTCCATGAAATCAAACGGATTGGTTGCGCCATAATGTTTTTCGTAACCCAGTTCGCCTAACCATCTGTCGGCCACAAATTCAATATACTGGCTCATCATTTTGGCGTTCATGCCAATCAGGTTAACCGGCAGGGCATCGGTCACAAATTCTTTTTCTATCTCTACCGCGTCGGTAATGATTTTGATAACCTGCTCGGCAGGTAACCTGTTTTGCAACATTTTGTATAACAGGCAGGCAAATTCACAATGCGAACCTTCATCGCGCGATATCAGTTCGTTGCTGAAGGTTAGTCCCGGCATCAGGCCACGTTTTTTAAGCCAGAATATAGAGCAAAAGCTGCCCGAAAAGAAAATACCTTCTACCGCGGCAAAGGCTACCAGGCGTTCAGCAAAATTGCCGTCGTTTATCCAACGCAGCGCCCATTCGGCTTTTTTACCTACACATGGTACGGTATCAATGGCATGAAACAGGCGGTCTTTTTCGGCCGGGTCTTTTATATAGGTATCAATAAGCAGGGCATAGGTTTCGGAGTGGATGTTCTCCATCATGATCTGGAAACCGTAGAAACAACGGGCTTCTGGCAACTGTACCTCGCTCATAAAGTTTACAGCCAGGTTCTCGTTCACGATGCCATCACTCGCGGCGAAGAAGGCCAGGATGTGTGAGATGAAATGACGTTCGCCATCGTTCAGATTTTCCCAGTGTTTCATATCGTCCGAAAGGTCGATCTCCTCGGCCGTCCAAAAACTGGCTTCGGCCTTTTTGTACATTTCCCAAATAGCCGGGTATTTAATCGGCAGAATTACAAACCTGTCCTTGTTTTCTTTGAGTAATATTTCATCTTCCTGTTTCATATGATACCTTTTTTATTGTTCCTTTTTATTACTTCAAGCAATCAGACACGAAAGCCACCCCAGTTTTTCAATTAGGGAGTTTGAATATTTGCGTTGGGCCTGACCAATCACAGGTTTTATTATGTAACGTACTGACAGCTAAGTTCTTGCATTTTGGATGGGGAATACATCCGGCTGTCTTTTGAATACTTTTTGCGAACCTTGTTCAACAAAGTTAATGTTTGAAACCCCAAGTTTTTAATGATAGTTTTACACAAACCCCCGAGTTATTAACACTTTAATGCCCTTATCTGATAAAAGAAAAAATTAATGAACTTGATTACAGTCGGTTAAAAAATGTAGGTGGAATTTGCCCGGAAAATATTTGCGAAAAACGATAATTTAACATTAAGAATTAGTTGACTTAACACCGACAATTATTGCGAATTGTATAACGGCTTTGCTAAGCACCAATTACAACTTTGAAATTGACCGGAAAAACAGGCTGATTTTGCAATTGTGGAAAACGAAATATCCCAACAGGCTGATCACCCGCCGGGATATTCCTAAAAGTTTTAATTATTTTATATCGTCGGCCGATACAAATTTCATCGATACCGAATTAACACAATGACGGGTGTTTTTTGGTGTAAGGTATTCCCCCTCAAACACATGACCCAAATGGGCGCCGCAATTGGCGCATACAATTTCTACACGGCGACCGTCGGCATCCGGTACCCTTTTTACAGCTCCGGGTATCTCATCGTCAAAACTTGGCCAGCCGCAATGTGATTCAAATTTTGATGCTGATGTGTATAGCGGCGTATCGCAGCGTTTGCAAACATACAGGCCCTCGGCCTTATTGTCCAGCAAAGCCCCGGTAAACGGTCTTTCGGTTCCTTTATGCAATATCACCCATTCTTCATCGGGTGTTAACTGATTATATTCCATGTTATTTAATTAGTGAATTATTGAGTTAGCGAATTAGTGATTACGATATTTCACCTTTTTTACTTACTTAAAGATACGGAATTTTGCCGGGATGGATGGCTTCTAAGAGGAGTGTTTACACTGATTTGACATGGGGTTTTAGATGTGTAGATGATCCCATATGTCATTGCGAGGAGGAACGACGAAGCAATCTCCTCCCGTGTCTCTACTTGTGATGAGATTGCCACGCTGCGCTCGCAATGACATGTTGTTTAAAATAAAAATGTCATCTCGAACGAGGTACGAGGAGAGATCTTTTACGCCGGGACTTATCGCTCGCAAAAGACCGCTCACTATCGTTCGAGATGACAGGAGGGAGAGTTTTTATAACAGTCTATCAGCGGTCAACCCGTTGCTGCAGATGCTGCGGATACCGGGCGCCTTCAATGGTAATACTGTCCGCGGCTGCTGCAATTTCGCGCAGATCATCAGCGGTAAGCGTTATTTTTGTCGCTCCGAGGTTTTCTTCCAGACGATGCAGTTTGGTTGTTCCGGGTATCGGTACTATCCAAGGCTTTTGGGCCAGTAGCCAGGCCAGCGCTATCTGGGCCGGTGTGGCTTCCTTTTGTGTGGCTATTTTACCCAGCAGATCAACTAATGCCTGGTTTGCTTTGCGGGCCTCGGGTGTAAAACGGGGTACAATGTTGCGGAAGTCGGTACTGTCAAACGTGGTATTCTCGTTGATAGCGCCGGTCAGAAAACCTTTGCCCAGCGGACTGAATGGCACAAAGCCAATGCCCAGTTCTTCCAGCGCAGGCAGAATTTCCTGCTCCGGCTCGCGCCACCATAACGAATATTCACTCTGCAGGGTCGCAACCGGCTGTACCGCGTGTGCTCTGCGGATGCTTTGTACACCGGCTTCTGACATGCCGAAGTGTTTTACCTTACCTTCGGCAATGAGCTCTTTCACGGTACCTGCCACATCTTCCATAGGTACATTGGGGTCAACACGGTGCTGGTAAAGCAGATCTATACGGTCGGTTTTTAAGCGTTTGAGCGAGGCTTCTGTTACCTGCCTGATATTTTCCGGGCGACTATCAACACCTTCCTGAACGTTTCCATTCTTAAAGCCAAATTTGGTAGCGATCACCACCTCATCCCGGAAAGGGGCCAGGGCTTCGCCCAGTAATTCTTCATTTTTAAAAGGGCCATAAGCTTCGGCGCTGTCAAAAAAAGTAACGCCACTTTCAAAGGCGGTACGGATGAGTTTGATGGCATCCTTTATGTCAGTGGCGGGGCCATAACCAAAGCTCAGGCCCATGCAGCCCAGTCCCAATGCAGAGACTTCGAGGCCGCTATTTCCTAATTTTCGTTTTTCCATTTTGTTTAGTTTTTAATTACTATGTCCGAACGGGTGTCATGCTGAGCGCCGTCGAAGCATGGTGAACTGGCCTCTGCGCTCTACCCTTCGACGGAGCTCAGGGTGACAGCCCCCTTTCAGACACTATTATTGATTATTGTATTGTTCGTCCGTAACCTGCTCCATCCAATCAACAGGCGAGCCATTGTGTTTTTCCTGGATAGCGATATGACTCAGGGCCGTAGTGGCTGTAGCGCCATGCCAGTGTTTTTCGTTAGGGGCAAACCAAACTACATCTCCCGGGTGAACGTTCTCTATCGGTCCACCTTCGCGCTGTACCCAGCCGCTGCCGGCGGTAATAATAAGGGTTTGACCCAGCGGATGGGTATGCCATGCTGTACGTGCCCCCGGTTCAAAAGTAACCAGTGCCATGGCTACACGTGCGGGGTCCGGCGGACTAAAAAGCGGATCGATACGTACTGTTCCGGTAAAATATTCTGCGGGACCTTTGCCTGATGGTTGTGAGCCGCTGCGTTTAATTTCCATAAAATGATCTCTTTGATATGTTTACTACACTAATTTATTCATTAGTGTTTTAGGTACCACAAAGATACCACAGCAAACGGGCCGTGGTTAATGAATATCAAACAGAAGAGTAAGAAAATCAAACAGCTTTAGCTCGTAACGCTTTGGGGATGGTTCCGGTAATTCTTTTGAAGTAGTTATTAAAGTAGGTTGGATATTCAAACCCCAGCGCGTAGGCAATTTCGGCCGTGCTCCAGTCGGTATGTTGCAGGAGGGCTTTGGCTTCGCTGATGATACGATCGGCAATGTGAGCGGTGGTAGGTTTGCCCGTAATTTCCCTCACCGAACGGTTCAGGTGGTTAACATGTACCGACAAGTTTTGGGCAAAATCCTGCGCAGTTTTTAACTTCAGCGGGTGATCGGCGCTTTCAATCGGAAATTGTCGTTCCAGGAGCTCCAAGAACAAAGAGGTGGTTCGTGACGACGCGTTTTTATGTTTGAAAAAATGGTCGACCGGCCGCATTTTCAATGCCTCATGAATAAGCAGGTTGATGTAATTGCGGATCAGGTCGTTCTTGTACAAATAATCAGTGCTTTGCTCTTCCAGCATCTTTTTAAAGATGGTATTTACAAATGCCGACTGTTCTTCATTTAGCGCGAAAACAGGGTTGCCGCCGATTTTAAACAAAGGCGATTCCTGCAGGCTTTCTGAACGCTCATTGGCTTTCAGAAATGTTTCGGTAAATAAACAGGCATAACCGGTTTGTTTTTCGGAATGCAGCTCGGCGGCATAAGGGATATGTGGATTGGCAAAGAATAAGGATGTGCCATCCAGGTCGATACTCCTGTCGGCATAATGTATAGTGCTTTTGGCATTCAGGATACATACTTTATAAAAATCCTTGCGCCGGTAGGCCGGCACACGGCTTGCGCCGGTTTCAATTTCGTATACCTTAAAACCTTTAAGCTTCAAATCAACCGCGTGGGCATCGCAAAGCGCAGCCATACCTTTATCATCCATAAAGTAAAAATAAGAAAAACAAATAGTAAATGTAAGTGGAAGGCGTGCTGCGTGCTGAATCGACTCACCCGATCTGCGCTTTGCTGGATCACCCTCTCTTCGGCTGCGGCAGGAAGAGGGGAAAAGAAGGTGTAAAAAATAACGTCATTGCGAGCGTAGCGTGGCAATCCCCGATATACAGAGCGCCTCTGTATATCGGGGATTGCCACGTCGTTCCTCCTCGCAATGACGCGTGGGTAATTTCACCCACAAAAAAAATCCCGGCCAAACCTGACCGGGATTTTAAATATGATTTTCCAGTTCCCCCTTCAGGAGGTTAGGGGGCTTAAGCTAATTTAGCCAGTTCCTCTGCCATGGCAGCGCCAATTTCGGCGGGAGATGCCACTACGCGGATACCGCACTCGGCCATGATCTTCATTTTAGCCGCAGCAGTATCATCAGCACCACCAACAATGGCACCAGCGTGACCCATACGGCGTCCTGGAGGCGCTGTTTGGCCGGCGATGAAACCTACTACAGGTTTAGTACCGTTAGCTTTGATCCAGCGGGCAGCTTCGGCTTCCATGCCCCCGCCAATTTCGCCTATCATGATGATACCGTGTGTATCCGGATCATTCATCAACAGCTCAACAGCTTCTTTGGTAGGTGTACCAATGATTGGGTCGCCACCAATACCAATAGCGGTAGTGATACCCAAACCTGCTTTAACCACCTGGTCAACCGCTTCGTAAGTTAAAGTTCCTGATTTAGAAACTACACCCACATGGCCTTTTTTGAAGATAAAGCCTGGCATAATACCAATTTTACTTTCGTCGGCGGTAATGATGCCTGGGCAGTTAGGGCCAATAAGGCGTGAATCCTTATCGCTTAAATATTCTTTTACCTCGATCATATCCTTTGTCGGGATACCTTCGGTGATACAAACAATAACTTTAATACCAGCTTCGGCAGCTTCCATAATGGCATCCGCACCAAAAGCCGGAGGTACAAAAATGATAGATACATCGGCGCCTGTAGCAGTAACCGCGTCTTTAACAGTATTAAAAACCGGCCTGTCTAAATGTTGCTGACCGCCTTTACCCGGTGTAACACCCCCAACCAATTGGGTACCATAAGCAATCATTTGCTCCGCATGGTAAGTACCTTCTTTACCTGTGAAACCCTGTACAATAACTTTAGAATTTTTATTTACGAGAACACTCATTGGCTTTTTTCGTTTAGTACGGCAAAGCTAAAGTTATTGACAATAAAGTCAAATTAAATTTAGCCGCCCAAAGCACTAATGCGGTAACAATTTTATTTGTTAACATAAACTTGACTTTTGGGTTATCAGAAAGAGCTTGTTTAGGGTGCGTTAACGTCATTGCGAGGCACGAAGCAGAAGCCCCCTCTAAATCTCCCCCAAAGGGGGAGACTTTAAAAAAACGCTTTGAAACCCTCTCCTTTGGAGAGGGTTGGGTGAGGCTCTTGCTTCGTACCTCGATGACGCGCGAAGAAGCAGATCATCTTTATCAGCTATCTGTATTGCAACATTTTAATTAATTTAGCCCCACATTACCCCTTAACACTATGAAGAAAATAAACAAAAACCTGATCACTCTGCTTATAGCATGCTTTTTTTGTACCACCGCCGCGCAGGCGCAATTTGGCGGCTTAGGAAAAAAACTGTTGGATAAAGGCACGGAAATGGCATCCGGCGGCGGTCTTAACAAGATCCTGAAACAACCCCAGGCTATTACTACCAGTTTTAAAGATGTAAACAAAACGGGTTCAAAACCGCCATCGTTTATGGAAGGGCAAACACCCGAGCCTTTGTATCTTTTACCCAAAACACCTACAGGCGCTTATAAACTTTGTGCCGGCTTTTACGAAATGACCAACAAAAGTTATTGCCTGCATGCCGGTACACGCGGCCCCAGCAGCGGCGACGGTTATATGCTTGCCCCGGTGCTCGGCCCCAAGCGCGATGTGGTGATATTGATACTGAAACATGCCGAAACGCATCCGGAGGTTAATCAGCACAGCATTCAGATATTGTTATGGGCGATAATTGCCCGCACTAAGTTTGCCGATTTTGGTACCGATATTAAACTCACCGCCACCAGACTGTTATCGCCCAACGAACTGCTGATGCTGGAAGGGGGCGCTCTGGGTGTATTGCCTGCCAGTGTAATGGCCAAAGCTAAGGATCAGCTGCCACCCGCTGCGCAAAGTGTTTTTGAGGCCGAAAACAATATTCGTCAGCTGGCGGCATCGGGCAACGCATCGTACGAGGAAATGGAGAAATATGCCATGATCGCCGGTTTGGCGCCGCAGCCCGATCCGGAAGTGCCGTCGGGCATCTGGTCATTACATCCCGATGGGTATTATATCCGGTTTATTCCGCATGGCTATTCACAAACTACCGTACAGATCTACGTACCCAAAGAATTGGTCGATACCAAACCCGGACTGATATATGATGGCCCAAATGGCATCGCCTGCCCGGCCAATGTAGGCGCCCAGCGCCTGGCCCAAACCAACGAACCATTGAACCCAGACAGGACGAAGAAGTTGAAGGCGATTTGTAATTAACCCCCCAGCCCCCTGAAGGGGGAGTTTTTTGATTTTGCCGAAGCAACTTGATAATGCGGCAAAATTTTCGTATCTTTAAAAATACCACGGCCCGTTGCTCCTGATTTGGAGTGACGGGCCGTTTTAGTTAAGACCAAAACAGGCCAAAAATTGACTTATTTTTATATAGTTATTTGAATATCAGGTATTTAATACTTTTTAAAGTTTCAAAAACTGCTCAAAATGGCGTAATAATTTGTTAAAAAGTGTTAAAATGAGGGTTTTTCGGGCAGTTTTTGAGCGATTTTACACCGTTTTTGGGCAGAAAAGTGTTAAAATTTAAGGTTTAAAAAGTTTATTTCGGTCATTATCCGTTTTAACTACCCCCTCGGAAAGTAGTTAAAAACTTTGCCGCTCCTTGTATAAAATCGGCAGTACCATCATCATCGTCGTTATCCTTATGGGGTGGAGGGGTAAATTCTTTCTCGCTCTTGGCGATCACAATAGTTGCCACTCCATTGCCGATCACATTGGTGATGGCCCGGGCTTCGGACATAAACCTGTCTACCCCGAGGAGTATCGCAACTCCTTCAACCGGGATCACCTTGATGGCAGCCAGGGTGCTGGTTAATACAATGAACCCACTGCCGGTAACGCCTGCCGCGCCTTTAGAGGTAACCATCAGGATGCCGATAATGGTGAGTTCCTGGAATAAGGATAAGGGGATTTTGAAAACCTGCGCCAGGAAAATGACACACATAGAAAGGTATATGGTAGTACCATCCAGGTTAAAGGAGTAACCAGTAGGAATCACCAAGCCCACAACCGATTTGGAACAACCGAAAGTCTCCATCTTGTTCATCATCCCCGGCAGTGCCGATTCTGAGGAGGAAGTCCCCAGCACAATCAGGATCTCTTCCTTAATATGTTTTAGGTATTTCCACAGGCTAAACTTAAACAGGTAACAGATCAGGTTAAGCACCACAAAAATAAACAGGAACATGGTCAAATAAACTGAGCCCATGAGCAAGGCCAAAGGTTTCAATGTTTTTAAACCATACTTGCTGATGGTAAAAGCCATACCACCAAAAGCGCCGATGGGGGCTACTTTCATCACGATCTTCATCACATTGAAGAATACTTTTGACAGTTTATCAAACAGTTGGATAACAGGCTGTCCGCTTTCGCCCATCAAACTTAAGCCATAGCCAAATAGTACGGCAAAAAACAGGATCTGCAAAATATCGCCCTTGGCAAAAGCTTCAAAAGCGTTGGATGGTATAATATGGGCGAAGAAATCGCCCCAGTGCATTTCGGAAGCGGCCTTTTCATATACCGCTATCTTGCTGGTATCAACGGCTGTATTATTTACAAAACCCGCGCCGGGTTTAAGCAGGTTAGCTACGGTAACGCCGATAATCAGGGCAAAGGTGGTCACTATTTCAAAATATAGTAAAGCCTTGCCGCCTACACGGCCCACCTTTTTCATATCGCTCATGCCGGCTATACCGAGCACGATGGTGAAAAATATGATAGGAGCTATCAGCATCGTGATCAGGCTGATGAACATTTTGCTGATCATCTCGGCCGTAGGGCCAAATTGTTTAAAATTCAGGCCTACAACAATGCCCAAAGCAATAGCAATAAGTACCTGGACGGTGAGGTTTGAAAAAAGACGTTTCATTATTCAATGATACGGTTTTAGGTTCAGGATACCAATATGTTGATATGACACTTACCTGATAAATGTGTTTATAATTTAATCAAAAAACTACCGTTCTTTGAAATAGTGAAAGTAACAGCGCTCCTTTTGGTTATCTGTATGGTCTTTGTTTCTGTTTTTACAGTAAAGGCTAAGGGTAGCAGCATGTTTGAAAAATGCTGCCATAAAACAACCAAAAGCCAATCCTGTGAACATCAGCAAAAAGACGATTGCGGGCAGGGGATGTGCAATACCATGCTATCCTGCAATACCTGCGGATTTTTGTTTGTGGAACAGGTAACCGTAAAACCAATTGTTCCGGTTTTAAAGGAACGGTCAGTTACGCCTTACCTGTCGAGGAGTTTGTCTGCTTATTCATCGTCATCCTGGCGCCCTCCAAAAGTTTAATAATACGATCTCATCTGCCTTTACCTTATCCGTTTAGGTCAAATTTCTATTATTAAACAATTTAAAAATTCAAATCATGAAAAAGTTTCTTTTCATCGCCATGGTGATGGTATCATCTTTGGGCGCTACATCAATCGCTAATGCTAATACCCCATGCTGCAACAGTAAAATGAACCATTGCACTAAATGTTCAAAAACCTGCGATAAAACCAATTGCATGGACTATTGCAGCAAGGTTTGCAAAACTTCGGGCAATTGCGACAAAACCTGTAAATAATAAAACCTGCTAACGCATCAAAAAGCCGGGTTAGCCCGGCTTTTTGATTATCGGCGAAAATCCTCACCAGCAATTTTCTGCCGTTCACCGAAATTTTCCCGCAGCTGGTCAAAAAGCTTTGGCTACTATAGCTCCCACACAGCAATTTTGAAGAAAAAACAACATTGCTATGAAAACTTTATCTACTCCCATTATATCATTAATAGTATATCTACAGGAACATTCACCCCTGTTTACACAACTGATGGCTAATTTATTTACCTGAGAAAAAGTACCTGGGGATGCTTGCCAACTAAGCGGCTAAAGCAGGTTCATTCATCGGTAATTTCCCGCCGTTTACCGGAAGTTTAGCCGCCTTTACCTAAAAGCACTACTCAAAAACATATTCTGTTAGCACATTTGAACCATAAAATCATCACATCATGAAAACTCTACTCGCCATACAAATTATTCACCTGGTTATGAAAGCCGCCCAACATGCCGAAGCATTGTGGCACTCCATTGGTCACCTGATAAAGTAATATACCTTAAGCACAACGGAGTACAATAGTCATCCAAGCTGTAAAATTTTCGGGATATAAATAAAACTCATGGTTATTTCATTATAGTAATGCATTTTTACCCTATGACAAAACAACCCATCATCACTGTAAATGACCTGGTAAAAAACTATGGCGATTTTGCAGCCGTAAAAGGCATCAGTTTTGAAGTATATGAGGGCGAAATTTTTGGTTTGCTTGGCCCAAACGGCGCCGGTAAAACCACCACCCTCGAGATCATTGAAACCCTGCGTGAAAAAACATCAGGCCACATCATTGTTGATGGCTTTGATATTGAAACAGATACCGATAGCATCAAAAAACGTATCGGTGTACAATTGCAGGCGGCAGGCTATTATCCTAATTTGAATCTGTCGGAATTGATCACATTGTTTTCAGGGCTATATGGCATTGATAAAAGCCCCATGGAAATGCTGGAGAAAGTAGCGCTCACCGACAAGGCAAAAGCCAAATATAAGGATCTGTCAGGCGGGCAAAAACAGCGTTTTTCTATCGCTACCACGCTTATCAATAACCCGAGAATCATTTTTTTGGATGAACCTACAACCGGCCTCGACCCGCAGGCCCGTCGTAATTTGTGGGATCTGATCCGTGAGATCCGTGACCAGGGTACCACCGTTGTTATTACCACCCATTATATGGATGAGGCCGAAGTATTATGTGATCGTGTGGCCTTTGTTGATGGTGGATACATCATTGGTATTGATACCCCTGATCATTTTATCGACCAGTTGGTAGCATCGGGCTTTGAACGTAAAAAACAAGTGAAGCTGGCCAACCTGGAGGATGTGTTTATCAACCTCACCGGCAAAGAATGGCGGGAGGGATAATCCCCCAACCCCCTGAAGGGGGAGTAGTTGGCAGTTTTGAGTTTGCAGTTAGCAAATCAAAAAATAACCTAATGACGCCACAGGCAAATGACTTAATGATAATTCCAAATGACCTAATGACGCTATCGGCGAATGACCTAATGACTAAATTGAAATGAACCCAAAACCATACAGCAATACAAAAGCAACACTGGCCATTGCTAAAGCCAGTTTCCGGTCGATACTGCGCAGCCCTTCGGCTGTAGTATTTACTTTGGCTTTCCCTTTGATATTTATTATCGTGTTTGCCAATATTGGCGGCGGCGGTGTTACGGTTGATGTAGGCGTGGCCAAAACCTGCGATACCATTAGTCCGGTTTACCAGGCGTTGAAAAATGTAAAGGTGGTTCATCTGGTAAAGGATCAGTCCACCGAAGAGATGAACACGAACCTTTCAAAAGGCAGTATTGACGCGATCATCAATATACAAAAAAACAATACCAGGCCACCGTTTACGGTTAATGTGGAATACACTAAAGCGTCCGCCGAAAAAGGAAATATCCTCAGATCGGTGCTCAGCAATATTTACTACAATATCAATAATAATGCACAGATCAATACCCCGCCGGTAGCCGAGATCAGGGAAACCACCATTCAGGGCCGTGAGTATAAATACATAGATTTTATACTACCCGGGCAATTAGGTTTTTCATTGCTAAGTAGCGGTGTTTTTGGTACCGCGTTCGTGTTCCTGAGCTTGCGTTTAACCCTGGTCATTAAGCGCTTTTTTGCTACACCGGTTAAACGCTATAGTATTGTACTGGGTGAAGCTTTGGCCAGAATGACTTTCTCGTTATTAGGCTCCTTATTCATTATCCTGGTTGGCCATTATATGTTTGGTTTTACGTTGGTACACGGCATAACCACGGTGCTCAATATGTTGGTGCTCTCGGCCATTGGGCTCATTATTTTTATGGGTTTTGGCTTCACCATATCGGGCATTGCCAAAAACGAAAGTACCGTGCCTCCATTGTCTAATATTATAACCTTGCCGCAATTCTTATTGTCGGGTACATTCTTTTCGGTCTCAGCTTTCCCTAAATGGCTACAGGGGATCAGTAATGCGTTGCCGCTAACTCACCTGAACAATGCCATGCGTAAGGTTGCCTTTGAGGGCGCCGGTTTAGGCGATGTAACCCACCAACTGTTTATATTATTGATCTGGTTTGTAATTATATACGCCGTTGCCGTTAAAACCTTTAAATGGGAATAGAAGAGAGGTGGTTAACATACTGATAACCCTTCCTTAATGTAAAATCCCAAAAGCGAAAAATGGGAGTCGATTTCTTGCTTTGTTCATAAGTTTTCTGCTGTATTCTTTAAAAAATCGTATTTTTGAGCTGTATTTCAGTTCATGATACTGGCAGCAGTAAACTATAAATAATTGTAGCTTATGAATATCGTTCATAATAAGGATATTGGGACAAAACAAAAAGCGCTTGCCATTAACCTCGACCCCGCAATTTATGGTTCATTTGCCGAAATTGGCGCAGGGCAGGAGGTAGCTGCCAATTTTTTTAAAGCCGGTGCTTCATCCGGTACAATCGCCAAAACCATGTCGGCTTATGACATGATTTTTTCTGATGCTATTTACGGAGTTCAGCAAACACGCCGCTATGTAAGTGAGTCTCGTTTAATATCTATGCTCGACCATGAGTATGGCCTGCTGATTGAGCGTTTGGCGGCATTGCGTGGTGATACTACAACCTTTTTTGCTTTTTCAGATACTTTTGCGGCTCTCAATTATCATAAAACAAACGAAGGTCATGGTTGGATGGGGGTTCGCTTCCAAACAGAGCCGAATGGCGAGTTTAATGATGTGGTGATCCACGTAAAACTATTGGATAATGATAATATCCTGCAACAGCAAGCCGCAGGTATATTGGGTGTTAACCTGATCTATGCCTGTTTCTATTATCATGAAATAGCCCCTGTGTTTTTGCTTTCGCTGATAGATAACCTGTCAAGAGATCGTATCCAGATAGATATGATCAGCTTTGAAGGGCCCGATTTCCAGAAAGTAGATAACCGCTTGATGAGTTTGCACCTGGTTAAGTTTGGCTTTTCTGACGCTGCTGTATTTGGCCCTGATGGTAAAAATCTGCAACCTACAGAGGCATTATATAAAAAGCACGCTGTAGTGATACGCGGTCGTTTCCGTCCGGTTATCAACGTGCACATCGATATGCTAACTCAGGGTGTTAAGCAATTTCTGCAGGAACCTGACGTAGATAAAAGTAATGTGATCGTTGTTACCGAGCTTACCCTGCAATCGTTAAAGGAAAGGGATGCCGACCTTAATGCGGAGATCGACGAAAAAGACTTTCTTGACCGGGTAGATATTCTTTGCTCACTGGGGCAAACGGTATTAATCTCTAATTTTCATGAGTATTATAAGCTGGTAGCTTATTTATCCAAGATCACCAAGTTAAAAATGGGTGTGGTATTAGGCTATCCCAATTTGGAATACATTTTTTCGGAAGAACATTATAAGGATCTGCCGGGGGGTATCCTCGAGTCATTTGCCACTTTGTTTAGCCGTAAAGTAAAGTTATTTATCTATCCTACTTTACGTGATGGAATAATCTGGAATTGCCTGAAATTTTCGCTGCCTCCACATCTGATCGACCTGTTTAGATACCTGATAGCCAATAATAAAATTGAAGATATCAGGCACTATAACGAAAATAACCTGAATGTTGAGACTGATAATGTATTACAGCTCATTAAACAGGGAGCAACCGGATGGGAGGAATATGTACCGGCTGAGGTAGCTACGATAATCAAAGAAAGGCATTTATTTGGTTATCCAGTAACAATTGAGGAAGCTAAACAAGACCTACCCACTACCAATGAAGACTCGGGGACAGTGAAGGATATTGCCTGAATATATACACCTAAAGGTTAGTTATGCGATGAATCCTTTTCTAACTTGGATAATGCTTCTTTTGCTTCCTTGTTATCGGGCTTCAGCATTATAGCTCTTTTATAAATCAATACTGCTTCGGTCTTTTTGCCTGCTTTATTTAGTGCTTTGCCATAGCTGTTGTACATTTCGGGATTAGTAGGGTTTAATAATAAATTAACCTTAAAGGCTTCCAAAGCTTTATCAGTATAAGAATCATTAAGCAATTCGTTGGCAATGAAATCCATTTCATGAGCACTATACCTATAATGAACTGTATCGGCTTGCATTTGAATTAAACGGCTTGCTGCAACATCACTACCAGATTCAAACAGGATTTTGGCGTATTTATCTGCAACGGATATTTTGACCCTTTCTTGAGGAGTATTATCTAAAATACTGATCGCGTTTGATGCGGTTATAAAATTGCTACCACTTTGAGCATTATCTAATATAATTACAGTCTGTTTCTTAGTCAAATTTCGTATAAATATGCTCCTTAACCCCTGTATAGCTCCGGTATGTAAAACAATTTTTTCAGACGGTTTGACCTTTAATATAAACCATCCTAAGCCGTATGAAACCCCACCACCCGCAACAACCTCTTGCTTGTTGTTTAATATTGTTGGTTTAAATGCTTCGTCCAGTATTTTGGTATTTACAAGCTTGTTATTATACAAAGCCTGGTCAAACTTTAACAGATCGGTTGTTGTACTGATCACATTTCCTTGTCCCCAGAATATAGTGTAATTCTTATATATGTTAGCAAATTCAGGAATGGAATCTGCCAGTTTCAAATGGGGGTAATAATGTTTCGGATACAGATAGCGAAGGGTGACGTTGCTTTTTTGTAATAGCTGTGGACTGCTCAGATAGGTGTCAGTCATGCCTGCCGGAGTAAAAATGTACTTTTTAAGATAGGCATCAAATGGCATGTTTGATGTTTTTTCAACCAATAATGCCAGTAAATTATAGTTAATATTTGAATAACTATATTGGTCGCCAGGTTTAAAAGCCAAAGGTTTAGGGTATTGTTGTAAAGCTGGTATGATGTCGTGATAACCAAATTTTTTTTGTGGCTGTACCTTTAAAACTGTGTCAAAAACATCTTCCATATCCCTTGGTAAGCCAGAAGTGTGTGCAAGTAAATTCTTGATAGTAACATCACCGTATGGGAAATTTGGAAAGTATTTTTTGTAAGGTTCATCTAATTTAATCTTCTTTTTTTGAACTAATTGCAAAACAGCCGTAGAGGTAATAGTTTTTGAAACCGAGGCCAGAAAAAAAGCCGAATGATCAGTATTTAATATCTTATTCGCCACATCTGCATAACCAAAAGATTTTTTATATATCACATTGCCATGATCAGCCACCAATACATTGCCATTTATTTGTCCTGCAGTAAATTGACCATTAAATAGGCTATCTAATCTTTTTGAGAGGTCTTGCGCGTTTGCATAACTATAAACGCCAGTTATCAGGATAAGGAAAAGGAGTTTTTTCATAGCATTAATAAGACTTATTTTATCATATTAACGTGACAAGAATTGATTGATAAATTTAATTCCGAATCACTTAACATTATCATAACATTAATGGTGTTGAAATTAACATTTAGGTAATATTGTGGAAATATCTTTGCGGTATAAAACCTGCATAAGATGTTAAAAGCCCCTATTGTTATAGTTGTAGTCTTTGTATTATTAACAGCATGCTTATTTCGTGCTCATGCCCAGGATTCCAAAGTAGGAACTTGGGGAATTGCCACAGTAGTACTCCCTGGCGATAGCAGCCATAAATGGGGTGGCTACTCCGAATTGCAGATACGTACAAACGGGCCGCTGAGCCAGTTTCAGTACTATGAAGCCAAGGCCGGCGTAAGCTATGACATCAACAAAGATTTTACAGCGTTATTGGGTACGGGTACTTACCATACTTATGATTATGCCGATCTGGGCAGCGGCCCCAATACCAACGAATTCAGGTTGTGGGAGCAAATGACGGTTAACCAGTTTCTGTACCGCCTTAAATTTGAACATCGCTATCGTATAGAGCAGCGCTGGGTTAATGGCGATTACCGTAACCGTTTCCGGTACCGGTTAAACATGTTCATCCCATTGAATAATACCAAGATCGTAGCTAAAACATGGTTCCTGTCGGTTTTTGACGAGGTGTTTTTTAATAATAAAGCCCCCAACTTTGAACGTAACCGTATATCAGCGGCATTGGGTTATCAGTTTGACAAATCATGGATAGCGCAGGCCGGTTGGATCAATCAGCGTAATTATACAGCTACACAAAGCAGCGGTAAAAATAATATAATGCTCATGCTGATGTACCGCATCAGTCGCAAGGGGGCCGGTCAGCAAGAGCATGTACCTACAACAACTGATTAATTAAGAATCAAGATATTAGAGTCAAGAGTCAAGAAAACCCGATCTGAGCTCTTGATTCTAATATCTTGATTCTTAATTCCAATATCTTAACTCTTTTTTGTGATTTCCTGAATTTGCTGTTAACTTAGCCCGCGGTTTACAAATTACAAATATCTGACAATAAACTATGAGCTTAATAATTGACGTACACGCCCGCCAGATCTTAGATTCGCGCGGTAACCCCACTGTGGAGGTAGAAGTTTTAACCGAGAACGGCGCTTTAGGTCGTGCTGCTGTACCATCTGGTGCATCAACCGGTGCACACGAAGCTGTTGAACTTCGCGATAACGATAAATCAAAATACATGGGTAAGGGCGTTTTAAAAGCCGTTGCCAACGTAAATGACATCATTGCGCCTGAATTAAAAGGCATAGATGTTTTTGAACAAAACGCTATCGACGCCATCATGATCGAGATCGACGGTACCGAAAATAAAGGCAAGCTTGGTGCTAACGCTATCTTAGGTGTTTCTTTAGCCGTTGCTAAAGCAGCAGCTCAGGAAAGCCGTCAGCCTTTATACCGCTACATTGGTGGTGTGAACGCTAATACTTTACCTATCCCAATGATGAACATCATCAATGGTGGTTCACACTCTGATGCGCCTATCGCGTTCCAGGAATTTATGATCATGCCGGTTGGTGCGCCATCTTTTTCTGAAGCATTGCGTTGGGGTACCGAAGTATTCCATAACCTGAAAAAGATCCTGCATGACCGTGGTCTTTCTACCGCTGTTGGTGACGAAGGTGGTTTCGCGCCAACCTTTGATAGCACCGAAGATGCTGTTGAAACCGTTTTAAAAGCTATTGAAAAAGCAGGTTATAAACCAGGCGAAGACATTTTCCTGGCGTTTGACTGCGCCGCATCTGAGTTTTACAAAGATGGTAAATACGATTACACCAAATTTGAAGGCGAAAAAGGTGCCATCCGCACCAGCGCTGAGCAGGTAGAATATTTGGCCGAATTAGCGTCTAAATACCCAGTAATCTCCATTGAAGACGGTATGCACGAAGATGATTGGGCTGGCTGGAAATTATTAACCGAAAAATTGGGCGCTAAAGTACAATTAGTTGGCGACGATTTGTTTGTAACCAACACTACCCGTTTACAAAGAGGCATCACCGAAGGCATTGCTAACTCTATCCTGGTAAAAGTAAACCAGATAGGTTCATTGACCGAAACTATCAACGCGGTAAGTTTAGCTCAAACTAATGGTTACACCTCTGTAATGAGTCACCGTTCTGGCGAAACTGAAGATGCAACCATCGCCGATCTTGCCGTAGCCTTAAATTGCGGTCAGATCAAAACCGGTTCGGCTTCACGTTCAGACAGGATCGCGAAATATAACCAGTTATTACGCATTGAAGAAGAATTGGGCAGCAATGCAAAATTCATCGGTAAGAATTTCAAATTCTACAAAAAATAATTCAACTCATAAAAGAGCCATCTGCCTAAAAACAGGTGGCTCTTTTTAATTGGTATAGATGGGAAAGAACAAACAGCCGGAATGGTTAAAACGGGAAATACAGTACTTTAATAAGGCCGACGAATCCTTAGCCGGCGAAGCTGAGCTTGCGCCTGTTGAACTGTCTATCCTGCAAAATTATTTTGAGGCTGATGCCGACGATCCCATATTTGATACCTACCAGTTGGAACCTGTCGACGCTACTTTTTTGAAACCATACACCACCCTGGAATTTGATTTTGAAAAGTATGATTACTGGCTGGCAGCCTATACCAACAACTGGGAGCAAACCAAACGCGACAAAGGTTTTATGGGCCAGTATCCGCTGCCGAAGCAATAAGCCCCGAATAATTTAACCATACCAGTCACGTTAATTACCATACACACATACAACTATATTAATGAACAAGAAATGGGTTTTGAGAGGCCTGGTAATACTATTGATCCTGGTTGCTGATATCGGTTTAGACAGAATCACTAAAAATTATATACGCCATAATTTCCGTTATTACGAAGAGATATTACCCTTCAAGAATAATCTTCATTACCTCATTACCCGGGTTGAAAATACGGGTGCTTTTTTAAGCCTGGGCGATTCGCTGGGTAACCCCTGGCGGTTTATGCTGCTTACGCTGATGCCGGCGGCTGTGCTGTTATTTGGCCTCACTTACATCATTATAAAAACCAATCTGCATAAACTAACCGTGCTGGGTATTATCCTGGTATTGGCCGGTGGTATGGGTAACCTTTATGACCGCTGGGTTTATGGCAGTGTAACCGATTTTATGCTTATCAAATATCCCTGGTTTAAAACAGGCGTGTTCAATGTGGCCGATGTTTCTATCATGATTGGAGTGGGCCTGTTGCTGATCCAATCGTTTTTAAATGACAGGGATTCCAAAAATAAAAAGTCCGAAAATAACCCCGAAAAAGTAGCGGTTTAATTTAACCCGCAGGCTACCTAAAAACTTCTTAAACCTTAAATTTTAACAATTTTTTAGTCGAAACAAGGTAAAAAGACTCAATAATTACCCGTTTTAACAGAATTTTAACGCCATTTTAACACTTTTTAACAAATTTTTGATGTGTTTTGAAAGGTTTAAAAAGTATTAAATAGCTGATATTCAAATAACTAAGTACAAAACAGTCGATTTTTGAGCCCTTTTGTACCTTAACCAAACAGCCCGAATTTCCTTTTTTCGGAAACCCGGGCTGCTCTATATACAAATATACGAAAATAACAGGTAGCATTAAAATCGGCGGCTACAAATAGGGTTGAAATTGGCATAGCTGCACATCTGCAATAAAAAGCGTATCTTTGCAAAAAAGATTACATAATCGCTTACGGTTTTGATCACCGAAACTCTTCAGACCCGCTTATGCTTTGGCGATAGCACATACACATTACAATCATTACATGTCATTCGAAAATTTAAATTTAATTGAGCCCTTATTAAAGGCTTTAAAAACAGAGGGATATACCTCACCAACCCCTATACAGGCGCAAGCTATACCTATTGTATTGCAACGACGCGACCTTTTAGGTTGCGCCCAAACCGGTACCGGTAAAACCGCCGCCTTCGCGTTGCCTATTTTACAATTGTTACATCAGGATAGGATACAGCATAAAGAACAAAAAACCATCAAGGCCCTTATATTGACACCAACCCGTGAGCTGGCCATCCAAATTGCCGAAAGCTTTACCGCTTATGGTAAACATACCGGCTTAAAAAACCTGGTTATTTTTGGCGGCGTATCACAAAACCCACAGGTTGATGCCTTAAGACGCGGTGTGGATATCCTGATAGCTACTCCTGGTCGTTTGCTCGACCTGGTAAATCAGCGCTATGTACACCTGGAGCATGTAAAAATGTTGATCCTGGATGAAGCCGACCGTATGCTGGATATGGGCTTTGTGCATGATGTTAAAAAGATCATCACCAAAATACCTGCTAAAAGGCAAACCCTGTTCTTTTCGGCTACCATGCCTAAAGAGATTCAGCAACTGGCTGACAGCATCCTGTCTGATCCTGAAAGAATAGAAGTTACCCCGGTATCGTCAACTGCCGATACTATACAACAGTCGCTTTTTTATGTAGATAAAAACGATAAAAAATCATTGCTGATCCATATCCTGAAGGATAAAAATATTAAAACCGCGTTGGTATTTACCCGTACCAAACATGGTGCGGATAAGGTGGTGAAAGACCTGGTACGCGCCGGTATTACTGCCGAAGCTATCCACGGTAATAAATCACAAAACGCGCGTCAGCGGGCCCTTAGCAATTTCAAAAATCGCACAACACGTGTACTGATAGCTACTGACATTGCTGCCCGTGGTATTGATATTGACGAGTTGACCCACGTGATCAACTACGAGATCCCTAATATTCCCGAAACCTATGTACACCGTATTGGCCGTACCGGTCGCGCGGGAGCAAGTGGTATCGCGCTTTCTTTTTGCGATGAGGATGAAATAGAATTTTTAAAGGATATCCATAAGCTGATAGCCAAAGATATCCCTGTTGAAGAAGGGCACCCTTATCCGCTTAGTCCGGTGGCTATAGCCGCAGGCATGGGCGCTAAAAAGGGAACGGCTAATGCCAATTTACGTAACGGCTCATCAGGTGGTCGTAGCGGCGGTGGTAACAATAAACGTCGTGGTGGCAATGGCGGCGGCGGCAATCGTTCGGGTGGTGGTAACCGTTCAGGCGGTGGTAACAGCCGCGGTGGTAGTAAACCAGGCGGCGGAAGCGGCATGAGCGGAGCCAGTCGCTCATCAGGCGGAAACAGGCATTAAACCTCTCCCAACCCTCTCCAAAGGAGAGGGCTTTAAAGAAATATACAAAAATAAAACAAAACCTGCCTCCCTCTCCTTTGGAGAAGGTCGGGGTGAGGTTGTTAATAAGTTAATAAGCATATTTGTACCTCTACATTTTTTTAAATAGCTTTAAATGAAATTTATAGAGCCCATATCCATGAAACGCCTCATTAACCTGGTAAAGAATAAGTTTTTTCTGGTTACTATGGCTTTTTTAGTGTGGATGATATTCTTCGACAAAAACGATCTGTTTTCACAGTACGAATATCGTCGCCAGGTAAATAAGCTAAAGGAAGAACGCGACTTTTATAAAAAAGAGACCGACCAGGTAAACAAAGAACTGGACGAGCTAACCTCGAACCCTCAAAAACTCGAAAAATTTGCCCGCGAAAAATACCTCATGAAAAAAGACAATGAGGATGTTTATGTGATCGTGCACGAGAAAAAGGAAAAATAGAATCAAGAGATAAGAATCAGGAATTAAGATATAAAAGCGATGGGTTTACTCATCGCTTTTTTTGTGGTGGAAAAACAAGGTCTTCATATCCCCATTAAAAAAGTATTTTTTTCAACCACGTCATTGCGAGGTACGAAGCAATCTCTATGCTATACAGAGTAAAGAGGTATTCATAATAGACCTGCCTATGTAGAGATTGCTTCGTACCTCGCAATGACACATTTTATATTTCTTATTTACCGTCATACCGCTTCCACAGCCACATGCTTTTTACTGTGTTTCCAGCGATGCAATAGTTTATCCCTAACCCTCAGTGATGGTTTCTCAATAACGTATCTTAGTATCAGGGCACACGCGATGGTGGCAAATAGGCAGCAAAGCATCATGAGGTTGCTGTTTTTGTCGATGCCGGTTTTTTGGAGCAGGTTTTGGGTAAGGTGGATCACCAGCTTGTGCGAAAGATAGATGCTGTAAGACAAAGTAGCCAATTGAGCGGTAATGGCCGACTGGCGACGATACAGGAAATTGGATGGACAAACGATGGCTGCCAAAATCAATCCGTACCCCAGCGAAATCAGGGGGAAAACCAAGATAGTGCTGGTTAGGCTATTGTCGGGTGAGCAAACAAAGTAAGCGGCTATTAAAATTACCAGGCCCAGCAGCATCAGGAGATGGTTATACTGGTTCACTATTTCTTTTACGCGCGGGTAAAAAGTGTAGGCGCCTGCAATACTTACACCGATAAGCAATCCGTCCAACCGGTTATAAGTAGGGTAGTAGATCACCTGGTGCCATATCGCCCCAAAATCATCTTCGGATAGGTGGGGCGCTACAAAATAGTGCCAGCCGGAATATCTGATCATAAAACCGGCAATAAACAACGTAGCCAGGATGTAGATGGCTTTTTTACCCGCTTTAAAATGGTTGAGCAGCCAAAAGGTTAAAGGCAGTATTAAATAAAACTGTTCCTCTACGCATAACGACCATGCATGGGTAAAGGTTCCGGTGGTTTTCAGATCCAAGCCAAAATTGAGGGTAAAGGTGAAGTATTTCCAGAGCGGGGCCATGTGCTCCCGCTCGCGCAGGAATGGAATGGCGGTATATAATAGCAGCACCACCAGGTAGGGGGGAATGATCCGAAAAAAACGCTTGGCAAAAAACTCGCGCATATCGATAGTCTTGCCATTTTTGATAGTATTAAAAAGCTGCCCGGCTATCAAAAATCCGCTTAAAACAAAAAACAGGTCGACGCCAGTCCAGCCAAAGCCTCCTACTTTAGATACCCAGGCCGGATGCCCGAAAAGCTGGTAATGAAACAGCAAAACATAGGTAATGGCCAATGCCCGTAAATGGTCTAAACCCAATAATTTATGTTTATCGGATATGCTGGCTGTGGTATTGTCTGACATGAAATTTGATCGGGGAATTTATGCCGTAATTTATCGAAATAAAAGGCAAAATAATACAGGATGTTTCTTATTATATAATAAGTTTGTCATTTCGAACGAGGTACGAGGAGAAATCTTCTTCGACATGCAATTGGGACTTTGTACATAGCAGAAGATTTCTCTTTCGCACCATGCTCATACCCGCCCATGCTCTATCGAAATGACATCGTTTTTGTAAAAGTCATTTTTCCAAACATCGATCACAAACATCATAAACAATCTTATTTCTTGATTCTAATCCCTTGCCTCTCCTCGCTAAACTTCACCCTCACGTTTCCGTAAAAACCATTCAGCGGATAGTAACAGGAGTATCAGTATGAATATCCATTTTACATCGATGATGTCGCTGTAGTGCTTGTCTTCGTAGACAACGGTTTTGATGTTGTCGTTTTTGCGGATGAGCTCGGCCAGTTGATTGAGTTGATTAGGGTATAACATTTGGCCGCCGCTTTGTTTGGCTATGGTGTTGATTATCTGATGATTGGCGGCACTTTGGCGGGTTTCCAGGTTAAGTGATTTTACGGTTAATTGTCCGCTGGCGCTAAAGCGTTGGGTGCCGTTCTGGGTGCCTGCATTGTAGCTGTATTCGCCAATGGGCAGCGTACCCGCATCCAGTTGGTAGCTTTGCCCGCTGCGGCTGAACAGGAAACTATAGTTTTTGCCCGCCTGGTTCTTGAGCTCAATCCGGACATCGGGGGTATTGATCAGTTCCAGGGCGTCGTTATATAGTTCGGCATTCAGGATCACATTTTCGCCTTCGTCAAAAACATTGCGGGCGGGGTATACCCTGAATCGCTGACGGTTGGCGTTGGCGGTTAGGTATTGTACAGTTTGGCTCAATAGTTCGTCGGTAGCATTGCGGTTACCATAATTTTGATATTCGGCCAGTTGCCAGCGCCACAGGCCCTCGCCGGTGAGTATAGCGGTACGGTGCCCGGCATCATCGGCAAAAGCCAGCAGGGGGTAGGTGGTAGCTACCGCGCCAATTTTTTGTTTTAACAGCACGGCGGTATTGGCAGCTGTGCCATAACTGCCAAAAGGCGCCAGGAGCGGAGGCATTATCGCTATTTTTTTGCGGGATGAATCAGATAGGGTAAAGGCTGAAAAGCCGGTTTCGGGCAGGGCCAGTACTTCCTGTGATTCGGAACGACCCGCGCTGATCTTGACGCTGTTTTGTTCGCCATTAAAGGCCTGTAGATCGGTCTGCGAGCCCAGTATATACCAAACGGGGATCTTACTTTTGGTGATAAAGTTTTTTAGCGGCGCGTATTCTCCCGCCGAGATCTGGTAAAGGATAACCAGGCTGTAATCGGCCAGTTTAATACCGGCAATATCCGCGAGCAGCACGGTTTTTACCTCGAAGTTTTTATTGGTTTCAATAGCCTGTTTAATAACGGTAATATCCGGGTGTGGACTGCGATATACCATCAATACTTTTTGCCGGGCATCCAACACATCCACGTAAATGGTTTCGGTATTGTTTTGGGTGGAGAGTTCGTTTTTAACCGGGGCAATGCTGATGCTGTACTTACGAAGGCCTTTTTTATCGGCGGTTAGTTTAATGGGGACGATCTTTTTAAAATCGGCAGAAGTAACCGGAATGGTTTGGGTAAATACCTGCCTTCCATCTTCGGTAACAGTTAGGTGCATGTTTTCGCCTTTGCTTTGGTAGGCAACACCCAAAACCTCTATTTCAAAATCGTTACCCAAAAAGGCAGTCTTGTTGTAATTAACGTTGCCAATGAGCAGGTCGCGTTTAGCAATGGTATCGCCCAGGGCAATAGTATAAATGCTGGTTTTGATGTTTTTGGCTTCGTACTGCGGATCGTTACCCTGGTTGTACAAACCGTCGGTGGCTAAAACCAGTGCGCCAATGTTTTGGTTTACAAAGCGGTTATTGAGTTGCTGCAAAGCCCCGGCGATATCAGTTTGCTTACCGCTGAATTTATCGGACAAGCCGTTACTCAGATCTTTACTGAAATTAAACTCCTGCACATCATATTTATCGCCCAGTTGCTGTTTGAGTTTAGCCAGGTCGTTTACAAATTGAGTGGAATTAAAACCGGCAGGTTTAAATGTATTGATGGAGGACGAATTGTCCTGCGCGATGAGCACCAAAGGTTTCTGCGGATCGTATTTAATGGTTTTTACCAGTGGCGAAACCAGCAGCATGGCGATAACAAACACAACCAGCGCACGGAGAACAGCTAACCACAACCTGAAATTTTTACCCAGGTTAACCGGTTGCCGGTATAATAGCCAGGCATATAATATACCCAGTATTAAACAAACAGGCACCCACCATCCGGAAACTGACCCCCAGGTTATTGAAAACATTTTTTATAGGTTGTATGAGTATTACGCAATACGTTTTACGCTCAGCTGCAAAATGCGAAATTATTGTGAAATGCGGGGAATAAAAAAAGCGTCATTGCGAGGTACGAAGCAATCTCTATGCTATACAGAGCAAACTTGGATAGTTGACCTGCTTATGTAGAGATTGCTTCGTACCTCGCAATGACGCTTTATGATTTGAGCTTTCTTAAATTCAGAACTTTCAACTACAACATTCCGCCGTCAACCGGGATCACTTGGCCGGTAATGTAGGTAGCCAGGTCTGATGCCAGGAAAACACAGGCATTGGCTACATCTTCGGGCTGGCCGGCACGTTTCAGCGGGATATCAGCTTCCCAGCCTGCAACCACTTTAGGGTCGAGCACGTCGGTCATTTCGGTTTTGATAAAGCCTGGTGCAACTACGTTTGTACGGATGTTACGTGAACCCAGTTCCTTAGCTACAGATTTGGAGAACCCAATGATGCCCGCTTTGGAAGCAGCATAATTGGCCTGCCCTGCATTACCCTGTACGCCAACAACCGAGCTCATATTGATGAACACACCATTACGGTTTTTCATCATAATCTTGGAGGCGGCTTTGGTCACGTTAAATATCGATTTCAGGTTTACGTTCAGCACCTCGTCCCAGTTCTCTTCGGTCATGCGCATCAGCAGACCATCTTTGGTAATACCGGCGTTGTTAACCACTATATGCAGGGTGCCAAAATCGGCAACAATATCATTGATGAGTTTTTCGGCTTCTTCAAATTTGGAAGCATCGGAACGATAACCTTTTACCTGGGTACCAAAACTTTGCAGCTCCTGCTCCAGCGCCTGGCCTTTTTCAACCGATGATAAATAGGTGAATGCCACGTTGGCACCGTGCTCCGCAAATTTCTCGGCTATTTTACGCCCTATACCTTTTGACGCGCCGGTAATAAGCGCTGTTTTTCCTTCTAATAATTTCATAAATTGAATATATGATTTCGGGCGGTGAAGTTAGTGGTTTTTTATTTTGGTTCATAGTTAATGGTTCATAGATCATAGTGGATAGTTCATAGGAGTAATTTGAACCAGTTGAATGATAATGTCCTTAGCTATGATCTATGAACCATTAACTATGAACTGTTTTTCCTTCAGAAAAAATTAATCAATTAACTAAATATCACTACCTTTGCGGCTCAAAAAATTACGTGTGCATGAGCCAGTCTGTTCAAATAAAAAACGCTTTAATTTCTGTTTACTACAAAGATAATTTAGAGCCTATTATCCTGGAGTTAAACCGCCTTGGTGTCGAGATCTATTCCACCGGTGGTACCGAAACTTTTATCCGTAATTTGGGTGTTAATGTGGTGCCTGTGGAGGACCTTACATCATACCCATCTATTTTAGGCGGACGTGTTAAAACCCTGCACCCTAAAGTGTTCGGTGGTATCCTCGCCCGCAGGAGCTTTGATGGCGACGGACAGCAACTGGCCCAGTATGAGATACCGGAGATCGACCTGGTAATTGTTGATCTTTACCCTTTTGAAGAAACCGTAAAATCAGGTGCAGCCGAAGAAGATGTGATCGAGAAAATCGATATCGGTGGTATTTCACTGATCCGCGCGGCAGCTAAAAACTTTAAAGATGTTGTGATCGTGGCCTCTAAAAATGATTACGGTACGCTGGAGGATATCCTGAAAACACAGGGCGGCGCAACCACGCTTAACCAACGCCGTTCATTCGCACAAAAAGCATTCAATATATCATCACATTACGATAGCGCTATTTTCCAATATTTTAACCAGGAAGATCCACTGCCGGTATTTAAACAAAGCATACAAAATAGTCAGGTTTTACGTTACGGCGAAAACCCTCATCAGGGTGGTGTATTTTACGGCGATCTGGATGCCATGTTCACCAAATTGCACGGTAAGGAATTATCCTACAACAACCTGGTTGACGTGGATGCAGCCGTCGCTCTTATCGACGAGTTTACCGAGCCAACCGTGGCGATATTGAAACATACCAATGCTTGCGGTATTGCCTCGCGCTCTTTTATTAAAGAAGCCTGGATCGATGCACTGGCTTGCGACCCGGTTTCGGCTTTTGGGGGTGTTATTATCGCTAATGATGAGATCGACGCGGATACGGCTACCGAGATCAGTAAAATATTTTATGAAGTACTGATAGCCCCGGCTTATACCGACGAGGCTGTACAAATATTACAGGGCAAAAAGAATCGTATCATTTTGGTTCGCCAACCGGTGGCCCTGGCAACCAAGCAGTTCAAAACTTTATTGAACGGCGTTATTGAGCAGGATAAGGACGCGGTTATTGAAGGCCCGGCCCAAATGACCCCGGTTACCAACAGAAAACCAACCGAGCACGAGTTGCACGATCTGTTCTTCGCCAACAAGGTGGTGAAACACACTAAGTCGAATACTATTGTATTTGCTAAAAATGGTCAGTTAATGGCTAGTGGTGTTGGTCAAACCTCGAGGGTTGATTCTTTAAAACAAGCGGTTATTAAAGCCGAAAGTTTTGGGTTTGATCTGCATGGAGCGGTAATGGCATCTGATGCCTTTTTCCCGTTCCCGGATTGTGCCGAGCTGGCTGCAGAAGCAGGTATAACAGCTATATTACAACCAGGCGGATCAATAAATGACAAGCTTTCTGTTGAAATGTGTAATGAAAAAAACATTTCGATGGTGACTACTGGTGTTCGTCATTTTAAACATTAAAATTTTAAGTTGACCGGGCTTACTGGGTTTGATGAAGTGTGGAGGATTGGAAATAAGGAGCGATTTTATAACCCCGAAAGCCCGATTAACATAATTTAACATAACCGACCTGTCCAAACAATAAATATGAAATTTATACGCTCTTAATTGCAACTATGTGATTTTTTTAAGCGTATTTTTATAAACTTTACAGATTATTTGAAAGAAGCAACAGATGGGTTTATTTAACTTTTTTACACAAGAAATAGCTATCGATTTGGGTACTGCTAATACCCTCATTATACATAACGACAAAGTTGTTGTTGACGAACCTTCTATCGTGGCGTTCGACAGAACAACTAATAAAGTAATTGCCATTGGCAGGCAGGCCATGCAAATGGAAGGTAAAACGCACGATAACATCCGCACGGTACGCCCGTTGAAGGATGGTGTAATTGCCGACTTTAACGCCGCAGAGCACATGATACGTGGTATGATCAAGATGATCAACCAGGGCAAGGGCTGGTTCTTCCCTTCGCTGCGTATGGTGATCTGTATCCCATCAGGTATTACCGAGGTAGAGAAACGCGCCGTGCGTGACTCGGCCGAGATTGCAGGCGCCAAGGAAGTTTACCTGATACATGAGCCTATGGCAGCTGCTGTTGGGATCGGTATCGATGTGGAAGAGCCTATGGGTAACATGATCATTGATATCGGTGGTGGTACTACCGAGATCGCGGTTATCGCTTTATCAGGTATTGTTTGTGATCAGTCCATCCGCGTAGCAGGAGATAACTTTGACTCAGACATTGTACAATACATCCGCCGTCAGCACAACATCATGATCGGTGACCGTACTGCCGAGAAGATCAAAATTGAAGTTGGTGCCGCGTTACCGGAACTGGCCGATCCACCAAGCGATTTTGCTGTTCAGGGCCGCGACCTGATGACCGGTGTTCCAAAGCAGATCATGGTATCCTATACCGAAATTGCACACTGCCTGGATAAATCTATCTCCAAGATAGAGGAAGCGATATTGAAAGCATTGGAAATTACCCCGCCCGAGCTATCAGCCGATATTTATCAAACAGGTATTTATTTAACTGGTGGCGGTGCTTTGTTACGTGGTTTGGATAAACGTGTAGCAGCAAAAACAAAACTACCGGTTCACGTTGCCGAAGATCCGCTGCGTGCTGTAGTTCGCGGAACAGGAACCGCACTTAAAAACATAGGAAATTTTAAATTTTTAATGCAATAATTTAGATGTGAGATATTAGATTTGAGACATTCGGTGTTTTTAATCTCAAATCTCAAATCTCATATCTCAAATCTAATTCAAGCCAATGCGTAACCTCTTGATATTTATCACTAAGTATAACGCGTTTTTTCTATTCCTGATTTTTGAGATAAGCTCGCTGCTTATTTATATCAAATACAATTCTTTTCAGAAAGCTACTTTTATTAACTCAACCAACAGGGTTACAGGTACTTTATATAGCCAGGTTAGTGAGCTTAATGGGTACTTATCATTAAAAAATGTAAATGATAGCTTGGCACGTGAAAATGCCAGTCTTCGTGGACAGCTTAAATCTGCTTTTTATATTGATTCTGTTGAGAAGCGTAAAGTGGCCGATACTGTTTATAAGCAACAATACACTTATATTGTAGCCAGGGTTATCAATAACTCTACTAACAAACGCAGCAACTATATCACCATCAATAGGGGTAGTAAAGAAGGTATAGCCAAGGATATGGGGGTTATTTGCAGCTCGGGCGTAGTCGGGATGGTAGTTGATGTATCGGAGCATCTGGCTATTGTACAGTCGGTTTTAAACAAAAATACCCGCTTTAGTGCTATGCTGGCCAATAATAAAGAGATCGGCTCATTTATATGGGGCGCTGATCTTGACCCTAAAAAGGGATTGTTAACAGATATTCAGAACGATGCGCAACCAAAATTGGGCGAGCAGGTAGTTACTTCTGGTTACTCGCTTTTTCCTACAGGTATCCCATTTGGTAAAATAACAAACCTGCATGCCAAAGGCGGCGGGTTACTGCTTAATGTGGATGTAACCCTTGCCGTTGATTTTAGCAAGTTGGAATATGTATACGTGGTAAATAACAAATTTGCGCAGGAGCAAACGGGACTGGAGGCCGGGCAGAAAAAAAATGAGTAGAGCTATTTTAGTCAATGCCATACGGTTTTTGGTGCTGGTTTTTATGCAGGTTTTTTTGCTGAAAAATATTACGTTCTATAACCTGTCGACCCCGTACTTTTATATCTTGTTTATTTTGCTGCTTCCGTTTGAGGTGCCTAATATATTGCTGTTCGTACTATCGTTTTTATTAGGATTAACCATTGATGCTTTTTACGATACGCCAGGTCTTCACGCGGCCGCGTGTGTAGTGCTGGCGCTGGTGCGTATCCTGTTTATCAGTATCACCGTACAAAAAGATGGGTTTGATAATGAACCCGAACCAACCTTGAGTATTATGGGCTTCCGGTGGTTTTTTACCTATGCCCTGGTGCTTACCCTCTTTCATCATTTCTTTCTGCTGAATTTGGAGGTTTTTAGTTTTTCTGAAATACAATACACACTAAGTCGTGTTGTATTGAGTTCAATATTTACTGTATTTTTAATGCTTATTTCAGGATTACTATTTTTCAGAAGGAAAGAACGTAAATGAACAAGTTTTTTGAGCGTCGCTACGTTGTAACAGGTATTTTTCTGGTAATTATGATCACGCTTTTGGGTAGGCTTTACTATATCCAGATAGTTGATGACCGCTATACACTATACGCCAACAGTAATGTAAGGCGTACGCAGATACAGTATCCTTCGCGCGGCCCTATCCTTGACCGCAATGGTAAGATCCTGGTTCAGAATGTACCTATTTACGATATCACCGTTAATCCCAAAGAGGTAAAATCCTTTGACACACTGAAATTTTGCAAATTAGTAGGGATTGATAAGGAAGGTTTTGACAAACGCCTGCTCAAAGCCATTAAGTACTCGCCCAATAAAGAATCGATATTTGAAAAACAGCTTCCTTTTGAGTTATATGCATCTTTTCAGGAAAAATTGAACGAATTTCCAGGATTTTACGTACAGCCGCGTACCGTACGGACTTATCCCGACTCGACCGCCGCACAATTTTTAGGTTTTATTGGCGAGGTGCAGGATCGCGATATTAAGCGCTCTAACGGCTATTACCGCCAGGGTGATTATATTGGTGTTACCGGTGTCGAAAAATCCTATGAGGGGGTTTTACGGGGCCAGCGTGGGGTAAAGATCCAGATGGTTGATTCGCGCGGCATTCCAAAAGGCTCTTTTGCCAATGGGGCTTTTGATACGCTGGCCCGCGCCGGCGACCGGCTTACTTCATCACTCGATATCAACCTGCAAAAGCTGGGCGAAAAACTCATGGAAAACAAGTTGGGCAGTATCGTAGCCATTGAACCGTCAACAGGCGAAATACTTTGTTATGTGAGCAGTCCTACCTATGATCCAAACCTGATGGTTGGCCGTGAACGTGGTAACAACGCCTCCAAATTATATAACGATCCCTACAAGCCATTTTTTATCAGGCCAATACAAGCTTATTATCCGCCGGGATCATCGTTTAAACCATTAAGCGCTTTGGTTGCTTTGCAGGAGGGTTTGATAACGCCTCAAACTACTTATAACTGTCCTGGCTATTATATGGCCGGTAACGTAAGGGTAAAGTGTACACACGTACATGGTGTGGTAAATTTAAGTAACGCTATTGCAGGTTCATGTAATGGGTTTTTTGATATGGTTTTTGAAAAACTAATGAATGTCAGGGGCCCCCGGAACACAACTCCATCATTTGTTGACTGGCGTAATAAGGTAAACAAATTTGGCCTGGGCGCAAAGCTTGGTGTTGATATACCAAACGAAGGTCGCGGCAACGTACCTACCGCTTTGCACTACGATAATATCTATCATCCTGGCAGGTGGCGCTCAAGCACCATTATATCGCTGGCTATCGGGCAGGGCGAGTTAGAAGCTACTCCCATGCAATTAGCCAATATTGAATGTACAATTGCCAATCATGGTTTCTTTTACAAACCACATTTAATAAAGGGCATTGGTGATAAGGATGTAATAAAAAGCGAGTACACGCAAAAGAATTATGTGGGTATCGACCCGCAATATTTTGAACCTGTTATTAATGGGATGCAGAACGTGGTTGAAGGTAACAACGGTTATGCAACCGCCCGTCGTTCGCGGATACCAGGTATTATCATGTGCGGTAAAACTGGTACGGCGCAAAATCCGCATGGTAAAAACCACTCGCTTTTTGTAGCCTACGCCCCAAGGGAAAACCCAAAGATAGCTATTGCCGTAGTAGTTGAAAACTCTGGTGATGGCGGTAACTATGCCGCGCCGATTGCCAGCTTTATTGTAGAGAAGTATTTGAAAGGGGTAATTACCCAGCGCGAATCGGGTATTACGGTTAATGAGTTTGCCAACATGAATCTGCTGCCCGACCTGGCCCTTTACCAGCACGATTTGCAAAGGGAGCGGAGAAGGGATAGCATCCGGGCCGTAAAAGCCGACTCCATTAAAAAGTTCAAGGCCGATTCAATGAAAAAGGCGGCTCAGCTTAAATCAGCAAAAAATAATAAACCAGGTAGCTGGGGCAATCTTTTTGCAGGAAGGGGTACAGGTAAGTAGCGTGAATAATAACCACAACCAGCGTAGTTTCTTTTTTAATGTTGATTGGGTAACCGTATTTCTTTACCTGTTACTTTGCACCATTGGCTGGTTTAATATTCATGCTGCTGTATTTGATGAAAAGCATTCGAGTCTTATTGATGCGTCAACCAACTATGGTAAGCAGTTCATCTATATCAACGTATCCATTATAGTGGCCATTGTTATACTGTTGCTGGAGAGCCGGTTTTTAACCGCGCTGGCACCTGCATTTTATGGCATAACGGTGTTGCTGTTGATATTGGTATTGGTTGTGGGCCGAAACGTTGGTGGTAACCAGGCCTGGATAAATATGGGTGGCGGGTTCCGGCTGCAACCATCAGAATTTGCCAAATTTTCAACGTGTTTGCTGTTGGCGCGTTACCTGAGTTCGGTTAATATTAAAGTTACGGAACTGAAATCGTTCCTGATAGCCGCGGCTATTATCGGTTTCCCGATGTTACTGATCATGCTACAACCAGATACCGGATCAACCCTGGTTTTTTGCTCTCTTATTTTTGTGCTTTACCGGGAGGGTTTGTCGCCATACTTTTTGGTGATTAGTGGTTTGCTTATTGTGCTTTTTGTGGTTTCACTTTTGTATAATCCATTGTATGTTATTCTGGTATTGGTGGTATTAACCGCGCTGATCATATTCTTATTCAGACGGCAGCGTAAACTTATTTTTACTGTGCTGGTAGGGTTGGCCATATCGGTCGCTTTTATTTTTAGTGTTAAGTTTATTTATTCACACGTTTTAAAGCCTCACCAAACCGAACGTATCAATATATTGCTGGGCATCACTACCGACTTAAAAGGTAAGGGGTATAACGTGAATCAGTCAAAAATAGCTATTGGCTCGGGTAAGTTGTGGGGTAAGGGTTATTTACATGGCACGCAAACCAAATATTCCTTTGTCCCCGAACAAAGTACCGACTTTATTTTTTGCACCATAGGCGAGGAGTGGGGCTTTGCAGGATCGGTTGTAGTCATAGGGCTTTACTTGTTTTTAATATTACGGGTGATCTACCTGGCCGAAAGGCAGCGATCGCCCTTCTCCCGGATCTACGCTTATGGCGTGGCATCGGTATTGTTTTTTCACGTGGTTATCAACATCGGCATGACTAT
Organism: Mucilaginibacter sp. BGA-UO-ETr-C110; assembly: GCF_059567985.1. Taxonomy (NCBI): domain Bacteria; kingdom Pseudomonadati; phylum Bacteroidota; class Sphingobacteriia; order Sphingobacteriales; family Sphingobacteriaceae; genus Mucilaginibacter; species Mucilaginibacter sp. BGA-UO-ETr-C110. The sequence continues at coordinate 208,953 of NZ_JCAQPB010000001.1, forward strand.
AGGAGTAGTGCCGGTAATTGGTATTCCATTGCCATTTATTAGTTATGGTGGTTCTTCTTTGCTCAGCTTTACCATACTGCTTTTCATCCTCGTTAAGCTTGATTCCAACCGGATGGGGATCGTTTAATTTCTTCTGAAGATTAGACGCTAATACCCTGATTATGTATCATGTATGATTTAACTTATTAATACATTGTTATATTAATATTAATTATTTAATACTAATATGGTGAATATTAATTACAGAATGGTTAAATATTTGTGTAGTTAATAATTAAATTATTAATCTTTTAATTAAATTGTTGAGTTGTTAACAATTGTGTTAATTATAGATTACTTTTCTTGAAAATTCCTCATCAAACCCATATTTTGACAATTTATTTATTAAATAGGCCCTGGAATTAATCCGGAAACTGTTGTATAGTAAAATGAATGAATTGAATATGACCCTAAAAAAGCATGTTTTTGGTCTAAAAAGCATGTTTTTATAGCGTTTTAACCTATTTTTAAGCCTTTTTTTCTTTCCAAAGCTGTGTCAGCAAAAGAGGACTCATTTAAGTATTTATTGTTATATATTATATTTGTTTTAAGCGTTTGGCCGAACGGAGGCGTATCCTGAAAAGCCTATAATAGAGTAAGGGGACAAAACAATAAGTAACACTATTATGAAAAATTTAGAATTAAAAGAACTTGGTGTTCAAGAAATGAACGCTAATGAAATGACTAACGTTAACGGTGGTGGTCCATTAAGCGACATACTGGTTAACACTTTATTTGTGGCTTTGGGCGGTGTAAGCATTTTGGTAAACAACACAGTTAGCTTTGTTGGTTACACTGTAAATTCGCTTTTAAGCTTCATTAAAAGCTAATTAGTTTTATTTAAAACTATTTCCCAAAAACAATTTCGCGATTTATGTTTAGATGGGGCGTTTAGCACGGCTTATCTTATTGGTTGCGATTCTAATTAATTTATGGCATTGCCATTATTGGCCGGCCAGACGGGCGAATCCTGAAAAGCCTTAACAGAGTAAGGGGTTATTGAACAAAAAATACTATTATGAAAAATTTAGAATTAAAAGAACTTGGCGTTCAAGAAATGAATGCTACTGAAATGACTAACGTTAATGGTGGTTTATTAGGTATCAGCATTGACCTGGGCCCACTTTTCGCTCAACTTAATAAAACATTAACTGAAGTTGTGTCATTTGTTACTACTCAAGTTAAGATCGTTGGTGCTATTCTTGGAGCATTATAATACAAACCTTTTAAATAGCCGTTGCCCAGGTTGGGTTAACGGCTATTTATTCCTATCGCACGTAACAAATCCTATTCCTCAAATTCACATAAATGGCGGATCCCGAAAAGCCATGAACAGAGTAGGGAAAATTTTTTAAAACTACCCTTATGAAAAATTTAGAGTTAAAAGAACTTGGAGTTCAGGAAATGAATGTTGCCGAAATGACCAATGTAAATGGAGGCAGTGTAATTGGAGGTATCATCAATGCTGTTCAAGCACTTGTGGATGGTCTTCAGGCAAATGTAAACCTGGATGGGATCATTCAGGACTTTAAAACCTTTTTTACTACTCTTAAAGGTTTGCTACACGGATAACCGTTGCTTAAATTGAGCTAAACGGCTATTTCCCTACATTATATTTAAACTTAGATTATTCCCAAAACTTTATATACATGGCGTACCCTGAAAAGCCTTTAACAGAGTAAGGAAAATGATTAAAAATTCAATTATGAAAAATTTAGAGTTAAAAGAACTTGGCGTTCAGGAAATGAATACTGCTGAAATGACCAAAGTTAACGGTGGCGGCTTAGGCGACATCTCAATCAGCCTTAACCTTGAGCCTGTTTTGAAATTTTTAGCAGGTGTATTAACTGATACCGGTACACTCCTTACTAAAACGTTGGGCTCTCTGTTCCAGTTACTTCAAGGTGGCTTGTAAGAAAAATATGCAATAGCCGTTATTCCTGATTTTTGAGGATGCCGGCTATCTGTTTTTTAAAGGGGCCTGTTTAACCGACTCAATTGTGTAAATCAAAATAAACACTCACAATTATGAAAAATTTAAAATTAAAAGAGCTTGGTGTTCAGGAAATGGATACTAACGAAATGATTAATGTTAACGGTGGCGATGGTGGCCTTTTAGATAGTTTGCTTGGCCCTTTGCTTTTAGGACTTGTTCCTATTTTAAATTCGGTTATAGAGGCTTTAAAAGCAATATTAAAGTAGCCTTTATTCCTTCTTTTAGGGATGTCGGCTATTCGTTTTTCAATTTAAAAGGGTCAACTTAATTTGGCCCATTTGCGTAAAAATCAAATAAACACTCACAATTATGAAAAATTTAGAATTAAAAGAACTTGGTGTTCAGGAAATGGATGCTAACGAAATGATCAATGTTAACGGAGGTTATGGCTTAGGTGATTTGCTTGGCGCCGTTTTTACCGCTTTAGGCTCTATTTTAGATGCTGTTGTTAAATTGGTTCAAGGTTTATAAAACATAGAATAGTCGTTGTCGTGAATTTTCAGGATAACGACTATTTTAGTATGTTAACAAAAGCATGGCATTATTTAACTATTCTACGGAAACAATTGCTGAAACATCTATCGTTTACCGTTCACAGATCAGCAGGCGAACCCAGCTTATCTATGTGGTTACGGTGATGGCGATATTAGTAACTTTTGCACTGCTTCCATTCATTAAAACCCCTATCAGCATAAAAGGTAACGGGCTTTTACAATCATCTATCGAAAAAGCAGAATTAACCATTCCGGTTAATGGGCGACTCACAAGACTTAAACTTACCGACAATCAAAAAATTACCCGGGGCGATACCATTTTAGTGATAGATGCCTCAGTTCAGAAACAACAAGGCGCTTTGGCCGATAATCGTAAAAGACAGATAGGTCAGTTTTTAGGAGATATCAACGAGCTATTGGCCGGTGTGAATAACGAAAGAACACGCACCCCTAATTTACAAACCGGGCAATACAACGCTTCATGGCAGCAATTTGCGCAGGAGCTGCAAAATTCGGCTATTGCCAAACAACAGGCGGCAAGCACATTTAACCGCTATAACGAATTGTATAAAAACAAAGTACTCACCGAATCTGAGTACGAGAAGTATAAATTTGAATATGATCAGGCCAAATCTGCCTATTTAATGATACTGGCTAAATATAAAACACAATGGCAAACCGAAGCCAATGGATTCAGGAATGAACTACGGCAGCTAAATGGACAAGAGGCTGAATTAAACGAACAAAAAAGACAATATATGCTGAGGGCACCCATAAGCGGCTCAGTTCAAAATATATCAGGCGTACAAAACGGCGCGTATGTATTTGCGAATCAAAAGATCGGAGAAATATCGCCCGATGCTAATTTAACCGCCTTTTGTTATATCAAACCCTCAGATATCGGGTTGATCAAAAAAGGACAGCAAGTACGTTTCCAGGTGGATGCCTTTAATTATAACCAATGGGGCCTGGTAACAGGTAAGGTGGTTGATATTTCTGATGATATCATCATTGTAAACCAAAACCAACCTGTATTTAAAGTAAAATGTACCCTTGATAAAAATTACCTCACCTTAAAGAACGGTTATAAAGGGTATTTAAAAAAGGGAATGAATTTTACGGCCCGTTTTAACGTAACCAAACGGAGCCTGTATCAATTATTGTACGATAAGGTAGATGATTGGGTAAATCCTAATATAGGCAGTTAATCCAGATAGCAATGAGCATTAAAATAAAACAGCGGGATATCACGGATTGCGGGGCAGCTTGTTTAGCTTCTGTAGCATCACACTATAAGCTTGATCTTGCGGTTGCCCGTATCAGGCAGCTTGCAGGTACTGATAAAAAAGGAACCAATGTATTGGGCATGGTTGAGGCCGCTCAGAAATTAGGATTTGAAGCCAAAGGCGTAAAAGGACCTTTTGAAAGCCTGTTCAAAATACCCAAACCTGCCATTGCGCACCTGGTGGTAAAAGAGATTTTGCACCACTATGTAGTGATATATAAGGTTACGGATAAATTCATTGAGGTGATGGACCCGATTGACGGGCAACTAAGCCGCAGGACTCACGATGAATTTAAAAAAGAATGGTCAGGAACGCTGATACTATTGTTGCCATCTGAAGAATTTGAGACTGGTAACGAAAAGAAATCAGTAAACGGCCGTTTCTGGACGCTGATCAAACCGCATAAAAGCATTTTAATACAAGCCCTGTTTGGTGCTGTTATTTATACCATTTTAGGTTTATCAACTTCGGTTTTTGTACAAAAGCTGGTTGACTTTGTATTGGTTGACGGCAATCGCAACCTGCTCAATATTATGGGCATTGGTATGGTGATCATTTTGGCATTGCAGCTTTTTATAGGTACAGCCAAAACCATATTTACCCTTAAAACCGGGCAAATGATTGATGCCAAGCTCATATTGGGGTATTACAAACATTTGCTTAGGTTACCACAGCAGTTTTTTGATACCATGCGCGTTGGTGAGATCATTTCACGTATCAATGACGCAGTAAAGATCCGTACGTTTTTAAATGATGTAAGCATTAACTTTTTGGTAAACATATTTATCGTGGTGTTCTCGTTCATCATGATGTTTACCTATTATTGGAAACTGGCACTCATCATGCTTAGCGTTATCCCTTTATATCTGCTTATATATTATGTAACAGATAAACTCAATAAAAAGGCACAGCGTAAACTGATGGAGGATGCCGCCGAGCTGGAATCACAACTGGTAGAAAGCTTGAACTCGGTTGGAACCATTAAGCGCTTTGGTTTGGAAGATCATGCAGATGAGAAAACAGAAGTACGTTTTGTTAAACTGCTGAAGGTGGGCATGAAGTCAAACCTGAACGCCGTTTTTTCAGGTACCTCGTCTGAGTTGATATCCCGTTTATTAACCATTGCCTTACTTTGGGTAGGTGCCGGTTATGTGATGGATAATAACATAACCCCGGGCGAACTTTTATCATTTTATACCCTGATCGGTTATTTTACCGGTCCGGTATCCTCATTGATCGGGATGAACAGAACCGTACAGGATGCTGTAATAGCGGCCGACAGGTTGTTTGAGATCATGGACCTGGAGCGAGAAAACGATGAAAACCAGATCGAGCTTAGTCCTGATAAAATTGGTGATATTCGTTTTGAAAATGTTTCCTTCCGTTATGGAACAAGGGTAGCTGTTTTTGATGATCTGAACCTAATCATCCCTAAAGGGAAATTTACGGCTATCGTGGGCGAAAGCGGTTCGGGCAAATCAACCCTCATGTCCATATTGCAAAACATATATCCTATACAGGGTGGCAATGTACGTATAGGCGAGTATGATCTTAAATACATCAAAAATTCATCTCTTCGTCAAATGATATCGGTGGTTCCGCAACAAATCGATTTGTTTGCCGGTAATGTAATTGATAACATAGCCGTTGGCGATAATGAGCCAGATATGAAAAAGATCATCGACATATCGGCTAAATTGGGTATAACCGGCTTTATAGAATCGTTACCCAAAGGCTTCCAGACTTACCTGGGCGAGAACGGAACTTCACTGTCTGGTGGACAAAGGCAACGCATCGCCATCGCCAGGGCATTATATCGCGACCCCGAGATCCTGATATTGGACGAAGCTACGTCTTCGCTTGATTCTGTGTCTGAAAAATACGTGCAAAAGATGATCGAAATGCTAAAAGATGATCAAAAAACGGTAATTGTTATTACGCACCGTTCAAGCACCTTAAATAATGCCGATAACATCATTGTGTTGGATAAAGGCGTTGTTGTGGAGCAAGGCAGCCACAAAAAATTAAATTACAGTTTGAGCTAAAAGCCGAAGGCTTAAAGCGAAAAGCCAGCTCAATGAAAAAAACGCGTCATTGCGAGCGATAGCGTGGCAATTCCTAACTTTACGGGCGGCTCTGCTAATCGGGGATTGCCACGCTATCGCTCGCAATGACGGTTTTCTATAAAACAAGAAAAGCCCCGGTATGTCCGGGGCTTTTCTTGTTTTATCCTTTATCATGCAGGATATCTGCGCTTTAGTAAAGCATAAAATTTCTCGGCGGTAGCAGGCTTGCTTTCCCAATTGTTTTTTACAACGTAGTTGGTTTTCAAAAAGCGCTCTGCTTCATCAAATGAATTAAAGCGATTCACTATTTCAACAGCTTCGCTGTAGGCCAGGCTGTAACCATTAAACAGATCTTTGATATAAAGCAATTTGTCATTCAGGTTGATAGCTGATTTTAGATCGGTAATGGGCAAAACAGTCGCGGGCGACGCGGCAACAGCTCCTTTATCTTTTTCAGCTTTTAATGCCGATATTTTTTGATTAATAGTAAGTACTTTATCGTCGGTCACCGCTTTACCGTTATCGTGATGATCAATAGCCTCAGGACTAGGTTGATCATCCGCGGCTACAGGGGGTAATTGTTCAGTGAGTTCTTCCTGTTCAAAATGATCTTCTTCATCTTCCCATTCAGCAGTATGATCAATCTCCAGTTCTTCTTTTACCGGTTCTGGTTCATGTCGCTCAAATGAATAAGTGTCGCTTGTATCTTCGGCCTGTAGTTCGATTAGCGGAACAGGCTGCTCCTCCTGTGCAGGTATGATCTCTGGTTCAGGTTCTGTCTTAATCGGGTTATAAGGTGGTTGAACGGGTGGAACAGCGGCCTGGGTTAGCTCCAGCTTGCTTTCAGCAGCAGGTTTTTGTTGTACAACAGGTTCAAAATAGCGTTGCTCATGTATAGGCTCCGTTTTTTTTTCAATGGGTGCCGGAGGGGGTAACGCAATAGGCTTGCTTATTTCTATTACCGGTTCCGGCTTTTCGGCAATGGGCACTGGTGTAGCCGGGTTGGCACGCTCATGCAGCCGGCGTAATATCTCGGCATGATCTTTTAAAAAATGAGCGTTGGCAACAAACAGCTCCAGTTCGAGCTCGTTCAGTTCACTGCTCTCGGCTTCAAGGTAATTATATTGGTCATTAAGCTCTTTTAAAATACCACCTATCTTTTTAAATACATCCAGTTGCTTCATGGCTTCAATCTTAGAAAAATGCTTACCAAAAATAGGATTAAATTCTGATATTTGCCCTCCACTAATAGTCAGAATGGTATTTAACGAGGAAATTTTTAAACGTAAAAGTGAATTAGGCGGCAGTATTGAAGTGATCTGCGGATCGATGTTCTCAGGCAAAACCGAAGAGCTGATCAGGAGGCTTAACCGTGCCCGTATCGCGAAGCTGAAAATAGAGATATTTAGCCCAAAAGCTGATACGCGTTTTGTTGAGGATGCCCTGGTATCTCACAATGCCAATTCCATTCCCTCTACGCCGGTTGACAGTGCTTCGGCTATATTATTACTGAGCAGTGATGTTCATGTTGTTGGTGTAGACGAGGCCCAGTTTTTTGATGATGAACTGCCCGAAGTTTGCAATATATTAGCCAACAAAGGTATACGTGTAATAGTTGCAGGTCTGGATATGGATTTTAAGGGCCGCCCGTTTGGCCCGATGCCCACTATTATGGCCATTGCAGAGTCGGTTACCAAATTGCATGCTGTATGTGTAAGGTGTGGTAATCCGGCCCTTTATTCGTATCGTTTGGTACCAGATGAAGCCAGAATACTCCTGGGCGAGCAGGAAAGCTATGAACCCCGCTGCCGTATTTGCTACCATAGCTAACGGATAAATATTTTTTTTGTATAAAGCCCTCTTTTTCAAAACAAAAGGTAGCATGTCATGTGTTAATGCTTTGAGTAAATCATGGTGTGTTTATAATTAATTTTTTTAATTATAATTAAAGCGCAGTATTGTATTCATTCTTAAGTTAGGGGTTTTATGGCAAAAAAAATCTTAGTGATCGAAGACGATAAAGACATCAGAGATACCATTGTGTACGTGCTGGAAGAGGAGGGTTACGAAGTGATAGCCTCAGATAATGCCAGGATACTAAAAAAAGTGCAGGACCTGGAGCCTGATCTGATACTGCTTGATAATTGGCTTACCGATTGGACAAGTGATTTAAGCGGGCAGCAATTGAGCAAGGCGTTGAAGAATGACCCCACTACTAACCATATCCCGGTGATCCTTATTTCGGCAGTAAATAACTTAAAGGAAATTGCTAAAGCCGGGGAAGCCGATGGCTATATCAAAAAACCATTTGACCTGACGGAGCTGATTGAGGTAGTAAAAAGCCACATTGCAACAGAATTATAAAATAATCAATATAGTATGAAACGGCCTTTCAAGCATAGTTTGAAAGGCCGTTCATATTTATAGCCTCATACCAAAACCAACATTAAATGTGCGTCCGTCGGCGGGTAAAATTCCTGGGCCGGGGTACATATTGATACGGCGGGTAAAATATTTGGCGTTAAGCAGGTTATTAACGTTTGCGGTGAGGTGGTAGTTTTTAAGAAAGCTAAAATTGAATGCCCAGTCAACAACATGGTAAGCAGGTACTAAACCTGTGGCGCCTGTAGGGTTAAATACCGTGTTGTTGGCGTCGCTAAAACTTTTACTGGTATAGCTGTATTGCAGGGTACTGCTCACATGTCCTCTTAAAAATGTTAGGCCCGTGCGGTTTATCCAATCAGGTGTACTTTCGGTATGGTTGTTTTTTAAGCTGATATTTTTGCCAGACTGATTGATGGATCCGTTGATATAACGGCCATGGGTATAGGCCAGGGAATTAAATAGCCGCAAGTCGCTGCCGGCATGCTCATTAAATGATCTGATCAGGGATACTTCAGTATAAGCCTCTACACCTTTGGCCACGGCATCACCAATATTGGTCATAAACAGGTGGGTTACGTTGTTGGCGTCTGTCTGTGTCAATGTACCCGCGCGGTTATTGTAGCGTACATAAAAGCCATTAACATCATAATTAAATATATTGCTTATGCGACCACGATATCCAAAGTCGATATCATAGCCACGGCTATCCTTAATGTTTGGATCAATAACAGTGAGCTGATCGGCAGGGGTAACAGCCGCATATAAATACGGGCGGTAAGCCTGCGAAAAATTACCATATAACTGGCTGCCATTGTTGAACTCGTATTGAAGGCCTGTACCAAAAAGCGGATAGTTGCGGTTTCCTTTATAACCAATGGGGAAGCTGGCATTATTAATAACGCCTGATGTGGTGGTTTTGATTACCTCGTACCTTACACCCGGGGTTATGGTAAATGCTGGTGTTATCTGGAAAATGTTTTCGGCAAAGGCGGCATAGTTCAGACTGTGTAACCTCAGGTCGATACCATATGGTTTAACCAGGCTGAGGTCGAAATCGGTGCCGGTAGTGCCCACACCTTTTTGCTTACGTTTAGTTGTTTCTTCAAAATACCTTACACCGGTGGCAATGGTACTTTTCAGATCACCCAGTTTATAGCTGTGCAACAGGCGCGCCTCGGTAGTAAAGCCGGCATAATAATCACGGTCAACCTGGCGTGGGTTATACGTGTTTAGTTTGGTATTAACCGTGTCAGGCACATTGGGCGTATTGATAAATTGTACGCTATTACGTTGACCAAATAGTACATGGGAGATCACTTCCAGCCGGGTATTGCTGTTGAAGGCATAGTTGAACAATAATGCCGGGATATTGATCTCAGGATTAAAGAAATTACGGAAACGGGTAGATTGCCTGTTGTTGGCATTAAACTGATCGTCGGTTAGCCCACCTGCAATTTGCTGCCGGTAATCTGAACGGGAAAATTGCAGTGCGAGGCTACCTTTGCTGTTAAATTGGTATTTGATGTTGGCATAATAGGCCCGGTAGTTAAAAGCAGCATCGGGGCGCCAGCCATCACCGGTGCGGGCCGAGTAATACGCGTAATAGCTTATCTTACCTACTTTGCCGCCAATAGCGTTATAAGAGTTAAAAAAACGGTTAGAGCCGCCGCTTTGTTCGGTCTCAAAACCAAACACTTTGGTGCTGTCGCCTTCTTTAATTTTATAGTTTACCATCCCGCCAAACTGGCTGCCAAATTGCAATGCCGCCGAACCGCGTACATATTGAATTTCGCTGATAGCTTGAAATGGTACATTGTAATGGTTTTCGGGATAGCCAAACACATCCGAATTGGTATTGTATCCATTTTGACGCATATTCATTTCAATTGACCGGTGCACATCGGTACCCCTGGTGCCGATATTGATCTGCAGACCGGCACCGTCCATTTCCCAAACGTTTAGTCCCGGCACTTTGGCAAAGGTCATACGGACGTTGTTGTTGGCCAGGTTGGCTTTCCCTTCATCAGGGAATAACAGGTTTGTTTTTTTACCTGCAAAAATGTAGGTGCCTGTTACATTGGGTAAGTGCTTAAGCCTGTTTTCTTTGATAATTACGCTATCGAGCTGTAGCGTGTCCCTGGTGCTTTTTTGTTGTGCATGCAGGCTGTTAAAACTCAAAACAAGCGGCACAAGTAATAATATTTTATAAAAATTATTCATCTAAATGGAATTGATGTAATGATCAATGTGTTAGTTAACACCCACATATACGCAAAATCAACGCACAACTATGGAAGGGGTTAACTTGATTAATAATGGAAAGAAGAAGGATGATTTTAAACCGTTAATTCCGGGGGCCTGCCTGATATTTGAACCAATGGTTGTTTTATGCTGATGTAAATTAAGGTATTTAATTTTTGAACCTCCGGAGATGCTGCAAAAAGAACATTGTAATTTACAGGGAAGTTATATTTATTATCGACCCCGGTTTTTTTACCTGATGATTCGTGAGCTTTTTTACTTACCGGAATATCGTTAACCTGTTTGGCACATATGATATTCTCATTCAGTAGTTTGGTAGTTTCATAATTAGGTATGCACTGTACAAACAAGGTATCGCGGGTCATTTTAAGCCTGACATAATTGTAAGCCACGCCGTTTAGCTGAATTTGGCCCGATACGCGTGCATAGCTCTTCCAATCCTGTATCTGAGGCAGGTGTTGCTTTATTTTTATTTCGATAAGGTTATTGATGTCATATTTGCCCTTACTTATCTGCTCGGTCACAAAGCTGTTTGACTGGTGTACCAGGTATTGATTGAGCACCAGGTAGCCACCCACATTAAATAGGTGCACAATAAGCATAAAAGTGGCTACGATCCGGGTCAATTTATAATCAATCTAAATTATAACAATACTAAACATAATTTCATTCAGTTTTACAATAAATGTTCGTAATGATAAAAGGATATATGATGTGTATTTATTACACTAAGCGTTGGTGTAAACAGCTTAGCCTAAGGTTGCATAGCCGCGTTGGTGTGTGTTTTTTTACTCCCGATTTTTAAGCTGAAAATTAGGAAAAAAACTTAATTGCCTTATTTATAGTTAATTGTTGATTATTAACCGTATCTTTACTTAATTAAATAAAAATATAATGCAAGGAACAGTAAAATTTTTCAATGAAAGCAAAGGTTTTGGATTTATTACACCAAGTAATGGTGGTGCCGAAGTTTTTGTACATGCCTCAGGCCTTATTGACACTATCCGTGAAAACGACAGTGTTACCTACGATGTAGAACAAGGTAAAAAAGGCTTAAATGCGGTAAATGTAAAAGTAGGTTAAATAACTATTATTATAATCGTACAAGCATCTGCACATTGTGTGGATGCTTTTTTTTGTGCCCGAGAATTTGATATCAACAAAAAAAGCGGATGGTTTTGGCCATCCGCTTTTTATCATGGGCTACTGCCCGGTAATTACTTAGTTCAAATACGATTGTAAAAGATTTGATTTGGAGTTATGACGCAGACGCATCAAAGCTTTATCTTTTAACTGACGTACACGTTCGCGGGTAAGATTGAATTTCTCGCCTATTTCCTCTAACGAATGAGGGGCATAGCCACCCAAACCAAAGAATAAAATAATAACCTCACGGTCGCGCTCGGCAAGTATGCTTAATGAACGTTTGATCTCTTGTGAAAGAGAATCCATCATCAGTTCGGTATCAGTCGCGGCATCAGTACTTTGCAATACGTCAAGCAGGGTGTTTTCTTCACCTTGAATAAACGGAGCATCCATAGATATCTGGCGGCCGGCATTACTCAGTGAATCGGCAATTTTATCAACAGATACTTCCAGATCTTCAGCCAGCTCCTCAGGTGTTGGCTGCCTTTCAAATTCCTGCTCTAATTTCGAAGCCGCTTTATGAATCTTGCTTAATGAACCAATTTGGTTTAAAGGTAAGCGCACAATACGTGATTGCTCCGCAACAGCCGATAATATTGACTGACGGATCCACCACACAGCGTATGAAATAAATTTAAAGCCCTTGGTTTCGTCAAAACGTTTAGCCGCTTTAATTAAACCTAAGTTTCCTTCGTTTATAAGGTCGCCTAAGGTAAGGCCCTGATTTTGGTACTGTTTTGCCACTGATACTACAAAGCGAAGGTTAGTTTTTGTTAACCTTTCTAATGCAGCCTGGTCGCCCTCACGGATCTTCTGCGCCAGGATCACTTCTTCCTGTGCACTAATTAAATCTACCTTGCCTATTTCATGCAGATACTTTTCAAGCGACTGAGACTCGCGGTTGGTAATGGATTGGGATATTTTAAGTTGTCTCATTTTTTTGAATAGATTTTTTTCAAGCTAATAAACAGTCCGATAAGATTTTGTCTGGTTAAACTTAACCAGCCGATATTAAAAAATAAATTAAATTAAACTTTGCTTCTGTAAATTTTACTATACCCGGGATAGTTACGAGGGTTGGCTAATGCTGTTATTGCAGTACGAAGCGTGGTGTTAGTAACCAATAAATGTTTAATCAAATGTATGATCTCTTAAATGGATGCACAAAGATACTCAATTAAATGCTATTATTGTGTCAAAATTACATGACGCAAGGATGTAATAACGGTTTATTATGTTCTTTTTTTAATTTAGTTGGTTATTTCGGTGTTTGTCTCCTCTTTTTTCGCCCGGTTCTTGTTCCACTTTATCTTGATCTTGCCATCATCACCGTCTGTAGCTAATATATGTAAAACAATGCCACGCATGCGTTTTTTATTTCGTTCAGTTTGATCAACTATGGTCGAATCCTTTTTAGGATTACGGAGTGGGATGTCAAGCGCTATGTTAGTACCCCTTGATAAAGAATACACGCCGGCCACATCCATATTCAATACACTTGAGTTGATTTGCATAGGACTTATAGTGATTTTATCGCCGTTAATATCAAATTTGCCTTTTAGGTTGGAGAAGGTAATATTCTTCAGATCGCGAAACGGGAACGCGAATTTCCCTACACTTGTTATCGGGCTAAAGTTAATCAGTGCCCCTTTTTGCAGATCAATGGTTGCCGTGCCGTTGATAGAACGGGGCACAATATTGCCTTCGTTATTGATACTACCCGTAATATGTGCTTGTGCCGATAAAAACCCCCTTAAATTTTTTGACGAAAAACTTTGCAAGCCAAAATCATTAAACGAATAAAAGAAATTACTCACGTTTACATTATCAACCTGGGTGTTAAGCAAAAAGTTGTTCACCTTACCATTTTGAACAATGTTACCCGCCAGCTTTAATGATCCGCCCGCATGTTTAACGCTCACGTTCTGCACCTTGATAATATTATTATCCAGTAACAGGTCGGCAGTGGCATCGGTGGCTAAAAATTTTTTGTAATAAACTTTGGCTACACGGAGGTGCAGTTCGGCTTTGCCTTTGTCAAAGGCAGTGTTTAGCTTGTTGTTTAAATTGATCTTGGTGTTTTTTGTTTTAACGGGTACTTCACTTTGGCGGGCATTCAAAAAGCCTAAAAATTCGGCTATATGTAGCTGCGGACTTGTTATTTGCCATACGATCAGTATTTTCTCAGGGGCGGTGTAGTACAGATTTAAAAAATTACTCACCTTTCCTTGCATACTTACCACACTATTACCTGTTTGCAAGCGGATATTATTCATATACAAATCGTTCTTATAAAATCTTAGTGCAATACCCGTATTTTTAAAATGAAGGTTACGCGGTAAATAACTTACGTCGGCATTTTTGATGTTAACTACACCATCCAGCAAAGGCTTGTTTAACTCGTAATTTACCAGGTCGGCTTTGTAAGCCATGGTAATATCAGCAGTACCTTTTGTAAACTTAAGGCTCTGCTCGCCAATAACGGAGTTAAGCTTTTCCACATCAAATTGTGATCTGAATACACCGGTTGCAACCGGTGTATTTAAATTGTTAACAAAAGCGGTATCAACCGTAAAAGGCAAACCTTTATAATCGCCATTAAAATGATACAGCTTAATAATAGAATTTTCATCACCCAAACCTTTACCATTAATATAATTGTTGCTGAACACCCCGTTGAAACTACAGTTATTAATGCGGCCGGCAGGGGTTGTTAATGTATTATCCTTTACTTTACAGGTAACAAAGATTAGGGGATCACCGGCGCCAAAGCTGCCTTTCAGGTCGGCGGTTACGGCGATGGGGGCGTCCAAATCAAACATCCGCAGACTCTTGGTAATATTGGCTGCCAGCAGGTTCGACGCGCTTCGCCAAAGGATATGATCGTCGGCAATGTTCAGCGTAAATTTAACCGGATCTGTGGCCAGGTTAAACTGGCCGCCAATGGTAAAGGTATCATCGCCAATTCCCAATTTGTTAGGCGCCACGGTGATCAACTTGTTTTTGTTATCGTAGCTAATATCAAAAGGTCCGCTAAGCAGCTTATCCTTTATAAAACTTCCTTTTTTAGTGTTGAACGAGAAGCTTTTTACCAGTGTTTTTAATTGAAGATGAGCTTTCCAGCCGGTAGTGGGGTAGTCCATTTTTCCATCGATATCCTGCACCTCAAACTGAAACAATTTAGATGCTTTGCGATCGTCCACAACAAAATTAACATTGTTTAATTCAAAGCGTTTTATCTGGGTTGATGAGCTGCTTTTTTCTTTAATTGATGTGTTTTCCTGGTGCTTGCTTTTAAAAACAGCCGTATTGCTATAACCAGTACTATCCGTAAACAGATCGATATTGGCATTACTGATCTCTACTTTATTGATATTAATCGTGCCTTTTAGTAAAGCGCTGGCATCTACAGAAACATAAATGTCTTTCGCGCTCAGCAGGGTATGGTGATGGGTAGCCCAAAGTTTATCTTTCAGGGTAACATTTTTTAACGCTACCGATACACCCGGGAAGCCTTTAAAAAAAGTAGGGTTGAGCCCGCCAATGGTAAGGGTACCATTCAGGTTTTTATTAAGCTCGGTAGTAATGAGGTTAAGCACTTTTTGCTTATTGTAAACAACATAAATAGTAATGGCTATAAAGGCCACTATAACTAATGCTACAATACCGCTCAATACTTTTAATGTTGTTTTAACCCAATGAGGCATATTTGTTAATTTATCAATAAAGGGTTAAATAACCTAATTGTTTGTTTATAAAGCTACTAGTTGTGAAATGTCTGCTCTTTTTTACAAAGCTTGTCAAATAGCTTGTAACAAAATTTAGGCAGAAATATCTTAACAGGATACGCAGCTAAATGAAAACGCGACACCTTTTAACCGTCATAGCAATCATACTTATTTTTGAATTGCCGGCCTCTGCCCAGATAAAACAGCTCCATGAATTGGTATACACCAAACAATATACATTATTAGAGCAGGCTTTAGCTACGGCTCATATATCGGCGAATGATAAGATACTTTATAAAGCGTTTTTAACCAACGCGTTTAATCAACCCGAAGCTTCCAATTTGCTCCTTAAAAAAATATTTGCCGGTAAAATATCAGCAAGCGACAGTAAACTGCAGTTTTATCTGCACCGTATTGCTTATGACAACTATGTTAAACTGAATAATTACAAGACCGCCCACACAGCCTCTGAACAATTGGTTAAATATTACAGCGCCTGGTTTAGCGCAAGCGAACTAACTGATCAGCAGGAAGAAAACAAAATATGGGCTGCGCTTGCCACTGCCCCTGCTCAACAGGTGCACAAACAAGCGTCATCAGTCATCCCGGTAAAAAAAGATATGGCCGGTTTGTGGAATATCCCGGTGCAACAGCAGGATAGCAGTTACCTGTTTGTTTTTGATACCGGGGCTAATATATCAACCATAAGCGCCACCTATGCCCAAAAACTGCATCTGGATGTGGTTAAAAACTCCCAGGTGAGTATTGAAGGCGGGATGAATGGCGTAAGCACCAAAGTGAATCTTGGTATAGCCAAGAAGTTCAACATAGGTAATGTGCAGATCAATAATGCCTTGTTCCTGATATTTCCGGATAGCGCCCTGAGCTTTGCCGGTGGAGCCTATAAAATCAATGGCATTATTGGCTTGCCTATTATTAAAGCGCTTGGCGAAATAACCATAGATAAAGATACCATGCAAATTCCATTAATAGCAGATAGAAAAACTATCCCGCATAACCTGGCGCTTGATCTGCTACAGCCTGTAATTTATATGGAGTACCAGGGTAAATCACTGCCTTTTACTTTTGATACCGGCGCCCAGATAACTTTATTTAGCGATAATTTTTATAAACAATTCAAACCCCATTTGGATAGCATCGCCAAAAAAGACAGTCTGCACATGGGAGGCGCTGGTGGCGCAAGGCGAATGAAAACGCTCAAAGTACCGCAGCTGGCCTTTACTGTTGATCATAAACAAGTGTTTTTTAATAACACACAGGTAAACCTCGAAGAAACCCAGGTAAGTGACAAATACTATTACGGCAACATGGGGCAGGATATGTTTTCACAGTTTACCAGTATGACCATCAACTTTGTTAACTCGTCTATAACTTTTGGTAACAGGAAAGAGCCGACAAAATAATTATTTACTGTTTATCAGCTTTAAAGCCTCCTGTATATAATGCAAGCCCTGGTTTGAATAAGGCAGGGTTAAAGCAAACTGGTGCCCGTGCGCATCCATTTTCAGCAGCGATTTTTTAAGGATATTGATCACCTTATCAGCCTCGTATTTGGGGTGAAAGTCCTCGTACTGAAATTGCAGGAATACCAGGCAAAGGGCATTTTCTATAGTTTGCACATCATGGTCAACCTTGATCTTTTGCTTAAGCAGTATCTGCCTTGCCCGGGCAATTTGCTCGGGATTATAACCAACATTTTCCATAATAGCAGCCGCTTTTTCGGCATGGTACTGGGCCAGGTCTTTACGCCATTTTAAATAAGCTTCCCTGCCTTCGGGATAGGTATTGCGCGGTATTTCCCAACGACCGATATGCTGGCTCCGGGAAGCAAGCAGCAACTCTTCGCTGGCATCAGGATCCAGTTTATTCACCCAGTTGTACAGCTCAATGGCCAAAAAATACTCCTGCGGATAGCTTATATTTTCCCAGGTAAAAGTATTCGGGTCTTTTTGATTGTAAGCATCAAATTGCTCAAAAGCGGCACTTAGTTTATTCATGGCTATCAATTATTTAACTGGAGTATTCTTTTAGCAACTGCCGGTAACGGTTCAGTACGCTTGATTTGGATATAAAACCAACAAATTTGTGCTGATCAACCACCGGGAGGTTCCAGCTATTGGTTTCATCAAATTTTTTGACAATTTCCCGCACATCGTCCTCCGCGTTAATAATGGCAGGAGGGATAACCATTACTTTTTGTACGCTCAGTTCATCATACAAGTCTTTATTGAACATGACCGGCCTGATATCATCCAGGAGGATGATACCTTCAAGTACGTGATCATCATTAGTTACGGCGATAAAGTTTTTCTTGCCGACACTGATCAATTCGATCAATTCTGTAAATGACGCGTAGATGCTGATCTCCTGTACGTCATGGTCTATCAGATCGGGTGTGTGCAGCAGCAGGAGCAGGTTTTGATCGTGCTCGCGGGTAAATATCTTGCCCTCCTCGGCCAATTGTTTTAAGTCGGGCGATATGGCCGAAAAACGTTTGGCGATCAGGAACGACATCACCGAAACGATCATCAGCGGCATAAAAAGATCATATCCCGAGCTCGACTCGGCGATCAGGAATATGGCTGTCAATGGTGCATACAGTACCCCGCTCATTACCCCGGCCATTCCCACTATCACCATATTGGTGGTGGGTACATTCGGGATACCTATCTGGGTACATACTACCGCGATAAAATAACCCAGAGTGCCACCCGCAAATAAGGAGGGCGCGAAGTTACCGCCGTTACCGCCACCGTAAATGGTAATAGAGGTGGCAAAAGCCTTTAACAAGCAAATAAAGCCCAAAAACAACAAAATAAACCACTCGTGAAAAGTGAAATATTTAAAAAAACTAACCGCCACTACCGACTCTATCTTCCCGGTGGCCAGCACTTTAATGGTCGAATAACCTTCGCCAAATAAGGGCGGAAATAGTACACAGAGTACCGAAAGCAGTACCCCGGCTATGATAGCTTTTTGTAGCCTGCTTCTTTTCAGGTGTTTAAATTGATGCTCCACCCATTGCGATATCACCACGAAATAGCGGGCATACAGACCGCAGGCAATGCCCAGTACAATATAGAACGGTATGTTTTTATAGTTAAAAGCCTGTCTCGATGTAAACTGAAACAAGGCTTCCTCGTTTAAAATGATCCTGGATACCAGGCTACCGCAAACAGCAGCCACAACCAGGGGGATAAAATCGGTAAAAACCACACCTGTAAGTAATATTTCAAAGGCGAACATCATCCCTGCTATAGGGGCATTGAATGCCGAGGCTATACCCGCCGTGGCTCCAGCGGCTAGCAGCAGGGTACGGTCTTTATAGTCCAGCTTGTAGGTTTTGGCAAAGTTGGAGCCAATGGCCGAACCCGTTACCGCGATAGGGCTTTCCAGGCCTGCAGAACCACCCAAACCTACGGTAATGGCGCTTTGCACTATCTGGGAGTACATTTTTACCGGCGATACCAGGCTGGAGTTCTGTGCGATTTCATATAATATGGCAGGAATGCCTTTCCTGTCATTACCCCGGTAAATGTATAGCACCACCAGTGTGGTGAGTACAATGCCCAATAAGGGAAATACCACATAAAAAACGATTTGCTGCTCAAACTGGAATTTGGAGGTGATGAGGTAGTGGATATAATGCACCAGCATTTTTAAAACTACCCCCGCCAAACCCGCTGTACAACCCACCAATATACCCGATAGTATCAGGAAATGACTGTGCGAAAGATTGTTGCGAACCCAAAGCAATATGATCTCATAACTCCTGACCTTTTGAACACTGTTGGCCCTGAAATCGCGCTGAAACTTAAAAAAGTTATGAAACCGCCTTAATTTGCTGTACTTACTCAATGAAAACCTCCCGGCTGCAATTTAGGTATAAATTTGGAGCAAGAGTTAAGAGATTCAAATCAGGAAAATCCGGTTGTCATATGCCCGGCTCCACTTGGCCATTAAAAAACTTTTTAAACCTTAAATTTTAACACTTTTTGGCCGAAATGGGATGAAAATCGCTCGAAAACTACTCGAAAAACCCTCATTTTAACACTTTTTAACAAATTTTAACGCGGTTTTGAGCAGTTTTTGAAACTTTAAAAAGTATTAAATTATTGATTATCAAATAACTAGATGTAAAATGGTCAGTTTTTGACCTGTTTGGGGGCTTAACAAAACAGCCCGGGTTTCCTTTTCGTGGGAAACCCGGGCTGCTGTATATGTAAATATACGAAATTTTAAGGAGAATATTTAGTCATGCCGAGCTTGTTTCGGCATCCCATGAGCAAGGTGTACAACATGGCGGTTAACCTGTCCTGAGAGATCCTGAAACAAGTTCAGGATGACAGAACCCGCTACCTCTTCCTCCCCAAAGTCATTTCTTTCAGGGCTTCTTCGTTCAGGAGTTTGAAGCTTTTACCATCAAGGGTGATGAGCTTGTTCTGTATAAACTCCTGCGTTACTTTAAAAAAGGTTTCGTACACCACGCTGGCATAGGAGGAAATATCCTGCCGGGTGAGTTCGATATCTACAAAGCCATCCTCATTGAGACCAAACTGGTTACGGAGGGACAACAAAGCCTGCGCGATGCGCTCCTTGACCGGCATGTGTGCCAGGTTACGCATCCTTTTTTCCGACTCCTGCAACTCGTTGGCAAAAAACTTCATGAGCTTGTACGTAAGCTGACTGTTCACATTTAATGACGATTCAAAGAAATCCATTTTAACATAACACACAATCCCGGGTTCAACGGCTGTTGCCGAAATAGGATAGGTTGAAGTATCGCCTAAACCCAGATGCCCCAATATGTCGCCCTGTTTGGCAAACCGCAGGATCAGGTCCTTTTCCTGGTCCCATTGTTTGTGAACCTTTACCACGCCTTTATACATAAAGTAGATGCCGGTTACGTCGTCGCCCTCTTTAAATAGTTGTTGCCCCTTTTTCAGGGTGATATTCTGTTTATGGGCACCAATGGCAGGCAGCCAGTCTTTAAGGCTGTTACGACACAAAAAACAGGTATTCAGATCACAGGTATGGGTGGCTTTTGTCATAAATGTTGCGTATGCAATAATAAATATTTAATTGTTAGCCTCACTTAAACTAAACGCGGTATCAACTCACCCCGACATCGCTACACTTGTCGACCCTCTCTTCAGCTTTGCTGGAAAGAGGGTAAAAAACAACGTCATTGCGAGCGTAGCGTGGACAACCGACCGGAGGGAGCTCATTGATACCTTTAAAAGACAATTAACTAGATTAATAATCCCCGATTTACAGAGACGCCCTGAATATCGGGGATTGCCACATCGTTCCTCCTCGCAATGACGCGCGGAGAGATTTTCTCCCCTCTTTCCGCCATAGGCGAAGAGAGGGTGGTCCAGCGAAGCGCAGACCGGGTGAGTCTATTCTACACCTGGCGTTAATAACTTTTTTGTTGTTTAAATAATATAAAGCGTATAAAAATGTAAAATTAATGTTTTATAAATATTGTTTATACAATATTTATAAATAAAAATCTTAATTTTGTACCCCGAAAAGCTGGTCTTAACAATCAATTGCCGGCATCATCAAAATGGAACCATTAAAAAAAGCTGCAAACAAAACCGGGATACCCATATCGCCGGCATTAAATTATATCGAGAATCCATCCAATTCCGGAAATGGCATTATTCAAAAAAAACGACTGGTATTTATTTCCTGTTTATCGGTGGCGGTGGCTATAGCTATCAGTCTTATCGCTAAAGTGTTGATCTATCTCATTAACCTGGTTACCAATATATCTTTTTATGGTTCGTTCAGTCTGGGCTTTCACTCGCCTGCGGGTAACCATTTGGGGGCATGGGTTATTGTTATTCCGGCTATTGGCGGTGTATTGGTAGGTATTATGGCTTTTTATGGTTCGAAGGCTATCCGGGGGCATGGGATCCCGGAGGCGATGGAGCAGATCCTGGTTAACGAAAGCAATATCAACCCGGCCATTACCTTTTTAAAACCCATATCATCGGCTATTGCCATAGGTACGGGTGGTCCCTTTGGTGCCGAAGGACCTATTATAGCGACGGGTGGCGCCTTAGGCTCGACCCTGGGACAACTATTCCGGATAACGGCCAATGAACGTAAAATTATTTTAGCGGCAGGGGCAACGGCTGGTATGTCGGCTATATTTGGTACACCTATAGCGGCAGTGTTCCTGGCTATTGAATTGTTGTTGTTTGAGTTTTCGCCAAAGGCTATCCTGCCTGTAGCTTTAGCCTGTATCACCGGCGCGGCGGGTCATCACTTGCTGTTTGAGGCAGGTCCTGTATTTCCCATGCCCGATCTGCCAACGCCGTCAAACCTGGCCTTGGGTATATATAGTTTTATGGGTATCGTCATAGGCTTTTTATCATTGGGCATCACCAAAATCGTATACGTTATTGAAGATAATTTCGAAAAATTGCCCATTCACTGGATCTGGTGGCCGGCTATTGGCGGACTGGCCGTGGGTGTTATCGGTTTCTTCGCGCCGCATACGCTAGGGGTGGGTTATGATAACATTACGGGTTTGTTATCGGGCAAGTGGCCGCTGATCATCATCTGTAATTTGTTGTTTCTGAAATTTTTATCCTGGGCTATTGCGTTGGGTAGCGGTACATCGGGCGGTACTTTGGCACCATTGCTTACGATGGGTGGCGCTGCCGGGGCGCTTATAGGTACACTTATTTTACTGATGTTCCCTAACTCGGGCATCAGTATCCCTATGGCTGCGCTGATCGGCATGTCGGCCATGTTTGCGGGGGCTTCAAGGGCTTATTTAACCAGTATCACCTTCGCGCTGGAGGCTACTATGCAATCGCATGCCTTGCTGCCTTTGCTGGGGGCTTGTACCGCCGCTTATATGGTTTCGTTTTTCCTGATGGAGAATACCATCATGACCGAAAAGATTGCCCGTCGCGGTATTTTTACGCCCGATTCTTTTGAACCCGACCTGCTGCAAAAAATGGTGGTTTCGCAGGTGATCAGTGATGAAGCAACGGTCATCAACCTCAACAACAGTATAGCCGATGTACGTGCCTGGGCAAGTACCAATAAGATCCAGGACAATTACCTCATTGTAGTGAATAACGACGGCGAATTTAACGGTACTTTAAAGCTAACGGACATTTACAGCCGTGATCTTGACCCAACTTCGCCATTACGGGATCTGCTTAAAAAGGAGGCCTGGACTTCTGTTAAAAGTACCGACACACTGCGGTATGCGATGGAAATGATGTCAAAAGCTGATGTAGAGGTGCTGCCCGTACTATCACCCGGCGATCAGCAGGTGACGGGGATATTATCCTACCGGGATATCATCTCGGCCTTTAAAATAGAAGCCGATAAAACCCAGCAGCCCTATGTGAAAATATCCCTTAAACGGCAACGGATGAAAATGCTGGTAAGGGGAAGGAAAACTTCACCTAACCCTCCATCCTGATAGCTATCGCGAGAGAAGACTTTAGAAAACTTCGTAAGTCTTAACTTTTAACCATCACGTCATTGCGAGGTACGAAGCAATCTCTACGTAGGCAAGACAACCAGAAAAGCACACCCTGTATAGCATAGAGATTGCTTCGTACCTCGCAATGACGTGTTTTTTTTGACACTACTCCGCGCGCTCGCAATGACGTGCGTATTATATAATCATCAACAAAAACTCCCGTAACACCATCGCATGATTTTGCTGTTCGTCATGAACAGAAAAGAGCAGGGTAACTGTTTCATGACTTTTTATGAGATCTACCAGTTCATTAACCGCTTCTTTTGATTGCCGCAGTTCGGCGATGTAGTTGTGCTGAAACTCTGCCCAGTTTTGCGGATTGGCATGAAATTGTTTGCGCAGTTCGGTTGATGGGGCTATATCCTTCATCCAGCGGTCAATTTGCGCCCGTTCTTTGGTTACGCCTCGTGGCCATAGCCGGTCGACCAGTATCCGCAGACCATCTGTTTTGTCGGCAGGGTTGTATATTCGTTTTGTCCGTAATTCGCCCATAGAGGTTTTTAATTATCGAATTATTGAGTTAGTGAATTAGTGATTAAGTTAATACTTTAATTGTGCATTCAATAAAAGCCTGGCCTTATGCGATTCCTTCCCTCGGGAAGGGGAGGAAGGGGTTTAACCATCCGGCAAGTTTAAGCCTGATGTATAAACCCCTCCCTGCATTTGCGCGCTACCCTACCACACCCCTCCCGTGGGGAGGGAACTGAAAAATATGATTTTAGAAACTAAGACCAAAGTTCTTGATTCTTAACTCTTGATTCCTGGCTCTCTCAACCCTCCGTTTTATATTCCTCTATTTCTTTCAAAAACTCCATGGCTTTGATGATCTTTTTGCCGCCAAAACTTTCAATAAAACTTTTGACCCATTTACGATGGATGTTTTTATAGGTTAATGTATTGAATAGGTAAACAGACAGTATAGTAAATAAAGTAACTACAGTGAGGTTGATAGCCCAGAATGTTGTTCCGCCGTGGTCAACCAGTTGCTGGCTGTACCAAAACGTGCACCAAAAAGGGGTTTGCAATATCATTATCCGGCCTACCATGTTCAATGAGCTTTGTATAGCGGCCAGTTTTTCCTGTGTACGGGTGATGGTATCAGTAATGCTCACACGCTCTAACATAGCCAGATGCCTGATATAGGCGGCCACAGCAAAAATATTGAACAGGGCGATAAGACCGATGGAGATAGCGAAATAGATATTGTTTAAACTGTTGATCACCAGAAAGCCCAGAAAAACGGTAAATAATATGCCTACCACCACGCCGAAAACCTGGTTACGGCGAAACGAGTTGATATGGTCCTCGATTTTTTTGGTTTGCATTTCCCTGATGATCTTATAATTGAGCTGCAGGGATCTTTCCAGTTTCAGATCGTAATCGCGCCACATTTGTTTTATCATCGACTCTTCCATGGTATTAAGCGTTAATTTTTGAAAATTTTTGTTTTAATTGTTCTTTAATGCGGTTAGTCTTGGTCCGCACGTTGGCTTCAGATAAACCCAGTATTTCGGCTATTTCCTTGCCGCTTTTTTCTTCCAGATAAAGCAGCATCAGGGCCCTGTCCAGTTCTTTCAGTTCGTTAATAAATTGTTGCAGGAGGTTAATTTGTGTTTCTGGCGATGCTTCTGCTTCCTCGCTGAAATCCATCATGCTTTCAGACAGCAGGACGATCACATCGTTCTTCTTTTTTTCTTTCCGGTAGGAGCTGATGGCTACGTTTAGTGCCACACGATACATCCAGGTAGATAGTTTGCTGCGGTCATCAAAACTGGGAAAGGCCCGCCAAAGCTGGAAAATGATTTCCTGCACTAGGTCCTTTTTATCATTCTCATCCTTCTTGAACGAATTGGCGATCTTGTAAATGATCCCCTTGTTCTGTTCAATTACGGTTAAAAATATTTCCTCTTGTTGATTACTCATTGAAGTACCTATGGTGATTGTGTTTTACCAATTATTCGCACGAAGGGGTGAAATGTTACAGTTTTTTTTAGAATCAAGAAATAAGAGTCAGGAATCAAGAGATAAGAGTCAAGAATCAAGAGGGAAGAACCTGCCCGTGTTATTGCATTTTTCTCGCAAATTATGTCTTTTGTATTTCCTTGTCTTGATTCTTGACTCTTATCTCTTGATTCTATTTCCTATATAAATCTATTAGTTTTTTCCTGGTCTTGATTCTTGACTCTTGGTTCTTGTTTCTCGTTCCCGATTTTTTTTAAAAACAGAGTCAGGGTAAAGTTCAAGAGGCGTGTCATAGCTCCAAATACACGATAAATATTATAGACATGAACTTTTACTCTTACAATGACAGCCTCTTATTAACTATTTTAAAGATATGGACGTTTTTTTTAATAGTATTTGTAGGCACCAATGCCCAGGCCCAGGATCACGACCGCGCCCGCACTAACGTGGGTTTGGTTTATCCGCTCAGCAGCAACTGGACAAACGCAGCCCGAGATACTAATAGTTTTTCGCTAAACCTGATTGCCGGGGTATCAGCCGCCGAACGCGGGGTTACTATTGCCGGGTTCTCCAATATTATCCACAATGACGCGCGCGGTTTCCAGATAGCCGGTTTTTCGAACCATGTGGGCAAAAATGCCGATGGTACCATGGTAGCCGGTTTTCTAAACACATACGGCGGTGGGCATGGAGTGGCGATTGCCGGTTTTGCCAATATAGCAGGCAAGAGCAGCGGCGCCCAGATAGCTGGCTTCCTGAATAAGGGCGGCAATGTTTCAACCCTGCAGCTGGCCGGTTTTATGAATATAGCCCGCGACAATAAGGGCACCCAGATTGCCGGTTTTATGAACCTGGCTAAAAAATCAAGAGGCACGCAAATAGGTTTTATCAATATTGCCGATAGCGCCGGTACGCAAATAGGTATCATCAACATTGCCAAGAATGGCGAAAAAAGCCTGGGTGCTACTATCGACGAAAATCAAACCACGCTACTAACGTTCCGCTCCGGTGGTAAAGTGTTTTATGGTATTGTGGGTATTGGCTACAATTTCAAGAATAAAAAGCAAAAGTATGCGTACGAGGCCGGTTTTGGCGCGCATGTGTTAACCATCCAATCGTTCCGCCTGAATACAGAATTAGTTAATGGTGGACTGGAAAGCTTTAAAGGCGACGAATACTGGAAGTCGACCTTCAGACTGATGCCATCATTCCGGATAGCTAATAAGGTGGAGATATTTGCCGGTCCGTCTATCAATTATGTAAACACCAATACCGAAGAGGGGCGCAAGATGACCACCAAATACATCAACAGCTGGACACGCCATGACGGCCGCGACCTGTATGGATTTTACGTTGGCTATACCGCGGGTATACAGGTGGCATTGTAGATGTTACACAAAGAGGGGTGTCACCCTGAGCTCCGTTGAAGGGTAGAGCGCAGAGGCCTGCCCACCATGCTTCGACAGAGCTCAGCATGACACCCTGTTTTTAGTATAAAACAAATTTTTTTCAAAACACAGTCAGGGTAAAGTTTACCGGGCGTGTCATACTATCGAATAACAAATAATAAACAGATAAAGATGATCACAAACAAAAACCAAAAAATGAAAGCAATTAAATTATTTACAACCGCAGCTATCCTGGTTACTTTAGGGGTAGGTTCTGCAAAAGCCCAGTCATCACCAGATCTTGAGTTTGGTATCAAGGCAGGTGTTAACTTTTCTACCTTAAAAACAGGTTTGAGCGCCATCAACGATAAATCGGGCAAAATAGGTTTTAACGCGGGCATATTTGCCAGGGCCGGAAAGACCTTATATTTTCAACCTGAGTTAAACTATGTAACCTTCAGCGATAAATACCGTTTTAATTCCAATTCGTACGAAGCTAAGTTCAGGCAATTGAACGTACCTTTAATGGTAGGCTACAAGCTTGTGAATACTGCCGATCTGAATTTCAGGGTATCTGCCGGTCCGGATTTGTATTATAACCTTAAAACACCAATTGCTCCGGAAGGGTTTAAATACAAAAAATTTAGCGCCGGGGGTGTGATAGATGCAGGTGTTGATATTGGAAGCCTCACTTTTGATGCCCGCTACAGCCTGGGTTTAAGCAAGGTGAATAAGGAACTTGGTCAAAAGGCCAATATCTTTAGCCTGGGAGTTGGTTTTAAATTTCAATAGTTTAAAATAAGAGTCAAGAGATAAGAATCAAGATAAGCCAAAAGCAACCTGCTATTATTGTTTATCTTGGTTCTTGATTCTTGACTCTTGGTTC
This sequence comes from Mucilaginibacter sp. BGA-UO-ETr-C110, assembly GCF_059567985.1. NCBI lineage: Bacteria > Pseudomonadati > Bacteroidota > Sphingobacteriia > Sphingobacteriales > Sphingobacteriaceae > Mucilaginibacter > Mucilaginibacter sp. BGA-UO-ETr-C110. The sequence goes on from NZ_JCAQPB010000001.1 coordinate 236,131, forward strand.
TTGATAAATACCATAATGGATAATAAGGAGATGACAGCCGATCTGGTCAACGAAAATGAGGCCGTTTTTGAGCAGCTGTTCAAAAAACATTTTAGGGAACTCCATGCATATTCTTTCTCGTTATTGAAGGACTGGGATGTGGCGGAAGAGATTGTGCAATCGCTGTTCCTTAAACTCTGGGAAAAAAACGAATGGTCGCATATACAAACATCCATTAAATCGTACCTGTACAAATCGGTATATCACGAAAGTCTGAACTACATCAGGCGACAAAAAGTTCAATTAAAATATCAAACCTCAACAGCGTATGCCATGAAGAACGATACAGATGATGCGGCAGGCAAACTAAAAATGAGCGAACTGGAGCACCATTTAAACAATGCCCTGGGTAAATTACCCGAAAAATGCCGGGCTATATTTCAGCTCAGCCGTTTCCAGGAATTAAAATACCAGGAGATAGCTAATCAGCTGGATATATCCATCAAAACTGTAGAAACCCACATGGGCAAGGCGCTGCGGATATTAAGAAAAGAAATGAAGGAATTTTTACCACTTATTGCATTTATGCTATTTAATATGTTTAGATCATGAAACAGGATATGAGCGAAGATATACTGATCAAATATATTTTGGGAGAGGCAAGCACCCATGAAGGGGAGGAGATTGAAACCTGGAAGAGTGCCAATCATGCCAATGCCAAAAAGTTTGAGGAGGTAAAAATTATCCTGGAAACCGGTAAACGACTGGCAGAGGTTAGTCCGCTGAGTGAGGCCGATGCCTGGGAGAAATTTAAGGAAATAAGAGCGACAGCCCAACGGGAGCCCGCCAAAGTAGTTTCGATAAACAGGAGTACTGACACTAACTGGCTGCGCATAGCCGCGGCCGCGATATTGGTAATAGGCGGCGGATGGATAGGTTATTACCTGTACCAGCAAAACGCCGCTACCCAGGTGGTGAACATTCAGGCCAATAACCAGGTGAGGGTTGATACCTTGCCCGATGGCTCGGTGGTGCATTTGAACAAAAACTCGGGTATCAGCTATGTTGGTGCTTTTAAATCAAAACGTGAGATCACCCTTACCGGCGAGGCATTTTTTGATGTGAAGCACAATGAGGCAGCCCCCTTTACCGTGCACGTGAATGATGTTACCATAAAAGATATAGGTACGGCCTTTAACGTAAAAAGCAAGCAGCGCAACACCCAGATCATAGTAGAGAGCGGGATTGTACAAGTGACCCGGAGCAACAACGCGATAAGGTTAACCCGTAATCAAATGGTGAGCATCAATCCCGAAGATAAACAACTGAAGGTTCAAAAAAGCACCGACGATCTGTATGGCTATTACAAGAACCCGGTATTCAACGCCAATAATATACCGCTGTGGCGCCTGGCCAATGTATTGAACGAAGCTTACGGCGTAAATATCAGAATTGAGAAGGCTGCCTTGCGCAATATCCCTATCACCATCACCATTAAATGGTCCGAGCCCCTAAGCAATGCATTGAATGCCATAAAAGGCACAACCCCTGCTATGAATATCATAGAAGTAGGAAATAATGTCATTATCAGATAATAAAAGAGGCTGTATCATCAATCATGACCGGCCTCTTTTTTCTTTGATCTGTCCGGATACGCAGTGTTATAAAAAGTGGGTTTACATGGTTTACACTTTTTATGGTTTACATTATTTTAACTAATTGTAAAACAAATAGTTATGTATTTTTTTAATCATTTAATGGGTTTACAGTGTAAACCCAACTTTATACTTCGTTGGTTCAAGTGGTCATGCCTGAATAGACTGAAAATATAAAAAAAGGTGTCACCCTGAGCCTCGTCGAAGGGTAGAGCGCAGAGGTCTACCCACCATGCTTCGACGGGCTCAGCATGACAGCCGAAAAAAAAGCCAAAGCCCTGTGCGATTCCTTTCCTCGGGAAGGGGGGGAAGGGGTTTATGGAACAGGATAATCATCGCGCGTAGAAACCACTCCGCCGGTTCAAGCGTCCACGCTTGAACCCATACTTAAGTAAGCGTCTACGCTTACAGTTATTAAAAAGTAAGCGTGGACGCTTACCTAAAATAATATCCAGGCGTAGACGCCTGGATTGGCGAATTTTTCGGAAGATTGTTGGTTCGGCTAAAGCCAGCAAATGATTCCATTATCCGTCCCATTTATGGGACGGCAATGAATAGAAGACGAACTGATTTACCTTTGAAATCCGTTGGTTTTAACCAACGGATTTCAGTATGATAAGCTACTGGCTTTAGCCAAAAAACGGTCAATTTAATTGACAATGCCGCCTCTTTTTTACCCCTATTCTTTTAACCGTAGAGACGCATCAAATGCGTCTCTTTTTTACTACCAAACAAATTGCAGCCCGCCGGTTACGCCGATACTTAGGGTGGTGATATTATTATCACTACCGATATGTTTGCTCAGCTCCCAGCCATGTACTTGGGCATCGTCATTCGGATCGGAGCCGGTGATATCAAAGGTTGGGCCAGCAAATAGGCGTAACAGTTTAGTAAGCTTGTAGCCTGGTAGCAACTTAAAGGATTGGGTTTGATAAAATTTCTTTTTGGTATCGGTAATAAGCTCTACTGTATATTCGCCGTTTAAGGAGAATTTGGAATGGTTGATGATATGCGCGCCAAAACCCAGGTCAAATGCATATTTGGATGACGCATCGCCAAATTTATAACCCGCACCAATCAAGCCATACATCACCCTGCCACCCGAGCGGAAATCAAGATGGGTGAACAGATTTTCATCGGTACTGATGGCCAGGCTTTTTTCGCCGTTTTTAATAAAGTTTAGGATGCCGATGGGGTAGTCGCTGCTATCGGCTACGTTAAATAAAAACCCAAACTGAAAACCTTTCACCTTTTTGGCTACGTTGAAAAGACCCGCCATTTGTGAGCCCGTTTGCCCGGTCGACCAATTGAAAAGCCCGGCAAACTGCACACCACTTGCTTGCTGCCCGGTATTAAAAAGCCCTGCCACCTGTACACCACCGGTAAAATTCTTTACGTTATTAAACAGCCCTGCCATTTGAAAGCCCTTTGCCTCCTGATCCAGGTTGGCTATACCAGCCACCTGCGCGCCTTTAAATTTATTAGTTCTGTTGCCAATACCAGCCACCTGCATACCGCTTGAGTTGTTGAGCACATTGTTGTAGATGCCGGCTATCTCAAAACCGCTCAGGCTGCCGCCAACCACGTTAAATATTCCAGCCAGCTGAAAACCGTTCACATCTTTGCGATTGATATTAAATATCCCGGCTGCTTCAACGCCATTAATACCGGCAGTATAGCCACCCAGAAGATTATAGGAAACTTTGTCGATGATCTGGCTGTTATACATACCATGCGTACTCAGGCCTGGCACCAGCGAAACCTGGTAGGGGCTTGTGGCAAAAAAGTTGCCCAGGTTCATACCTTGCACCAGTTGTTTTGAGCTGATAAAGAAACGGGCAAAACGGCTATGCTCCACACCATTTCCCGAACCTTCGTCGGGGTAATATTTATAATTCTTGTTATTATGTTTGGAGTCTACGTTTACTACCGGCAATATATAAAGGGCGGTATCGCGGTATTCCTCCTTGCTTACACTTAAGGAAAGGGCGCCGTTCGCGTTTTTAAGCTTGAGCTCAAAGTAACCCTTGTCATTAGTTAAAGTTGATACCAGCTGATTTTTTTCATAAACGCTGGCCCGTGCTATAGCTTTCTGCCCCGAAACATCATTTACATAACCTTTAACTATCGCGAATTCCTTATCTACCTCGGCAGTGATATACAATCTGCCCGGTGCATGTCGTAATACAATATATCCGGGTACCTCTTTAAATTCATAGCTATCACCCAATAATTTATCCAGCAGGCTAAAAAGTGTTCCGCGATAACCCGCCACAGATACCATGCTATCGGCCGGGATGGTTTTGTTGTTGTAGGCAAAATAAAAGTTGCCTTTACTGGCAATCTTATCCAGCACGCTGCCCATGCGCTGCTGTTTGATCTCGCCGATGGAGATCTCTTTCATCAGGTTATTCTGAGCATAAAGTTTGGTGCAAAAAAGCGCGGGTATAAGAAGCGCGAAGCCGCGGGTGATTAGTTTTTGGTTGATGGTCATTAATTTATAGATGCTTTGTGTGTATAACGCGTCCGTTTTATGAGCCGGTTTAGGCTACATAAAGCATGGCGCATATGATAACACGCTCAAGGGCTTTTACCCTTACCCTGTTTTTAAATTATTTTAGAAGCTATTTAAAATTTAATTCTTCTTAAATGTAGAGACGCATAATTGCGTCTCCCGCTTACAAAGGCGGTTAAATGTTTTGCAAAGCGGCTTGTCCTGAGGGAGACGCAATTATGCGTCTCTACATAATTTTTTTTAAATCAAATTTAAAAAGCTTCTTAGGTTAGATCCCAATTCTGCTAAATAGTGACAGAATTTTTTTTCAAGGTATTTGATTACGGCAAAATTAACCATTTTATTCCCTAAATGTCAGTCCATTGTAAGTAATAATAAAATATTGATTTTTATTTTGAAATGATCGTTTCAAAATACTTATCTTTGATTCAACATTTCAAAACAAGAATCTTAAACATTAAAAAAATGAATAATTTAACAAACAAAGTTGCCGTAGTTACAGGTGGTAACAGCGGTATTGGATATGCAGCCGCAAAAGAACTGATAGCACAAGGTGCAACTGTAGTTATTACCGGTCGTAACCGGACATCTGTTGAAAAAGCAGCCGAAGAATTGGGCGCCACAGGCATCGTATCTGACCAAAGCAAAATTGACCAGATAGATAATTTAGCACAGGCCGTTAAAGACCAGTTTGGTAAAGTTGACATCCTGTTCCTGAACGCAGGTATAGCCGCTTTTAGTCCGGTTGAAACCGCTACCGAAGAACATTATGACAGCATCATGAACCTGAATGTAAAAGGCGTTTATTTTACTGTTCAAAAATTTATCCCTTTACTCAATGATGGTGCTTCCGTTATATTCAATACTTCTGTAAATGCCGTTTTAGGTGTGGCCGATAGTAGTGTTTATGCAGCCAGCAAAGCCGCTGTATTGTCATTTAACAAAGTATTGGCCCGCGAATTGGCATCACGTAAAATCAGGGTAAACGCTATTTCTCCCGGCCCGGTTGCAACCCCGTTGTATGATAAATTAGGTTTAGAGCAGGAGCAGGTTGATGGGTTCGGCGCGGCTTTAAGTCAAAAAATATTATTTAACCGCTTTGCACAACCAGAAGAAATTGCCAATGTGGTACGGTTCCTGGCTTCAGACGATGCTTCATTTATTACAGGTACCGAAATTACTGTTGATGGCGGCTTAACAGTGAACGCGATTATGTACTAAAAAAATTTGCACGCAATTGAAACGATTGTTTCAAATAAGTTAAATTTATTAACTTTGCCTTATTGCCAGAGGTTGTTTATCCAAAGGGGTAAATAGCATCTGGCAATGGACATTAAAATTGTTGATCATGGCACGTAAGAAAGATTTTGATGAGGATGAACTGCTTGGGAAAGCGGCAGAGCTTTTTTGGAGAAAGGGGTATAATGGCACCTCGGCACAGGATTTGGTCGATTGTTTGAACATCAATCGGTCGAGCTTGTACAATACCTATACTGATAAAAGAACGCTGTTTAAAAAATCCTTGTCGCTATATCAAACCCAGCAAACCGGGGCCATGTTGAGTATGCTCGCTAAAGCCACAAACCCCGAAGCTACCGTTAAACAAATTTTTGACGGTTTGATCAAAGAGAGTGCGGAAGACCGGCTTTTAAAAGGCTGTTTCATGGTAAATACTGCTGTTGAACTGGCTGGGCAGGATAAAGAAATAGGCGATATGGTAAATAACAATAACCTGAGCGTGGAAGATGCCTTAACCAAACTGATAGAGAGCGGACAGCAACAAGGCCAGTTTTCGACTCAAAAAACAGCCCGTACATTGGCCCGGTTTATTTTTGCCAATATCACCGGGATAAAGGTAGCCGCGAGGACAGGTGCCGATGAGCAGACACTCCGCGATATTGCTGATGTGGCTATTTCATCTTTAAAATAATAGACAAGAGCAAATAAAAAAAGCCGGGCCATTTTAAATGGTCCGGCTTTTACTATGTAACTAAATCATTTTTTTAAATAACGATCCACGCTCCAATAATAAACCGGGACGGTGGCCAGTAAAAGTGCCGCGGCACTATCGGCAAATACCGAATAATTAAAAGGTATCCTTGGACCAACAAAAACGGCCATACATAAGGCAAAGACCAAGGTAAGCGCGAAGCTACCCAGCGCGGTTAGTTTTGTTTTGTACCCGATGATCAATAAAACGCCAAATAAAGCTTCGGCAATGGTAGCCAGTAAGGCCATGATACCCGCAGCTGATTTGTCCAAAAACGGGAGCAGAGTATTGGTATAAGCTACAAAATTGGCCCAGTTGCCCCAGGCATTACCGTGTACACCGGCTTCGCCCAATACGCCCAGTCTGTCTAATACAGGGAGGATAAAACCAATACCAAGGGCCTGACGTAAAAATAACTGCGGTATTTTAGCTGTGTTATTCATGATGATAGTATGTTAAGGTACTGGTAAAGTTAGATAACATTTATATACCCAAAGGCTTTACGTAATTAGACCTTTAAAATTGACATACTTGTGGCAACAGCTATTGTATTAAAGTGACATCATCGTATTTCCCGATTAAAGCAGTTGTACGATCAATTGTTAATTTTTCATCTTAAACAATTAATTAATATATGATTAACCCCCTGATAGTATTACCTGCTTAGCTTTGCCGCTGAATTAAAAAGAAACTGTAATTTTATTTATAGTAATAGTAGAGCGCTGGATGGCAGCATGCTGAAGGTTCGAATCCTTCCTCTACGTCTGATCCCATTTTATTTAACCAGCTATGAATTACCCTGTAATCGCATTGATCATTTTATTGGCGCTGGGAATTATTGGTTTACTGGCCTGGAAAAATCAAAAGGATAAGAAAAAGATAGAGAAGGAAATGAATCGTTCCGAGATCAGGCCCGAAAAACATAACGAGAATAAATCAGACGCCTGAACGCTATAAGATCTTCCAGAACCGGTTTCCCCGCCATATTGAATTGTTATTTCAATGTTTCCTTAATGTAATCTGCCTATTTGTTAACATTAAGGTTACATTAAAATGTTTTCTTTGTTTGCTATGCTTGATAGCGAGTTAATGCCCTGTTTAATACTATGATCACCCATTCAATTTTAATGTATGGTTAGCATTTATGCCCGGCCCTCGCAACTCATATGGGTACTGCTTTGGGCTTTTTTATGTTTAAACATAACCGCCGGTGCCCAATCCGAAAAAAACGCACAGTTTCAGCAATTACAATCATTGGGGCAACCGCATCCCGATTCGGCGCTTATTGAGCTAAAAAAGGCCCATGCTAAAGCCGTTCAGGATAATGATAACCTGGCAGCTGGCAGGATTTTGCAGCAAATGGGGCAAATTTGTTTTAACCAGGGACATTATGCACAGGCCCTGGATTTTTATTTACATGCCGATAAGGTATTCGCGCAGGAAAGCAACAAGGATCTATTGGCCGGGAATATGGGTAAAATGGGCATCCTGTATTATTATAACAAGCAATCGGATAAGGCATTTCAGCTGTATAATAAGGCCCTGGCTCTTTACCGGTCTACCGGGAATAAAAAGGGGCAGGCCGAAATATTTGGCGCTATAGGGCATCTGTATGAGAAACATCATCGGTACGACAGCTCTTTTTATTACCAGCATTTAGCCTTGCGTACCTATAACCAGATAGGAGATAACTATGGACAGGCAAAAATATATGAAAACCTGGGCAGCATCCACGAAGACCTGGCCAATTACGATTCATCTTACTCCTGTTTTAAGGAATCGCTGAAGATATACCAACAACATCATGATGAAGTGGCCAGTATTGAAGTGATTAATAACATTGGTGATATTTTGCGTAAAACGGGCAAGTATGCGCAGGGAATTGAACAATCGCGCCTGGCTTATGCCTTGTCGGTAAAAAACGATAACCTGTATCAGCTTGCTGCGGCTTGCCGCGATCTGGGTAAGGGTTATCAATTGCTTCACCAAATGGATAGTGCCTATCATTACCTGGAACTGAGCCGTAAATATTCGCTTGAAGTATATTCCAGGGAGAGCCTCAAGCAAACTTCCTTTTTACAAGTGTTGTATGATATGGATAAAAAGAGCGATGAAATTACAAGGCTCAATAATATCCGTAAAATCAACCAGATAGTTACCATAGCAATAATTACCATTGTACTGTTGCTGATTGTTCTGGGATTGGTAACGTTTAGTCGTCAGCGGTTAAAGATCAGGGATCAGCGTGCTTTGGCCGAACAGAACAAATCGATATTTGAGGCCCAGCATGAATTGATGCAGCTTGAATTGAAAAACAAACAACTGGAAGAAGAAAGCTTGAAACAGCAACTGGAGCTTAAAAGCCAGGAGCTTTCAACCCATACTTTAAACCTGATCAAAAATAACCAGTTGCTGGAAAATATGCGGAATACATTGCAGGACATGGTGAAGGAAGATAAGCGCGATCAGAAGAAACAAATGCAGCAGATCATCCAGCAAATAAACCAGAGTTTTAACCACGAGCAGCAATGGAAAGAATTTACCCTTGCCTTTGAACAGGTACACCAGCGGTTTTTTGATAAACTGAAACTGCACAGCAATGATCTTACATCAACAGATATGAGGCTGATCGCATTGCTTAAGGTAAATATGGATTCCAAAGATATTGCAGGCTTATTAGGTATCTCCAATGATAGCCTGCGTGTTGCCCGTTATCGTCTGCGTAAAAAACTCAACCTGGAGCAGGGTGATAACCTTTCCACCTTTATACAAGCGCTTTAATAAGTCTGAAGTCTTGAGGCTTAAGTCAAAAGATGTTCGGCTTACGACTTTAGATTCATTATTCCTGACTTAAGACTCCAGACTCGGAACTTAAGACTTTAGGATGCTTAACATTGGCTTAATGTAACGGTAAACTAATGATAATGGAGGTTTTGTTATTTAGTATATAATTGATAATGAGTTGTTTGTAATTTTTTGTTGCCCTTCCGTATACGTTGCTTGTAACGGTGTTTCCTTTTTGTAACGGCAAATATTAATAAGCATATAGATGGTTTAAACACCTTTGTCCCGTCAAAAAAAAATCAAACACAATTTGTATCAAACATTCACAAAATGAATAAATATTTACAAACCTTATTATTCCTGCTGTTATGCGTTACCGCAGCTAACGCTACAAAACTAAAGGGCCATGTTTACGACCGTAAAACCGGCGAACCCATGGTAGGAGCCACCGTTAGTCTGGATAAAACCAATAAAGCAACCACCACCGGCCTGGATGGTTCATTCGAATTAAAAGATGTACCCAAAGGAATATTTAATCTCCGGATTTCCTATGTTATGTATCAAACGGTGATACAGGAAGTGGATATTGAAAAAGAAGATAACCCTCATCTGAAAATTTACCTCGAAGAAGCTGGTAAGGCCTTGCAGGAGGTAACTATATCTACCAAAAAGAATGCAGCTTCCGAGAATACCGCCAGAAGGTTGGAACAACAGTCGACCCAAGTGATGAATGTGGTATCGGGCAAGGCTATTGAAATTTCACCCGATTTGACGGTAGCCAATGTAATTGCCCGCGTATCAGGTGTATCGGTTGAGCGTAATAGTAACGGCGATGGACAGTACGCCATTTTAAGGGGTATGGATAAACGCTATAACTATACCCTGGTTAACGGCGTGAAGATCCCGAGCCCGGATAATAAATACCGTTACGTTCCGCTTGATATTTTCCCGTCCGATCTGCTGGACCGCCTGGAGGTATATAAAACCCTGACACCCAATATGGAGGGTGATGCGGTTGGTGGCGCCGTTAACATGGTGATGAAAGATGCTCCGGACCGCCTTACGGTGAACGCCAATATAGCCGGAGGTTATAGCCAGTTGTTTATTGACCGTAAATTTATGAGTTATGATTACTCTGGTATCAACTACAAATCGCCTTCAGAAATAAACGGCAAAACCTACCAGGCCACCCAAAACGATTTTTCAAAAGGTACATTAAGCTATGCCTTAAAACATCCGGCCCCGAATGTGGTGGGTAGCTTAACCCTGGGACAACGCTTTTTTGATAATAAATTAGGCGTACTCGTGGCCGGGAGCTACCAAAATACTTACAGGGGTAGTAATAGTACATTTTTTAGTTCGCAAGTTGTTAATACAGACAAATTTGCCTCCATTACCAGTAGAAGCGACAGGCAGTATTCGGAACAACAAAAACGTTACGGCCTGTTCTCCAAGGTTGATTATGTGATTGACAACCGAAATAAATTGAGCTTATTTAATACCTATGTGAACCTGACTAACATACAGGTTCGCGATGAGGTTTCAACCAGCTTTGCAACTGGTTATGAACCTGATAAAGGTAATGCGCAGTTAGGTTATTCAACCCGTAGCCGATTAACCGAGCAACAGATTTATAATGGTATGTTACGAGGCGATCATAAATTGTTTGATGATAAATTAAAAATACAATGGTCGGCAGTGTATTCATCAGCCGAAAACGAAGTGCCTGATAATACGACCATTAGTCTGAACGGTGTGCGCGAAAATTTTGTTAGCAGACCTACGTTCCTCACTAATGGCACTTCACTTACCCATCGCTGGGAACGTAATACCGATGAAGATAAAGCAGGTTACCTCGACCTGACATACACTGCTCCGGTTGCGGGTGTTAATGTCGATTTTTCTGCAGGTGGTTTATACCGCGATAAACAACGTAGCAGCTTTTACAATAATTATGCACTTACTGCCACCAACCCCGATTTGGAATATGGTAAGGATTTTCAAAACTATACCGACTTATCTTTTAACGTAACCAATCCAACCGGTGCGGTAAACAATCCCCTAACCTATGATGCTTCTGAAAAAATAAGTGCAGGATATGGTATGTTTAAATTCACAACCAAAACCGTACAGGTAGTAGGTGGTGCAAGGGTTGAGCATACCGACCAGGGTTATAATATGCTTTTCCCGCAAGGTGAACCACGCCCACAGGGTAGCCAGGTTTATACTGATGTGTTGCCAAGTGTTACTTTTAAATATTTTTTAACGGATAAAGAACAGCTTCACGCATCTTATTTCAGATCTGTTAACCGGCCTGGTTTTTATGAGATAGTACCCAGCAAAATAGTAAATGAAGAATATGAGGAACGCGGTAATCCTGATTTGAAACGCGCCATCGCCGATAACTTTGATTTAAGATATGAGCTCTTCCCCAATGCCTCTACGCAATTACTGGTTGGTGGCTTTTATAAAACCATTAAGGATCCTATCGAGTATATTTTTAAACCGGATGCTACACGTGGACAGGATATATATTATACCCCGGGTAATTTTGGCACGGCGCACAACTATGGTTTGGAACTTGATTTTATCAAATTCTTTAACAAGTTTGGTGTAAAGGCCAATTATACCTATACCCACTCACGCATTACTACTCCTAAAAATTCCAGATACATTGATGCCAACGGCAATCCCCAACTTGAATCTGTAAACCAGACGAGACCACTTTACGGACAATCGGAGCATATTGCCAATGTTTCCCTTTTATATAAGGATACAAAAAAAGGTTGGGATGCACAGTTATCTGCGGCTTATACAGGCCCAAGGATCAATACAGTATCTCAATTCCTTGACAATGACCTGTGGCAAAAAGGTTTTATACAAATGGATGCCTCTGCCGAAAAAAGATTTAAAAGCGGCATAAGCGTTTTTGTAAAAGCGGGTAACTTATTAAATACACCTAACAAATTATTTATTAAAGGCACCAATCCGGCTAATGCGAATGTAGAAGGGGTAGATGAATCAAACGGCCATACTTTAATTCGCAGCGATTATTACAAACAGACATACCTGATCGGTGTGCGCTATAAACTTTAAAACATTAATCATTTTAATCAAAAATAAGATGAACTTAAAACCAATATTTACAGCACTGCTATTATCGGCCATGGCCATTAGCGGTTGCAGAAAAGCCAATCTGGATGTTGATACCAGCTCTGGCGACGGTTCGGCCCTGGGTGAAATATCAGGCGTATGGGCAAAGGGTAGTACGCAGGTTATCAAAGGAGATGTAATCATACCCGAAGGGAAATCACTGATCATTGAAGAGGGAGTAACTGTATTGATGGATACAGTGGCCAAACCCGAATTTATAGTAAAAGGTAATCTATATTCGAGGGGTACCGCTGAGAACCCGATAAGATTTACGGTGAATGATGCCTATAAAACTGATGCCAAAAAGTTTGGGAAACTGTGGGGCGGTATACTGGCAGCTAAAACCTGTCAGGAACTGGTTTTGGATCATACCATATTGGAGTACGGCGGCAATACCACGTCAGATGCCTCAACTTCGGTGAAACAGGGTTTGTATAAAGCTGTTGCGGGAGAAAATGTACCGGCCTTATGGTTTTCTAATGTTAACGGTAAATTGATCGTGGTTAACTCCATTGTCCGTAATTTTCAGGAAGATTGTACCTATATCGAAGGCGGTCAGATCATTTTTGCCAATAATACTTTCTATACAACCGGTGTAACCGGTGGCGAGGCTATGAACTTTAAATCGGGCTGTTTGGCCGATGTGGGTTTTAACCTGGTATATAGTGCTAATACTAACGCCCTTAAATTATCAAACTCCGGCGACCGTAACCCGCAAGCCTATATCATCGCGTACAACAATACTATGGTGAATACCGGCTGGCGCAGACCATCTGCCAAGGGGGGCTCTGTCTGGTTAGAAAATACAGTACACGCCGATTTATATAACAACCTGTTTGCCAATACCCGTTTTGGTATAAAAAGAGATACCAAAGCTCCGGAAGATAAACGTTCGGTGATCAGCAATAACCTTTATTATGGTTATGATCAAACCACGGTAAATCAGTTCCAGCCATCAAAAGATATCGTTGCTGGTGTAAACGATATCATCAGCACCAAAGCCGGTGATAACGACCCTAAGTTTGTGAACTACCCGGAATCAACCCCGGTATTAAACGCGGTATTTAACACCGCCTGGGATTTTCATTTGCAAAGCGGTTCGCCAGCCTTAAATCATGGCATAACCAACTTTACCCGCCACCATGCGGCAGGTATTACAGTAAATGGGGTAACCTATGTTTCTCCGGATCCTGCTACTTACATCGGCGCTTTCGGAACAAAATAAATAAACAAGAAAATCTATGGCCCTGCTTATGCAGGGCATTTTTAATATGATTAATGAATAAATTAAACACTCTTTTATTGGCATCACTGGGCATCATGCTGTTTAATACAGCCTGTGGTCAGGGCCAGGTACGTGATCACAAGGGAAATATGATGCCTGCAATTTCATCGCAGGCTATAAAACCCGTTATTATTACTGAACCAGTATTGTTTGATACCGATGACCCGGCAATATGGATAAATCCTGCAGATCCGGCTCAAAGCTTGATCATCGGTACGGATAAAAACAGCGAAGGGGCACTTTATGTATTTGACCTGCAGGGGAAAATTGTGAAAGATAAAGTGGTGCGCGGCTTAAAACGACCAAACAATGTGGATCTGGCTTATGGTTTAAAGCTGGGGGGCAAGCCTACCGATATTGCTATTACTACCGAACGTATGACCCATAAGCTGCGGATATTTTCCCTGCCGGATATGAAACCGGTGGATAACGGCGGTATTGATGTGTTTGTAGGTGAAACGGGTTTCGAGTACCGCGACCTGATGGGTATATCTATCTACACAGCAAAAAATGGTAAAATGTACGCGGTGGTTGGTCGCAAAAATGGCCCCAAAGATGGAGGCTATATATGGCAGTATTTGCTGGAAGACGATGGCACCGGAAATGTTAAAGCAAGCCTGGTACGCAAGTTTGGTAAATACAGCGGTAAAAAAGAGATCGAGGCGATAGCGGTAGATAATGAGCTGGGTTATATTTACTATTCAGACGAACAGGTTGGTGTACGCCAATACTATGCCGATCCGGAAAAAGGGGATAAAGAACTGGCTATATTTGGTACATCTGGTTTTGAGGCCGATCATGAAGGGATCTCTATTTATAAACTAACAGACAAAACAGGTTATATCCTGGTATCTGATCAGGGGGCCAACCGTTTCCAGATCTTTAGTCGGGAAGGAACTAAAGCTAAGCCCTTTGAACATAAGCTGGTAAAAATTGCCAATGTTGCTGCCCAGCAAAGTGATGGTTCTGATGTAGTGGCCACACCGCTTAATGCTACTTTTAAACACGGCATTTTTGTGGTAATGAGTAATGATAAAACTTTCCACTATTATCGCTGGGAAGATATTGCGGGTAAAGATTTAAAGATTAAAGCAACCGGAACTAATTAATCCCGGCGTTAATCATCAATAATAAAAGGTCGTTCTGAGAAATCTCAGGGCGACCTTTTTTGTTTTACTGAAAGCTTTATAGTAGCATTGCTGCGACGTAAAAGTTGTTTAAACTCGCAAATAAAATGCTAAAAATATTAGTATTTTAATAAAATTTAATATAGGTTTGTATCACGGAATCGGGGCTAATATCAGGCCTCATAACGATCATAAAACGTTATATGAAAATTGAGGATAAGATATACGGTAGTTTTGAAGTTGGGCCAGTGCTGGAAGAATTGATCTTGTCGGCACCTGTGCAGCGGTTGAAAAACATTCACCAGGGTGGAGCGATATTTTTGGTAAACCCGGCTTTAAACCAAACCCGCTATGCACATTCTGTTGGTGTGCTTTACCTGGTAAAACATTTTGGTGGAGGTATCGAAGAGCAAATAGCTGCCTTACTGCATGATGTTTCGCATACCGCTTTTTCGCATGTGGCAGATTATGTGTTTGAAAATATCAATGAAGATTATCATGAAACCATATTCGATGAGGTGATCAACCGCTCAGAAATTCCTCTCATCCTCAAAAAATATGGCTTTAACAGTACTACCTTATTTAAGCAGGCCCATACCATTCTGGAGCAACCACTTCCTGCCCTTTGTGCCGACCGGGTAGATTATACGCTGAGAGATTTATATCAGGCTGATTTTATAGGACTAACCGAGATCCGGAATTTTATCAGTGAGCTCACCATTCAGGATGGTTGCATGGTAGTCAAGTCCGAAGCAGCAGGTGATTGGATCAAAAATCAGTTTCGGCGTTTAAATGAAGCTTACTTTAAAAAGCCGGAGCATGTATACGCCAACCTGAAACTGGCCGAACTTATTAAAGACGCCCTGGCCCAGGGGATGCTTCAAAAAAACGATCTTTTACGGGATGATTTTCAGGTATTGCGTAAATTAAATACACATAAGGTCATGAGCCAGCGATTAAATGACATCGAAAACCTGGTACATTTTAAACAATTTGCAAATAAAGGGGCAACTGAACGATTTAAGCAGAGATCACTGCATCCTTTGGTCATGGTTTAAAAAACGTTTGCAATAAGAAATAAATACAACCTAAACTTTATACAAAAAACAAGCCTGGAGATTTCTTCGGGCTTGTTCCAAAATTGTATGAGACCCTTATTAGCTTTCAGAAGATCTTTATGCTTATTGCAAAAGATTTATACCGATGTTTTAAAAAGGTCAAAAAAAAAGAACCCTTCCTGAAAAGGGTCCTTATACTAACCACTTAATCAACCATACCCAGGTCTCACTCCGGATAACAGCCAAATTTTTAATTACCAGTCTTTAGGGGGGCTGGTATTTTTGCGTAATAACAGTGTTATAACCCATCTAACACATAAGTGAATGTAAATCAAAAAGATGTGATCTTGTATTTTTAATGTTACACAAACGTTTGCGTAAATTAATGGCTAATGAAAAAATAGTTAAAGTCGGTATCAGTAAAATTTAGTCATAGCTGTTAGGAATTGAAACTATTAGTCAGTAAACTCATTAAAACAGAGTTATTTGCGTGTGGATTTTAATAAAGAGTAATTATACGGAAGGAACCATCACACAAACGTTTGTGTGATGGTTTCATATTAAGATACTTTATTAAGTTTTTTGATAAGTATTCTTCGCTGCGGGTGTATTTATACAAACAAAATTAGCGATTCGATAATTAACTATATTTTTTTTAAAATACTGTATTTGTATATTTTATTGTGTTTTAAACAGTTAAATGGTTTTGTTTCCTTATAGGCAAATAGAAGTTAATTTTTAATTTATTATTAATTGTATATTTAACAGTATACAACCTTAAACTTTATATGAATACTTTACACCATTCTCGCGAGATGTTATATGATCAGTTTAGTGTAGGTAACTGGCTCCAAAACCTACTTTTTTATTCCATGATCACTACTTTAATAATTATTAATCTTTATTTCATTAAGAAGAAGAGTGTTTCTAACAGAAAAGCTGCTTTACCGTCGCGTTTGAATGCCGACGAACTTCTTCAAATATTATCTTCGTCTGTCAATGAAATTGCCATTGCGATCTATTCAACTGAAGATATTATCATTGAATTTGCTAATGACGAAATGATGCGTTTTTGGGGTGAAAATCACAGTGTGACCGGTAAACCCATGAAAGAAGAGCTTACCGGGTTAAAAGTCCCATCTTTTTTGAGTAATCTTAAATCTGTTTGGGCAACAGGTGAGAATTTGAAGAATAAAGATATGCTTTATTTTCTTGAAATAAATGGGGTACAGCAACCAGGCTATTTTGATGTTGAGTACAGGACGATAAAGGATCGCACAGGTAAAACGCTTTATCTCATTCATACGGTTACTAATGTCACAGAGAATCATCTGAAACATGAAGCCCTAAGGCAAAACATCAATGCTCTAAAAGCTGATCTGATCGCTTTAAAGCAAGAGCTGATGCATACAGGAGAGGAGTTAGAGCTTTCCTATGTCAATACAGATAGATCCAACAATATGTTGTTAGAAGCGCTGGATTGCTTTAGCACAAAAATAGAACTTGCCAGTACTGGATATTGGTCGGTAAACCTACAAACACAGGAGTTTTCACTTTCTGAAAACGGGAAGGTCATATATGGAGTCCCAAAGGGAGCAAAATTAACGCTGGCAGATGGGTTAAGGATGATCGATAAGGAGAATCAAAGTGAAGTTATTGATGCCATTGAAGACACTATAAAAAATGGCACACGCTACGTAAAAAATTACAAGATCAATCCATTGGATGGCAGCGAACCAAAATGGGTGAAGAGTTCTGGTAAGGCCCATTATAATGAAGATGGAATCGCATTGGCTTTGTCGGGGAGTTTCCTGTTGACCCAAAGTTAACTGGCCAATAAAATCAAATACGCTCGCTTTCTGCAAAAGAATGCCGAATCGCTTAGCGGTAAGGGCATAGGCAGGCCATCAATGATGGTAAGCCCGGATTGGACTAAACTTCCATCTGGCAGCACAGACCTTACTACCCAGTTAAGTGGTGTTATGATGATTGAAGCCGCTGCAAAACTAAAGGCCGAGGGAAAAATTCAATAAATGTATATTGCTGTGTTATGCAAAAGAGTAATTACAATTTTTGATCAACAGATATAATCAACTATTTTTAAAGAATGAGAAACTCAGCTAAAAGCATTTTAAATATAGTATTGATTGTTTTGCTTGCATCAACTGTGGGTAAAAGTCAAACAACAACGGCTTATACAAAATATGTAAACACCTTTATTGGCTCAGAAGGAGTTACTGATCCTAAAGTTCTGGGTTATGAATTGCCAAAAGGTTGGAGGGCGTGGTCGGGACTTACCTTTCCTGGTAGTTCTTTACCCAACGCCATGGTGCAATTAAGCCCGATGACAAAATTTCAGCCTGCCGGTGCCGGATATGAATATGAGGATTCGGTTATTGTGGGTTTCACACATACCAATAAAGGCCATTGGAATTTTGGTAATATCCCCATCCTGCCCCTTTCAGATCCGGGCGCTCAATTTGGTTCAAGATTTACGCACAAAAAGGAAAACGCCTCCCCGGGTTTTTACCAGGTATACCTGGATGATTACCATGTTAACGTAAGTTTGACATCTACGTTAAGATGTGGCTATCATCGATATGAGTATAAAAACAACGCGGACAGGCAAATACTTTTTGACTTGTCAAAAGCGCTTAGCCGCGTATCAACCTGGAAGATTGAACAGGCTGGGGACTTTGCTTTACAGGGTTTTCAGAGCGGTGAAAACGTTTATTTTTATGCCACTCTAAATACCAAAATTGAAAAATTAGAAAAGAAAGATGAAGGACAACATACAGGCTTTGCTATAGTTCATTTAGCTAATGGTAGTACAGGGCCCGTTGAACTTAAAATAGGGTTGTCATTTGTGAGTGTAGAAAATGCGAAACAAAACCTGGAAAAAGAAATAGGCAATAAAACATTTGACGTCATTCGCAAAGAAGCAAACCAGAAATGGGAAACGCTATTGTCATCTATCCAGGTAAAAGGCGGAACCTATAAACAAAAACAAATGTTTTATTCATGCTTTTACAGATCATTTCTGTGGCCGGCATTGCGCAGTGATGTAAACGGAGAGTTTACAGATATCAAGAAAAATGTAGTAAAAACTGGGATTACTTACTACACAGAACCCTCGTTATGGGATACCTATCGTAATAAGGATGTACTTTTAGGTCTTATAAGTCCTGATGTTACGCTAAACGTTATTAAATCACTGAAAGATAAGGGCGATAAAACAGGCTTTATACCCACTTTTTTTCATGGTGATCACGCTGCATCATCTATTGCAGGGGCCTATCTCAGGGGGATCGACAACTTCGATATTAAAGGCACCTATCAGTTACTGCTAAGAAATGCCAATATAGAAGGAGGGACACGCCCATTTATAGCTGAATATATTAAAAAAGGATATATAGCTGACCCCGATGTTGAGAACCCCAATGTAGAAACCAAAGGCAAAGCAGGAGTATCAAAAACCCTGGAATATTCTTACGATGATTACTCTGTTGCCCAAATTGCTAAAAAATTAGGCGATACAGCCAATTATAGAATCTTGATGGCAAGATCCAGAAATTATAAGAATGTATTTGATCCGTCTACAAAATTTATGAGAGGCAGGTTAGAAAATGGGGAATGGGTAAAAAACTTTAACCCTCAATATCCTTACTATGAATATATGTACAGGGAGGCAAATGCCTGGCAAGTATCTTTTTTTGCACCCCATGATATGCCCGGATTGATTAAACTATACGGCGGATCAAAGAATTTTGAAGCAAAGCTAGATTCGTTTTTTACCGTGCCATGGAATCCTAAGTACATTGCCAGAAATGTAGAAACTATGGTGGGGCAATATTGTCAGGGTAACCAGCCAGATCATGAGGCGCCTTTTGCCTACTATTTTGTTGGCAAACCATGGAAATCGCAGAAGATCATTGATCATATATTAAATAATTTATATGGCATAGGTAGCAGAGGGCTGGAGCTTAGCGGAATGGATGATGCGGGTGAAATGTCGTCCTGGTATGTATTCAGTGCATTGGGCCTTTATCCATTTTCAGCTACCGATCCAGAGTATCTGGTAACAGTTCCGCTTTTTGACGAAATAAAATGGAAAACAAACACAGGCAAAATGTTAACCATAATAAAATCCGGAAAGGGGCGAACTTTAACATCCATAAAAGTAAGCGGAAAGGAAAATAAAGGTTATTTCGTAAAAAATAGTTTGTTTACTACTGGTGGCAGTATTGAGATTATTACAAAATAATTAAATTATATAGCCATTTCAGAGCTTGATGTATTGGTCAATAATGCATCCGCAATAAACCTTGGGTTAAATGACCTTTTCCAAACTAATTATTTTCTGCAACAAAGGGTATCCCTTTAAGGATACCCTTTGGAAATAAAGTGTTGATTGGTTTAAATATGCAGCGATCTTTTGCGCAAGTAAGCTAAAAGCTCTTTGGGTCTGTCAGTTTGTATTATGGTTGCACCATGTGCTATTAACCAATCCCAACTGTCTTTAGTGTTCGACTCGTCTACGGCTACATCATCGGCATGGCCGCCGTTTAGCGAAGGCCACAAAGAGTTGATCCAGATTTTTGCTCCCTTGTTTTTGATAAAGGCATTATCGGTTAAAATGCCTGAAGTGTCTTTTTGAAATATCAGCTCAAAGGCTACGGGTTTCATCCAGGTTTGGTAATCATCAATAATTTGTTTTGCTGTGGGTTTATCCAGGCTAACTACCGCCATAAAAGTAATACTGTCTAAAATAGGAGCATACCTGGTATGCAGATCCTGGTACGGAATATCTGTTTTAAAAATGGCCTGTTGCAGGGTGCCAGTTTTTTTCAGTACCTGATAAGCCTCATTGTAATAAGGTAAACTTTTATCCAGGTTTACCAATACCTTTCCTTTAGCCAGCTGCATTACCTCTTCAAGGGTTGGTATAGTATGTTTGGTTATCACGCCCAGGCCGTTCCGTAAATGAAATTGTTTTAATTGGGCCAGCGTATAATCTGATGGTTTTCCTTTGCCATCTGTCGTGCGGTCAATAGTGTTATCATGCATAACCACAATAATACTATCGCTGGTTTTGTTCAGATCGATCTCAATACAATCAACACCCATTTCAATAGCCAATTGATAGGCCCTCAAGGAATTTTCGGGGGCATTACGCCAGTCGCCGCGGTGTGCGGTTACCAGAACCTTTGTTTCTTTGGGATTGTGTAATTGTTTAATGATCTGTGCTACCTGGGCATGTAAAGCCAGGCTGCTGCAAACTAACAGTGCCGATAAAATAGTATTCCGTAATTGTTTCATAAATAGTATTTAAAATGTGGAAAGGACTGCAGCCCGTTCCGTTATAAATTCATTAATAACCAGGATTTTGTGTAAAGCCCGATTTGTTGGTTGATATGTCCAGCTCTGATTGTAGTATAGGATAAAGCACCAGGCAAAAGTGTGCTGGCGTTCAACCTTTGACCGTGCTGCATTTAAATATATACAGGCATCGGTTGAGTATCCGGTTTCATTCTATCAGTAACACGTCGGCGTAAGCTTGCGAGAAAAATTAATGCCCCGGCTTTTTAGTCGGCGATGCAGAAATGCAAGCACTGATTCATCATTATCTAATATGACATCACCTGTTAAAAGCGATAAAAAATGTCCTGTAAAATATATTCAACATCCTGTTCCGACGGTAGGCGGCGATAGGCAACCACATATAGTTCTTTCCAAAATCTGCCATATACTTTCTTAATAAATTGCCTTTTTTCTTCGGCCTGCATTTTGGAGTATCTTAATCAAACAAAAGTCGGAAAATAGTATTATGAAAATGTTAAATTTAGTATTAATAGAATTACCAAGGACATTTTTTATTGGTGGGTATAAATGTACAAGACTAGTCCCGGCGATGTTTATGAATAGTTTTATCATCGTCTTATCTACGTTTGGCGCTTTCTGACCAGTTTATTTCTTAAGTTAAAGATCAAAAGAAAGCTACAGAATAGGTGTTTTTTGAAACTGATCAGCTTTTTTCATCTATAAATTTTTTTAAATCGATTTATAGTTATATTGGCCTTTAAAGAATAGTATGATATAAAATATTGAGTGATACTGAATTAATTACCTTACTTAGATCAGGAGATCGGGAAGCTTATACCGAAATTTATCGTCGCTATAAAGGCATTTTACTTATACATGCTTATAAAAAGCTTGGAGATTTTGAAGAGGCAAAAGATATTGTACAGGAAACTTTTTCATTTTTGTGGAAAGACAGGGAGCAAATCCCCGAAACAAAAAATCTCGCCGGATTTTTGTATACCGTTGTTCGTAATAAAATATTAAATTACATAGAACATAAAAAGGTTGAATCGAAATATGCTTCTTCGTTTATACAATTTGTTGCAGGTGAAAATCATGTAACTGATTTTTTGATACGGGAAAAAGAACTGGCGGCCCGGATAGATAAAGAGATCAATGCTCTCCCTGAAAAAATGAAGGAAGTTTTTGTTTTAAGCCGAAAAGACAATCTTTCTCATAAAGAAATTGCGGAAAAATTAGATATTTCTGTGTTTACGGTGAAAAATCACATCAAAAGTGCCTTGAAAGCGCTACGACCCAAATTTGAGATGCTGATTATAACTGGTATTTTATTGAATTTATACTTAATGTTAAATTTTTATTAAATCGACTAGCCCCTGGGTAGGGATATAACTGTCTTACAGTTATATTTTATATCAGCAGGGAATGAATACCGAGGATTTTAAAAAATTATTACACCGATACAATGCCGGAAAATGTACCGAAGCTGAAAAAGCGTTGCTTGAATCCTGGTACAAAGAATTTGAATTCCAAAAATTACCCGAACTGACTAATGATCAATTAGCCGAGATACTTTCCATTCAAATACCATCTCCTCAACGGAAAATCAAATCGCTGATCCCATGGATCTCTTCAGCAGCAGCTGTTTTATTACTTTGTTTATCGGTAGGGGGCTATTTTTTATGGCATAAACACCATTTACCGCAGGTTACAGAAAAATATACTTATAAAGTACCTCCAGGAACTGATAAAGCGATTTTAACGCTTGCGAATGGAAAAAAAATGGTTTTGTCCGCGAATCAGGTTGGGAAATTGGCAGAACAGGGAGGCGTGACTGTAGACAGAACAGCAGATGGGAAAGTGCTCTATACCACTTCGGAAAAGCAGAGTCCAACAGTTGCCACATTATATAACACGCTCAATACACCACGGGGGGGGCAATACAGTTTGGTGCTGTCTGATGGTACAAAAGTTTGGCTGAACGCGGCTTCGTCTATAAAATTCCCCGTAGCTTTTAATGGCGATGAAAGGAAAGTTGAAATTACTGGCGAAGCTTATTTCGAAGTAGTACACGACACCACTAAACCTTTTAGAATTATAGTTGGAAATCGGATTATCGAAGATCTGGGTACACAATTTAATGTTAATAGTTATGTTGATGAACCGCTTACAAAAGTAACGCTGATCACGGGAAGTGTTAAGATCAGCGGAAACGACCAAAACATCATCCTTAAACCAGGCCAACAATCACAGTTCCCAAGCCAACTGACCGGTCAGGGTTTCAGAATTACAGATAATGCTGATGTGGCGGAAGCCGTAGCCTGGAAAAATGGACTGTTTAAATTTCATAAAGCCAGTTTGCAGACAGTAATGCGCCAGCTTTCGAGATGGTATAACGTAAATGTGAATTATGAAGGCAAGATCCCTGATGTTGAATTTTCCGGCGAAATCACCAGGAATGTTAATATGTCGGAGGTATTGGACATACTGAGTTATTTAAAGGTGCACTTCAAAATGAAAGAGAATAACCAGAATATAATAATAGAGGGTACAGAATGATCAATTAACTTACTTAAAACCTAAACCCAAATTATGGAAAAATAACTACCAAGGCCTCCCCAAAAAGGTGACCAAAAAAAACGCAGAAGTGTTCTAGCACTCCTGCGCAATATTTGGATTAACCCTCCCTAACGGGAAAAGAATTGTTTTCGCTATTCCATGTATTAACCCAAACTAAACAAATGTAATGAATTTTTATTCGTTTATTCTTGCTGTGCCGAAGGCATGGTATTTTCGCAAATTTTTAAAAGTTATGAAATTAACCACCTTTTTGATGGTTATTACTCTTCTTCAGACGAGCGCCAAAGGATTCAGCCAGATCAGCCTGCGGGAGACCAATGCCCCGCTTGAAAAAATCTTGAGATCGGTCAGTGACCAATCTGGTTATCATTTTTTTTATAATGAAAAGGAACTGGCAGATAAAACTATAAGTATCAGTTTAAAAAACGCTACTATCGAAAAAACTTTACATGACTGCTTCAGTAAACTATCCCTGACGTTTAAAGTCATTGGAAAAAATATTATCGTCACTTCCAATACTTCTTTAGCCCAGGATGAATTAATTACGGTGAAGGGCACAGTGCTTTTGCGACGGCAAAATGGTAAGGATGAAAAAAGCGCTGGCGTAACTATCGCAGAAAAAGGCCTAAATAACGGAACACAAACTGATGCAAACGGACAGTTTACACTCCGGGTACATAAGGGGGCCAAACTGATATTTTCGATGCTGGGTTATAAAAGGCTGGAAATAGAAGTTTCTGCAGAAAACCCAGTGCTGTCTGTCAGACTGGAAGAAGATGCTGCCAGTTTAAAAGAGGTAGTGGTAACTGGTTATCAAACGCTTGATAAAAATAAGTTTACCGGTGCCGCAGCCAGGTTAAAGGCCGAGGATATAAAAATGAACGGTACAACTGATGTTAGCCGTTTGCTGGAGGGTAAGGTAGCTGGTGTTTCTGTACAAAACGTGTCAGGTACATTCGGTTCGGCTCCTAAAATCAGGATCAGAGGGGTTACTTCACTTACCGGTGCCAATAAACCTTTATGGGTAGTAGATGGCGTTGTATTGGAAGATGTAATCAATGTTACCAATGATCAGCTATCCAGCGGTGATGCTTCTACGCTTCTTGGTTCGTCTGTTGCCGGTTTAAACGTTAATGATATTGATGATATTTATATTTTAAAGGATGTGGCAGCAGCCTCGCTGTATGGCGCCAGGGCCATGAATGGGGTAGTGGTTATTAATACCAAAAAAGGCAAGGCCGGTCCTCTGCAGGTAAGTTATACGGGTAACTTTAGCTCCTCATTGCGTCCCAGTTACAGCAACTTTAATATAATGAACTCGGCCGAACAGATGAGTGTTTACTCAGAAATGTACGGAAAAGGGTTGCTCAATGTAGGCGATATCGGTAATAATCCTGATCGGGGTATTTATGGCAAAATGTATGATGCGTTACAGTATGACCCTGCCACAAAAACCTTTGGTTTGGCGAATACCCCCGATGCCCGCAATGCCTTTTTAAAGCGTTACGCGGAAGCCAATACCAATTGGTTCAAAATACTGTTCCGTAACTCTTTAGTGCAGGAACACGCGCTTAGCTTTTCGGGCGGCTCTGATAAAGCGCAATCCTATACCTCCGTAAGTTTTTTAAACGATAACGGATGGACCATAGCCGATAGAGTAAAGCGCTACACAGTTAATTCGCAAAATAATTACGCCGTTTCAGATAAAGTTAAAGTTGGTATCATAACCACGGCGTCATTAAGGCAGCAGGATGCGCCCGGTACGGTTAACCGTACATCTGATCCGGTTTATGGACAGTTAACCCGAAATTTTGATATTAATCCATACAATTTCGCATTAACTACCAGCAGGGCCATTACGCCATACGATAGCCAGGGTAACCTGGAGTATTTTACGCGCAATTACGCTCCTTTTAATATTATTAACGAACTGCAGAACAACAAGATCAGGCTTACAGCGCTTGATGTTAAACTGCAAACCAATCTGTCATACCAGATAACCAAGTATTTAAGATACGATCTTTTAGGTGCATTCAGATATGTAAAAACTACCCAGGAAAACCTGGTAAATGAAAATTCTAATCAAGCCAATGCTTATCGGGCTTATATCAACCCCACTATAGCTCAAGGTAATAGCTTTCTTTATAGGGATCCCGATTTTCCTAATAATGAGCCTGTGGTGGTGTTGCCATCAGGCGGCCTTTATAATCGTACAGACAATTCATTATCGAGTTATGATGTGAGGAATCACTTATCCTATGTCAGAGATTTTGGTAAGAGTAACATTAATATACTGATAGGCCAGGAGATAAAATATGCCGAGCGGCAAAACGCCTTTAACAATGGCTATGGCTATCAGTATGGTTATGGAGGTACTGTTTTGGTAGACTCACGCATTATCAAGAAAGGAACGGAGCAAAATGATCCATATTTTGGCATGGGTTATACCTATGACCGCTTTGCATCGTATTATTCAAATATAAACTACACCTATAACGACCGCTATACGCTAACGGGCTCTATAAGGTACGATGGTTCAAACCAGTTTGGAATAGGAAGCAACCTGCACTGGCTGCCTACCTGGAGCTTGAGTGGTGCCTGGAATATAGATAAGGAAGACTTTATGCAAAATGTATCAAGCGTAAGTTTTCTTAAATTAAGGGCAAGTTATGGTTTGTCGGCTGCTCCGGGAGTGGCAACAAATTCCTCGGTTGTTTTGCAAACCCAAAATACGCTCAGACAATATACTCAGGATATTGAATCGGGTATTTATATTAAAGATCTCCAAAACTCCGACCTTACCTTCGAAAAACAATATTCGGGCAATATTGGTGTAGATGCAGGCTTTTTTAAAGGGAGGCTTACCGTTACCGCCGATGTGTACCGCAAAAGAGGGTTTGATCTTATTGGTTTCATCCGCACAAGTGGTATAGGCGGCCAGGAAATAAAACAAGGAAACTATGGTAACCTGAGTTCGCACGGCTATGAGTTAACCATTGGTGGTGATATTATTAAGAAGCAAAAATGGGGGTGGAAATCAACTTTTATATTTAGTTACAACACCAATAAAATAACAAATTATAAAAACACCCCCATTATTTTTGACCAGTTGGCACCTGCCGGAGCTAATCAGTTAGGCTATCCGGTAGGCTCCCTGTTCTCACTTGATTTTAAGGGGCTTGACCACTATACAGGTATCCCGAAATTTGTGAATGAAGCCGGACAAACGGGCTACGGGGTTAATTTACAATCAAACGTAACTAAGTATCTGAAATATGAAGGCCCGGTTGATCCGCCTTATACTGGTGGTTTTACCAATAATTTCCGCTACGGCCCTGTTTCGTTAACCGTACAGCTCACCTACCAGGCGGGTAATAAAATACGACTAAACCCTGCATTTAAATCCAGATACTCTGATCTGGATGCTTTTCCAAGAGAATTTAACAACAGATGGGAAGTGCCTGGCGATGAAACAAAAACCAATGTACCTTCCATACTTGATGCAGAAACTCTTTATACTGTAAATCAAGATGCATACCCTTACAATAATTATAATTTTTCATCGGCAAGGGTGGCAAACGGCGGTTTTGTCCGAATAAAATATGTGGCTTTCACCTACCAGCTTCCTGTTGATTTTGCCAAGCGGATAGGCATGAGTAACGCCTCGGTTACCGCCTCGGGTACAAACTTATGGCTTCTTTTTGCTGATAAAAATCTTTATGGGCAGGATCCTGAATTTTTTAATGCCGGCGGAGTGGCCCAGCCATTGCAAAAACAATTGGTACTTTCTTTAAAAGTTGGATTTTAAAAAGACACATCAAACATTATGAAATTAGTTTTAAAACAATATATACCAGTTCATAGAACCGTCGCCGCTGCGCTATCAAAAGCAAGTGGTAAAACATCGATGGGAAGTTTGCCTATGCTCATTGTTGCATTGGTAAGCACCATAACATTAGCATCATGTAATAAATACCTGGATAAACAACCAGATAACCGCACCACACTGGATAACCCAACCAAGGTATCGCAATTATTGACTTCGGCATATCCGGCAGCTGATTACATCAGTTTTTGCGAATCACTATCTGATAACAGCGGCGACAGGGGCTATGCTACCCAGGGCTCACTTGATCCGCTAATAAACGAAAATGCCTACAAGTACATTGATTATCCTTCAAATATTTCGGGATCATCAGACAATTACTGGTTGGGATGTTATAACGCGATAGCCGCTGCTAACCAGGCGCTTGAAGCCTGTAATAAAGCGGCAAACCCGCTGCCATATCAACCCTATAAGGGCGAGGCTTTGCTGGCCCGGGCTTATGCGCATTTTATGCTGGTAACGCTTTATGCTAAAACTTATGACCCTGCTACCGCGGCAACTGATCCGGGAATACCTTATGTAACAGAGCCCGAAACCCAATTGCTTAAAAAATATGATCGTAAAACAGTGGCCTATGTTTACGACATGATTGAGAAGGATATACTGGCAGGTATACCACTATTGGATGATAATGCTTACCAGGTACCGGCTTTCAGGTTTACAACAACGGCAGCGCATGCCTTTGCGGCCAGGTTTTATTTGTTTAAACAACAATATGATAAAGTGGTTCAGCAGGCAGATCTGGCTTTTCCAGGTAGTACCACCATTAATTATTTAAGGCCCTGGAATACAGATTACAAACCGATTACCGACCTGGATTTTCGGTCTGTATACACAAAATCAACCCAAAAGGCAAACCTGCTGCTGGCTACTACAGGCTCTACCTGGGCCAGGGATTGGCAAAATTTCCGTTATGGCCTTAACGCCAATATCAGAATTGCAATTGTTAAAATACCTGGAATTGTAGGGGGCTCTCTGGCTGTAGATATCAGAAGTTACGGTGCATCCGGACAAATGAAAGGGCTTAATAAATTTTTGGAAAACTTTATCTATGTACAAGGAAGTACCCAAATAGGTAACCCCTATATATATATTCCTTTATTGAGCAGCGGCGAGGTTTTATTTAACAGGGCCGAGGCATTGGTTATGCAAGGTAATTATGACGCTGCCGTTAGCAGTCTGAATACTTATTTAAGTACAATTATTAACAATTATAATCCTGGTACTCATAATCTTACCATAGCAAAAGCCCTGGCATATTATCAAACAGGCTCTACCAAAGATGCCCTGATCAACACCATTCTTGATTTAAAAAGATATGAATATGTAGATGAAGGAATGCGATGGTTTGATATTTTGAGATACCACCTGCCGGTAACGCATACCATACTTGATAATGCGGGTAATGTAGTAGAACACTACGATCTTAAAGCGGATGACCCGCGCAAGGTAATGCAAATTCCGCAAACCTCGCAGAGTCAGGCCGGTCTTGCACCTAACCCGCGTTGATGTTAGGTAATAGGAGTAATCTAATGACGACGCTTAGAACATTAAACAATATTTAATTCTAATAAAAAATAGTATTAAGATGAAAAATATAAAATACTTAGTCCTTTTTTTGCTCACGATATTTATTTTTTCGTGTAAGAAGGATAATAAACTGGTATTACAAAACAATTATTTAGGTAACGAAACCGCCGGTAAAACAGCTATTGATGCTTATTTAAATAATCAGTTTGTAAAACCTTATAACATTGATGTTAAATACAAATGGGATCAATCATTATTTGACCAGCAGTATATTTTGGTACCACCCCAGGAAACCAATATTATGCCTTTTATGCAGGGAGTTAAACAAGCATGGCTTGATCCGTACAACGCCGAAACCGGTAGCGATGTATTCATGAAAGAGTATACGCCCAAACAAATAATTCTGTCTGGAAGTGCTGAAATAAATACTGATGGTACCGAGGTACTGGGGGAGGCTTCAGGAGGGCTCACTATTTTATTGACCAATGTTAATGGTACAGATTTAACAGATGAGGGCGCAGTAACAGAATTGGTGCATGTTATTAATCATGAATTTACCCATAT
Source organism: Mucilaginibacter sp. BGA-UO-ETr-C110 (assembly GCF_059567985.1). Classification (NCBI taxonomy): domain Bacteria; kingdom Pseudomonadati; phylum Bacteroidota; class Sphingobacteriia; order Sphingobacteriales; family Sphingobacteriaceae; genus Mucilaginibacter; species Mucilaginibacter sp. BGA-UO-ETr-C110. The sequence continues at coordinate 265,559 of NZ_JCAQPB010000001.1, forward strand.
CCTTAATCAGAAAAAGGTTATTCCAGTAGAGTATGCAAAGGTATCTGCCGGCGATTACAGCGGAAACTGGGCTACCGCCACAGAGATCCCATTACAATTGGGCTTTATTTCGGCATATGCAAGGGATAAATATACAGAGGATATTGCCGAAATGGTTTCATTAATGCTTACCTGGGGTAAGGATGGATATGAGGCTTATTTGAACAAAACCATCCCTGATCCTACCGACAAAACCGGGCAACGGCGTATTCCTGATCCGGCTTATGCTGCCGGCATTGCTAAAATGAGGCAAAAAGAAGCCATTGTGGTAGATTATTTTAAGAAGAATTTTAACATTGATTTTTACAGTTTACAAACACGGGTACATGCCTCTATTGCAACCATTAGCAATTAGATTATAACCGGTTTTAATGACGCGTAAAGCGTTGAGTGTAATGTAAAATAAACTAATTAAGACATACAATGAAAAAATATATTTACCCGGCATATTTATTAATACTGCTGCTGATAACGGGTTTATCGGCATGTAAAAAAAATGACCCCGACTATTTTGGTAAAACTCCTACAGAGCGAAGCACAGAAGCGCTCAGTAAATACCAGGCGCAATTAACAGGCGCCACCAATGGCTGGAGAGCTATTTTATATCCAAACGGTGGAGGGGTTTACCTGTTTTCTATAAAATTTGGAGCCGACAACAAAGTATCTATGCTTTCTGATATAGATGCTGGAACATCAACTACCGCGGTGGAAAGCGCCTATAGTATAAAACAATTACAAGCACCATCATTAGTGTTTGATACCTACTCCTATATCCATTTACTGTCAGATCCCGATCCGAACGTATTGGGCGGCAATTCGGGTGCAGGTTACAGCTCCGATTTTGAGTTTTCGTTTGATAAAATGAGCGGCGATACGGTAACACTGATAGGCAATAAAAATGGAAGTAAACTCACCTTAGTAAAAGCCGCTACCGCGGCCGAATACACCTCTTTTACAACAGGTACCACAGCGGTGTTTACTACATTGAGCGCTCTACGAACGTACTTTAAAAGAGTAACCATAGGCACAACAGCTTGCGAAGTGAAAATTGATCAAGGAAATAAAGTATTAACCTTTTCCTATTTAGATGCGGGCAAGAGTTTTAAAACGGTTTCCAGCAGTTTTTATATCGATGGTTCAACTAATGTCATGGTGCTTATTAATCCGGTTACAATAGGCGCAACCACAATAACAACCATAAAGGCAATAGCTGGTGATACCGGTGCCCACACAATTAATGCTACTATAAATGGGACTGCAATACAAATAATAGAAGCCGTTGAGCCTTTAAAATATGATTTAACCGCAGCTACTACATTTTTCAATAAGCCATCAAATGGATCATATTGGTCTTCAAACACAGGCTTTACTGTGGATAATGTTTCGGATGGTTATAAAGTAACTACTATACCAAATTTTGGTTATATGTTGTTTTGGCCCGCGTACAATGCTGCATACAGCAGGCTTGGTTATATTTCTACCGGTAATAGTTTTTTCAGTTATGGACCAGCCCCTGTTGCATCATTCCCTGCCAATGGGAAAATAGTATTTAAGAATTTTGGGTCATTCGGAACACCACCAGCTGCTATAGCACCCATTGTAAAAGCAACTTCTGATAAGTTTTTTGATCCAAATGGTTATTATGTTATCCAAACCAGCCCCAAAACTTATGATATAGTTAATGCTACTGATGCCCGCGCCTGGATGAGCTTTTATTAGTACCGACAAGCCGTATAATCACTAAGGCTCTATCCTGTAAATGGGGTATCCTTAGTGATATGTATGGTTTAGAGGTTTATTATAAAACACGCAAACAAGTCACGCTAATTAGCGTGACTTGTTTGCGTTTAGGGAGATGCCCCAATCCTTTGCTAATAATTTACATTCCTTCTTCACATCAAATTCACATTACCTTAGTGACATAGAATAACCTGCGTTAAGATGGTTTACATAAATTATCGAAAAATTAATATAATTAATTGATTATCAATTGTATAGTTGTATGTAAGCCATAAATTGTGTAAACCATGTAAACCCAATTTGTAACGAAATGACCTGCCTGTTCAGTATAATAATCAGTCAATAGAATTTGTCGAAAAGTTATCATGCAGAACTTCGCTTAAGCATGGCAGAAAGGTCTCTGCGCGCTAACCTTTCAATAGAGTCAGGATGACAGCCCTGTTTTTAAATATGATCATAGGCTATTACGCTAAACAGGGAGTTTAATCGTCGGTTACACTCTTCCCAACATCTGTTGGCTGAACTCAATCTGAACGACTGCCGACTTAACAAAGTGATGCATTGGGATTCAGGATGAAAAAATACAAAGCGGTCTCGCTAATTAGCGGGACCGCTTTTATTAAGGAAACACTTTTTTCTAGACAAAAACATCTGCTATTAATTGACTGTAAAAATTTTGCCCCGTTGAAAGCATAAAAGGGGTTCCACTGTCTTTTATTACGCCGTCTTCAATGATGTATATCCGATCTGCATTTTTTGCTGTCTGAATCCGGTGAGTAATTAAAAATACTCCTATGGTTTGTTTTAGTTTTTGTAGTATCTCTAAAATTACCTTTTCGGTGTTTCTATCCATTGCCGACGTAGCTTCATCCAATAATAAAATTTGAGGTTTACGATACAGGGCTCTGGCTAACGCCACTAATTGTTTTTGGCCCCCGGAAATATTGATACCCTCTTCGCCTATTAAGGTGAAATATCCTTGCGGGAAACTTTCAAAAAAACGGCCAAACCCCATTTCACTACAAAAGTCGATAATTGCTTTTATTTCTTCCGGGGCATGTCCTAACCCTATATTGTCTATTAAGGTGCCGTTAAACAGTTTAATATCCTGCTGAACAGTAGCGATTACGTTCCGCCATCTTTCGGTATCGATATCAGGTAGTGGCTCACCATTTACATTAATAACTCCGGCGTCAGGTATAAAGAATTTTTGTAATATAGCCATGAGCGTGCTTTTACCCGAACCGCTTTCGCCCAGCAGTGCAATCATTTCCCCTTTATTTAATTCCAGTGAAATATCTTTAAGAATTACCCGCCTGCCTGGAAATCTGAACGCGACATGCTCCAGTACCAGTTTATTAAAATTAAGAGGAGTGGTTAATTCCTGCTTAGGTGTATACTCAGGTTCAACCGAAGTGAAATCGTACATCCTGTCAAAAGCAATATTAGCCTCCTGAAATTGTATGTTTATCTGCGATAAGCGGGCCACCGCAGGTAGCAAACTATTAACCAACGATAATATCGCTATCATTTCACCGGTTTTAAGTTGTTTGTTTAGCACTAAAAAAGAAGACACACTAATGAGGACAACATTTAACGATAGACCTAAAAAATCGGTGGTTATGCTGAAATTGTTCCCAATTTTACCTAATTCAAGTGTTTCGTCTTGTAATGATCCGTAAATAGCATTGATTTTCCCGGTGAAAAAATTTTCCTTATTCTGACTTTTTATACTTGAAATACCCTGTATAGTGTCTATATAATTACTTTCATTTAAAGCGTTAGAAGCCATAACTTCCCGTTGTTTTGTTTTAATGGGTTTGGTATAACTTAATACGGTAAATACCAGGATGGGTATAAAGCCAAAAACAATCAGCGAGATAGTAAGCGAATAATTAATCAGGAAAAAACAGGTGACCATAAATATGATGATGTCAATAAAAACCGAGCCTGTTATATAGGCAATATTCCGTTGAATACGTGCGGTATCATTCATACGGGCTATCATATCCCCGGTTTTTCTTCTGTCAAAAAAAGACTTGGGAAGCCGCACCAGGGCGCTAAAGAAATTGCCTACTATCCGGTTATTGAAATCTTTACTTTGCAAGAGCAAAAAATACTGCCTGATATATGTAAGCCCCGCCCTGATCAATAGCACAAAAAACAATAATACAAGACCAATTATTAGTTTATTACGATTTGCAGAGGGGAGAATATTGTCAATCAGTTTTTGCGAAAAAATAGCCATTGCCAATCCTAATACCGTGATTAGTACGCCAAGGACCATCGTAACCGTCAAAATATTTACATCCTCTTTAAGCAACTTCCAAAACCATTGCCATTTGATCTTCTTTTGCTCTTTTTCTGAAATAAAATGTTCGTTGGGTTCAAGCTGCAGCAGTGTTTTACTTTTCCATATCTCCAGGAGCTTTTCTTCGCTCATCAGCACAATACCTTTGGCCGGGTCGCCTATTACAAATTGCTCCTTTTTACTATCAACCCCATAAAACACGATATAGTGTTGCATGTTTTCTATAATAACATGCAATATACAGGGATCCTTCAGCGCCTTTATATTTTCTATATCTGCCTCAAATGCCTCGGCTTTAAATCCTAACTTATGCGCACATTGATATAAACCCAGCAGGGTTGTACCAGTTAAATTAGTGCCGCTAAACTCGCGCAATTTTTCAAGTGACTCATCTCCGCCAAAATACCTGGTGACAGAAAGCAGGCAAGCTACGCCGCAATCGGTATGATCGTGCTGAAGGGCAAACCCTTTTTTTAAAACGGAAACAGGTTTCATGGTAGCTGGTTTTATAAGGTTTAGGTTAGGGTTAAATCAGTTTTTTTATGGCTTCTATCTTCACCTCGCCATAAAATTCCTTAACAAGATGATGGTTTGCGTTATATACAAATACCGCCGGGATAGAACAGCTTCCAAACCAATGGGTAAACTTATATTCTTTATCCATCATGAAGGTTATCTGATCATATTTATTCAGCCCGTAGGTTTTTGAAAATTTCTTAATTTCATCTGCTTTATTAAAAGATACCATTACAATCTGTGTGTCTTTAAATAAAGCAATATTGGCATTAAGCTGGGTGGCTTCCTGCTGACAATGCTCACAGTCGCTATTAAAATATATAATAACCACAGGAGCCCCTGACTTGATAAAGCTATTTCCTTTTTTTATTCCATTCAGATCAAAAAATGAAAAGTCAGGCAATTGCTGCTTTTTTTCATTATCTATACTTGCCTGTTTTTTGGCATGTATGATATGAGATACCATATAGCCTAATCCACCACAAAGTATAACTGCCACAAGCAATACAATAGTTTTTTTCATTATATTTTAGGGTTGATGTTGATAGTTAAAAACATAACCAACACTATCCAGATAAGTAAACCTGGCAGGTAGGTACTTACGGCCAGTTTCAGGCCCTTGTCATAATTTTTCCCTCCAAATTTATAGATCCAGAAACCGAGCACAAATATGTATACAACCTCAAACAGGTTAATGGATTCCAGTGGATAATACCAAAGCGCGCTAATTGATTTGGTATCAAAAAAATTAATCGCCGATAGTGGAGAAAACCGCTGTATATCCTCAAGTGTATAGTCTTTATGAAAGAAGGTAAACCAAATCAGCTTTAAAAAAATAGGGATCATAAATACCACATCGGATAGCAGGGAAATTTTAAAGGCTTCCGAAAACTTTAGTTTTACATTAAAAAATATGGCACCCGAAAGTAAACAACAGCTTACCAACAGGAATTTTATAAAATATAGAAGCGGCACCGCGCAGTACGCTGTCCATTGCCATTTTCTTTGGAAACTAAGCATCTTTTCGATCGAACTATAACTTAACTGATCAGCTAACGCGTGATAATAAAGCTGATCATTCATCAAAAAGAGATGCTGTAAATAAGTGAGCGCCATGGCATATAAACAGTAAATGCCAAACATTTTAATGGTGCTGTAATTTTTAAGTGTATCAATCATGACAACCTGTTAAAATTTAATGAGTTTATAATGGTTAATTGGGAGAAATTTACCTATAGCTAAGAGCTGCTAACCGGCTTTAAATTAAAGATGGTGGCTTTGAGCTTTTTAAAATGGGTGCCAAAAGTAGATCGTATATAAAGGGATATAAAAACAGAGGCTATTAGCATTCCCAGCAAAAAGATATACAGGTAAATATTTAAATCATATAAAAAGCCTACTATAAACGCCGGCGCTATCATTAAGAATGAATAGAATTGAGATGTTTTACCCCTGAACCTCGAAAAATTAAGTGACAGATCAACAAGAAAGTATTTTCTGAATGAGCTTAAGAAACCTAACGACAGGCAATAGATGCTAATGACAATATAAATTAAAAGCAACTTAAAGGTCAATACATTAAAATAGCCAAAAACAATCAGCACAACAACAGCATCGATAAGTAAAACAGGTAAAAAAAACGAAAAATAGGTTTTAAGTTGCGTTTTTAATGAGGGATTAGCTATTATGTTATTGAGTTCAACATCTATAAAATATCCCCATACATTATTAAAAATGTAAGTGAAAATGATGACAGGTGGTTCAAGAAGCAATATAAATGGAACTTTATGCAGTATTTCACTGAATGAGTATCTTTCTGTACTTGACAAAAATAAGACAAGGAAACTAACTTTACAGCCAATGGCGATTAGCAATGCCGACCGGAATCTTTGATTATTCCATAATATTTTAAAAGTTAAAAACTTGCTTAAAACAATTTCCTGGCCTTTGGCGGCTTTATAACCACTCACATGCTGAACTTCAGATTTTCCTTTGTAAAACAAAAAGAAAGAGGCAAATAATAGCGCAGTGCAAGCAGTTAAGGCTATAAAAAGATAGTTTAACGCTATATGAAATTGGGGCTGATACTTAATAAAAAGAATCAAAAGGGCAAAAAGCGATACCGTAAATATCAAATAAAAATACTTACGCCAGGTAACGGCATTTATAATGTTTTCGGCCAGTAAAAATCCGATGATCCAGTAATAAAAAAGTGATATAGCCTCTTGTGCATGTATATTATTACTGGTTAGGCTAAAAACAAGAACAAAAGCAAATAATATCCAATTGGTGATTTTAACAAAACATATTGAAAAAAAATCAATCAACGCAATTTTAAGTGTAGTAAGCGGAAAATGCGGACTTATAATGGTTTGCTTCAATGAAATGGAGGGAAAAAATTTCAATGTTACCGGCAACACAATAAGCATAATTTTAATGCTCATGATGATTGTTAAGGCCGAAGCAACCAAATGACGTCCTATATACATATCGTACAAATAGCCTGCACCTATAGCATATATTATTAAAATCGCCGAAAATACGAACACACTGAGCATCCTCTTCCAGTTGTTAATACTGTAGAAGCTTTTAAACCGCTTTTTTAATAAAAAAATTAATAGTTCCACTTTATGTTATTGATTCAAGTAAAGAAGAATAATCATTCTTAGGCTGGAGATATTTGAGCAGCTCCTCATCTAATGTTTTGGTGCCGCCTTCTTTAAAATGGTACATAGAATCGCTATAAACCAATGATGAATCATTGATGATGCCAATATGTGTTGCTATTTTATCGACGTATAATAAGTCGTGCGAAGAAACAAATATCAGCCTGTTCTTATTCCGGTATGCATTCAAAAAATCGCATAATTTATTTGCAGCAACGGGATCGAGGTTAGCAAAGGGTTCATCCAAAAGCAGCAATTTGGGCTTATGGATCACGGATGCGCAAAAGGCTAACTTTTTTTTCATCCCGCTGGAGTAACCAGCACAAGAAGCATTTAAATTTTCGCCGTTATCAAAAAAGAAGCTCAACAAGTTTGATATTTGAACCTGGATATCGTTCTTATTTAAGCCATATAACAATCCAACCCAATGTAAATAGTCCTGGGCGTTCAAATCGCCTATGAGTTGATCATATTGACTTAATAACCCGGTTTGTCTTTTAATTTGAATTTCATCCTTATGATAATTAAGCTGATCAAAAAACACTTCACCTGTAGTTGGCACTATCAGATTAGAAAGAATGTTTATTAAAGTACTTTTGCCCGCGCCGTTTCTGCCCAATAAACAATACGTCCATCCACCCTCGCAAATCAGATCTACATTATTAAGCGCGTGGTTATCTGCATAACTTTTGCAAAGTTTCTTAATAGTTAACTCCATTGGTCGATTTCCACTTTTTGAAATTATAAACGCCTAAAATTGCCCAAGCCAAAGCCACTATAATTAATAAAATAACTTTTATTGATATGGTATAATGCTTAGTATAGGAGTTATATGATAATATGCAAAAAGTTATAGCTAAAATAAACTTAAGATATATATATGTGAATTTGTTTGTCATATTTTAATTGTAAATAGTTTGGCGGCATTTATGCCGCCAAACTATAATAATAATATTAGTCAGATATAAATGCGGTTCCGCAGCTGGCATAGGCAATAGCCACACCAATACCTGTTTCGGCAGTAAGCAACCCTACACCGCAGGCTACACCTGCAGCAAAGCTACCCCAAGGAAAACCCCCTTCAATAACTTCCATTTGATCAACTGATAAATTTTTCATGTTGTTTGTTTAATTGTGTTTTTAAAACGTTTGTTTATTACTCGCTTAAGGCAACTGAACGTCTACAATAGCTTATTCATCCAGCGCCGCTCCGCAAAGGCCGGCAGTTGTCGGTATTAAATATTCCTGGCCGGCTAAAATAGCTGCTACGCCTAAACCACATCCAAAAGCCGCCCAACTAAAGCCGCCTTCGATCTTTTCCATTTCTTCAATATTAATTGTCTTCATTTTTTTTGTGATTTAAAAGTCTATAATAGCTTATTCATTCAGCGCGGCTCCGCAGAGGCCGGCAGTTGTCGGTAATAAATATTCCTGGCCGGCTAAAACAGCTACTACGCCTAAACCACATCCAAAAGCTGCCCAACTAATGCCGCCTTCGATCTTTTCCATTTCTTCAACGTTAACTTTTTTCATTTTTGTTTTAATTAGATTTTGGTTTTTAAAATTGATTGCAATTGTATATTCATGCATGAAAATTGCTGTTATTAAATAATATTATATAATAACATTTGCTAATCTATTTAATAGATTTTGATATTTAGTGAAGATTTAATGAAGATTTGGCCTAATAAGAGGTATGGTTCAAACAAAAACGACATTAGCTTCACGCCAATGCCGTTTTTGTTTAATTAAATATAAGTCTTTTGTTCCCCCTTAAAGCAACAGGCATATCATGGCGTAATAGTCCATTGTTGGTTATTACTACTGTTGCTTGGCCAGAACTGCATAGCTGATCTGTCAGTAGTCCCACCTCCAGAATCCAGGCATTTGCCATTGGTGCGATTAACGATTTTGAAATAAGAACCTACAGGAATGATTGTCCATTGCTGATTGGTACTACTACCGCTTGCCCACTGTGCAACGGCTGAGCCATCTGCTGTATGGTCATAGCTATCCAAGCACTTGCTGCCGGTTACACAAGCCAGTTTGTAGTAACCACCACTATAAGTTATTACCCACTTCTGATTATTGCTGCCGCTCGAAGCCCATTGCGCCACATTTGTCCCGTTCGTTGTTGAACCTAAATTATCCAGGTATTTTCCACTGGCGCGATTGATTAATTTATATGTGCCATTGGCTATTGGCTGTACCCCTACAGAATGGGTTAAGGTACCAAATCCTAACTGATCGTATCCACCACTGTTTGGGCCGTAATCGCCACCACCACCTTCCGGCCTTACATTAGCGGCATACTGGCCGCTGTAGGTTGTTCCGGTAATGCCGTGTGACTGCTGATAATTATAGATGAGCTCCCAGCTTGGGCGAATGTCCTCTCTTCCACCTTCCGCAATCACCGTTTGTGTTTGTGCAGAGCAATGTTGCCCATTACCCCAATTGTAAGTGGTGAAAGGCACCGTGTTGCCAAGATTATAGCTGGCTGTGTATTCGCAAACTGCCAATGCTTTATTATTTTCATAAGCAAATAGGTCCTGTCCCTGGTTATAAGCCATTTGGCAGAAAGCGCCCAGCAGGGAAATATCCAAACATTGATGTCCCTGATCCCGGCCCGACTCCTGCCCCTGGCCTAACAGGCCTGAGTTGTATAAAAATGGCACTGCATGATCAATTGCCCCATTGCCGGCACCGGTTTTGAAATAGGTTATCGCTTCATTAAATTTATTGGTATCATCACATAATATACCTATCGACAGAATTGATGCCATACTGCACAGATCCCAGTTTGCCCAATAATTGGTGATACAGGCACCGTTATGATTTACCAAAAAATCATGGTTCATAGGATAAAATACATTGAGCATCATATTTTTAAAGTTGGTAAAGTCTGTAGCCGACCAGCCACTATAGTCGCGCATGATCTCGGCTGCATTGGCAAACTCATAACCATATATACCGGCAGCTAGCCATCTGTCCGCAGAGCCGTTGATAGATTTCAGCCTGGACGACCAGGCGTTCATTATAGCAACTGCCTTATTTCCGCAGGCTACATCACCATTAATTTTCCAACGTAAAGCATTTTGGTAGGCGGCAGCGATGTCGTTGTATAACTTTGAATAGTTTTGCGGCCAACCAGAACCTCTGTAAACGGTATCTACGGGCCCCTGCATGGAATAGGTTGATGCTGAGTGCGAGTTGGCTGTCAGTTTATTCCATCCGGAAAGCCAGGGCTCCGCATGTGCGTTAACCATGGTTTGCATCCTGATAAAATCTGCCTGGCTGTGCAGCATGCCCGGATGGATAAATCCTGAAGTTGCGTTTACGGATAATTTGGAAGCAGATGCAGGGGGATCATTCGCTGTTATAGGCGAAGAAGCCTTTTTACATCCCATGGCAAAGATCAATAATAAACAACTGAGAAAAACGAGAACTTTTGACTTCATTTCTTTAAAAATTTAATTTTAAATATATTATATCACTCGTTTATAATTAAAAGATACACCACCAAAATAATACCCGCTGGTGTGGCCAGGTATATAATCAACGGTATTCAATTGCAGTACATATAATACAGTTGCTTTAAGGATGCTTGTTCCTTTAAACAATACTACATAGCGATCTTTTACAGGAATAAGTCCGTATTGCTTGCCATCAGTATAGGTATACCAGTTTTTTGTATTGTTTTCCTTACTTTTTGCTGTAGTATCAACAAGTTGTAACGGAGATGCAAGAACATCTTTCAAGGTAATGGTACTTAATGAATTGCTGGTTATATCAACGTAACCTAAAGTATAATCATTACCGGCATGAATTTCCTTACACAAAGTGCCATCAAAACTAAGGAGCACCGAGTCTCCACTTGTTTTATTGCTGACCAGATCATAATTTACCTTACCCCAGTTACCGCCGGTTACACCAGCCACAGAATCAGGGGTGGTAAAAGTAGCTTTGGTTACGGAATTAAGCGCTAAGGCCGATGTTTTTACATTGGCAGTAGCTGGGTTTTCCGTAATCTGTTTTTTACAGCCTAAGAAAGAAGCTAATGCGATAAGCACGCACAGGGCGGGCAGAAATTTATTTGTTTTCATTTTTAAGGTCTTTTTAAATTAATAATTTGATGAATAAAGCTAAATCAATCTCACAGGATCAATAATAGTATTTGCTGGCATTTCTGAAACCATGGTTAAGCCAGTCATTGATCAGGTTTACAGGTTCGTCAGTGGTGATCCAGTGTACCCCCATCGATGTTAGCCATTGCCAGCTCCCCCTGTTATCCTGAGTATCCGCTTTACCTGATTTGGACTTGAAAAACAGGCTCTGTAACGTATAACAGCAAGTACCATTAGCATAGTAAAAATTATTACCGCCCGCATCAGGTATGGCATTGAAGCAACAAACGGTTTTACCATCATTCCATGCCTGGTCCATCATATCCTGATGAATGCCGTTTTGTTGTTTGATATCAATTTCAACGCCGATAAAATAGGGTTTGTTCCTATATGACTTATATTGTGCCATACAATCAATCTTATCCACCATGTTGGTGGTATAAACAGGCACAAATCTAAAATCGTTGTATCTGCTTCCGCTTAATCTCAGGCCTTTTTCCAGATCAGCCGGGCCATTATAAACCGTTGCGTTAAGCTTAAAGACAGTCCATTTCGCAGCAGGATTTCCCCAATGATTCTTCCAGCCCTCTCCTTCGTTCATGATGTTCCAGCAAGCCCCTGCAGCGTTTCTATCCTTAATATCCAATACCAATACTATCGCGATACTGTGATCACGGATATAGGAAAGTACCTGCCTGAATGTGGGTAAGTGCTCATTGGTTAAATTTCCGTTTTTGTCTTTTAAACGAAGGCTTTGTAATGCACCATTTGGCCAGCTGTTCACCAGGTCGTTTCTGCCCATGCCCAGTTCTGTGGTCCGGCCCAGGTTCCAGTCATGCATCAGCACCGGCTCACCGTCGCTACTCATTTTTATATCAATTTCTACCGTCTCGATCCTATTGTCAAAAGCCCGCTGAATGGCTCGTAAAGAGTTTTCAGGTACGCCATTTTCGCGCCAGTACCCTCTGTGTGCGCATACAGCAACAAGGTCAGTTTTCCTCCCTGATTTTAATGTGTTGATTACTTTATCTGTGTTTAAAAGCTGTGCCTGCAATAGGTTGGAAGCACAGACCAACAATAATAATAGACTTAATTTTTTGATGTTTTTCATAATAATGATGAATGTTATTTTTAGTTTTTTTTGCTTTTTAAAACGATGTTTTTCTTTCCACAATAGGCGCCTGCGAATTGTATAGTGTTCATTTTCTGTGGTAGTTTTTAAGGTGGTTTCATTTTAATAGGGGTTTTGTAATTTAATTTGTTGATTAATCTCGTTTCAAGTGAAGCGGATGTTTTTAATCCCGGCACCCTACCGATAATATACAATCGATTGCGTAAATGATAATGACATATAGAAAACCTTACCATTTGCAATCCTGCATAGGTTCTTCCGGGAAAAATTATTTAAATGGGTTAGTTGATTTTTAAGGGTGTAGCTTCCTTGATTTTAGATAATGAAGCAGATCCTTAGGCCTGTCGGTTTGCATTATATTGGCACCATGACTAATCAGCCATCCCCATGTTTCATCGGGCCTGTTTTCTTCAACAGCCGTATCATCATCATGCCCGCCATTTTGCTCGGGCCATAAAGCGTTGAACCAGATGGAGTAGCTTTTCTTTAAAACAGGCACCTTGCCGAGAATGGAATCGGTATCATTGCTGAAGATGATCTGAATAATGGTTTTACGGTGGCTTTTATAGGAGTTAATGATGCTTTCGGCATTAGGGTCTTTGGGGTTCACGATCACCTGTAAGGTAAGCTCTTCCGGGATGGTTTTATGTTTAGTTTTTACGCTATCCAAAGGCAAGCCATAAATATTAAAAATAGACTGATCAAACATTTTGGCCGAATCCAGTTTAACAATGATCTCGTCATAATAGTCGTAACCTTTGTCAATATCTATAATGATCTTTCCCTTTGCGGTTTTGAGCATTTCATCAAATGTAGGAATGGGGTGCACGGTTGGATGGCCGGTGCCGCTTTTTAATCTGAATTTTCTGATCTCTGCCAAAGTATAATCTTCCGGCTTACCTTTTCCGTTAGTACTGCGGTCGATGGTTTTGTCATGCATAATGATCAGCTGTCCATCTTTTGTTTTACCCATGTCAAACTCGGCAATATCAACGCCCATAGCTATACAGTTTTTTAAAGCCTGAACAGAATTTTCGGGCGAGTTCCGCCAATCGCAGCGATGAGCGGTAACTAAAACCGATTTTGAATTTTTGTTATGGAGCTGATCAATGGCCCATTGATAATGCTGCTGGATATTGTTGGTGTTAGCCGCAATATTGTTTTTTGATTGACAAAATCCGGCAAACGGCATCAGCCAAAAAAATAGATTGAGTAAGTTTTTTATAGGAGGCATGGTAAAATTATAAATAGCTGATGCTATGGTCAGCATCAGCTATGATTTAATAGATAGTTTTAATAACCGGGGTTTTGTGTATATCCAGCCAGATCCTTCTCCGTTTGAGGGATAGGGTAGTATAGTAAATAGGTACGCCCGTTTAAGGTGGTCAGCAAATCTGTTCGGCCAGTTCTTTTAATATCATACCACCAATGCCCCTCGCCAAAAAACTCACGACGTGATTCATTTAAGATCAGATCCTGGTATTGTGAAGCTGTTAACGCGGCAACCGACGCTGCTGTTGGAGACACTTTATACCGGTTGGTAAGATAGGAGGTAAGCGTAGCCGAACCGGCTGATACACCTTGTGCCTCCGCTTTGATCAAATACATTTCGGCCAGCCGGGATATAATGATTGGCGTTGCGATCGGATTAGTCGATACCGCTAATTGCTGTCCCGCCTTGCCGTTTGGAAACTTGATGATCCGGGTAGGGTCGGAGGAAAATACCGCAGCCTTTCTTTTATCCCCAGCCTTGATCAGCGGGGTAGACGCATCACTATACAAGTTTTTATAGGTAAACGCACTGGGCGAATAGGGCCAGGTTGCTTTGGTATCATTTACCTGGCTCAAAAAGGAATGCGTATTGGCCGTACTGTTGTTGGCCAGGGCAAATATGATCTCTTTGCTGGTTGATCCCGCGGTAAACATGCTGGAATAAGACATGGAATCTGTCGATAAGGCAAATTTGCCGCCGCTGTAATTGATGAGGGAATCAGCGTAGGTTATGGCATTGGCATTATCGCCCGTAGCCAGGTAAACCCTCGCCATTAAGGCTTTAACCGCCTGGTCAGACACATACAAATTATTACTGAAAGTGCCGACCAGTGAGCGTGCAGCGATCAGGTCACTTTTGATCTGCGCCCAAACCTGAGCCTCGGTTGAGCGCTGAACGGCATCAGTCGAGCTTTTTAAAAGCATAGGTACACCACCATACCTGATGACCAGATCATAATAGATAAGTGCCCTGAAGTATAAGGCCTCGCCTTTATAGGATAGTTGCGCTGTAGTAGCGTCTTTACCTAAATTATCAACACTTTGTATTAAAATATTGGCTGTATTGATCCCTTTATAACAACCGCGCCAGTAGCTGGTGATATCCGCATCAGAAGCATTCATACTTACCGGGTCAACCACATTATAGCCCGGACCACCCGTCAGGTTTTCGCCTCTTTTGTCAAAATCGAACCAGAAATTGAACAGCACATCTTCCATGGTAGCGTAAAGTCCTGTTCTTAACTGTGGTATATCATTTACACCCAGTGAACTTACAGGTATGGCATTTTGTGGCGACAGATCCAGTTGTTTGGAGCAACCCCATAGGGTTATGCTTAAACAGGATAGTATCATCAATCTTTTTAAGTTTTTCATCACCTTATATGTATACATGATTAAAATTTTAAATTAAATCCGAAAAGGATGGTTCTCAATGCAGACTGCAAGCCAAAATCGACACCGTAGTTAGCATCGCCGGGATTGGTCACATAGGATTGTTCAGGATCGTAACCATCATACTTGGTAAAAGTGTACAGGTTATCAACCGAAGCAAAGATCTTGAGTGCGCTGATATGGTATCTTTTTAAAACAGCAGGTGGAATATTGTATCCCAGGGTTACTGTTTTTAAGCGCAGATATGATCCGCTTTCTAAAAAGTGTGTAGAGGGCTCCTGGTTATATCCATTGGTATAACCCGTAAATACGCCCCCTCTTACGGCTCTGGGCATAAAGTTGCTGGTGCCGGGTCCTGTCCAGTAATGGGTTGCGGCATAAGCGTCCACATTGTAAAATTGCTCCGTTTTACTGCCGTCATTTAATGTCGCGGTCGAAAAAGCGTTACCTAAAGACTCTATTCCTTCCGGGCTGCCGCCTTTATAAGATGCATATACTTTAGCGCCGACCGAGTATTGGGCAAACAGGCTTAGATCAAAACCTTTATAACTCATGTTAGTGGTAAAGCCGCCGTAATAATTGGGTGTTGCTTTTCCAACATATTGCCGGTCCGCTGCTGTGATATCACCATCGCCGTTAATATCATCATATTTGATATCTCCGGCCCTTACACCTTTGGCGTATAACTTGGCGGGAACTTCACTATCCTGTTGGTAGATCCCCGTTTGTTTTAATAAATAAAACGCGCTGATGGGTTCACCATTGATCAGGGCATGAATACCAGTTCCGCCGCCTAATAAACTGCTTCCGGTAGATGGGATGATGTATTGCTGACTGCCATCATACAGGGAGAGCAGCTTGTTTTTAACAAATGTAATATTGGCCGAAGCATCCCATTTAAACTCGCCAGTGAGTATTTTAGCATTTAAGCCTAACTCTAAACCTTTATTGTTTAATGAGCCTATATTAGCCGCTACCGAGGTGAATCCTGTTGTTGCATAAACCGGTTTATTGTACAATAGATTGGTTGTTTTTTGATAAAAATAATCTGTTGTAAATCCCACACGCCCGTTCCATAGTTCCGCATCTATTCCCACATCAAACTGACCGGCTTTTTCCCAGGTAAGATTCTGGGCATTTTGCGTGATGACCAGGCCGCCCTGGTTATTATAAGAATTACCACCGGAAACTAGCGACTGATTGGCATAATTGCCAATGCCTGCCAGGCTGCCGGTAACACCATAGCTTGTTCTTAGTTTAAGCTGTGAAAGTGTGTTGGCAATAGGGCTGTCTTTCATAAAAGATTCATTCATGATCTGCCAGCCCAAAGAAACCGAAGGAAATGTACCGTACCTTTTATTGGATGAAAACCGGGAGGAACCATCCGTGCGCAAACTGGCGTTCAAGATATAACGATGGTCATAATCAAGTGTCAATCTCCCGAAATAACTATCCAGCGCATAAGAATCATAGCCGACTGCATCCGGGTAAATATTGGTTCCGGCATTAACTGAATTTAAGTTAGCAGAGGGATATGCGGCGTTAGCGTAATTGCTGCTATACACTCCTAATTGATCATTGGTATATTTTTCATAAGAATGACCGGCAAGTATGTTATAGTCAAGCTTCCCTGCACTGTTCTTATAATTCAGCACATTATCCAACACATAACGGTACGCAACATTTCTGTCCTGCAAAATAGCGCCATTTCCTGCTGTTACATTCCTGGCCACCATTTTATCCGTAAGCTTTTTATTGTTGTTGAATAGTGAGCCGTATGCGCTTATAGATGGGGTATAAGTTAATCCCTTTATAGGCGTAATATCTAAGCTGATCCTGCCAATACCTTCTGTGGTGTTTGTCTTCCAGATCTCTTCATTGATCAGCATCACAGGATTATGGCGAATGATCCCATTTACCCCGTTTACCGTATAACTGCCATCCGCATTATAGGGGCCATACCAGGGTTGTTCTTCCCTTGCGGTATATAATACTTTAAGGCCTACGTTACCTTCTTCCAGTAACCTTTGAGCGGTATAGGAACCAGATAAATTGGTATGTAAAGTAAAATATTTGCTAATGGTATGGTTAAGATTTAAACGGTAATTGTACTGGTTATAATTACTGTTCTTCAAAATACCCTGCTGCCCAAAATAGCCAAAGGATGTAAAGACATTGGTGTTTTTGTTTCCTCCGGAGATATCAATAGCCGCGGAATTATTAATGGCCGATTCCCTGGAAATTAGTTTTACCCAGTTGGTTTCCTGAATTACCGGGGGAACGTACAAGGTGAGGTTGGTACCTTTTTGGCTATTATAATTTTTAACCGCATCCTGCATCACTGCGGTGTATTGAGCCGAGTTTGCCATGGGTATATCATTGTATATTTTGCCGGCTCCGGTATGGGCCGTTACATTGACCTGTGTTTTACCCTCTTTACCCGATTTGGTGGTGATAATAACCACACCGCTGTTTGCCCTTGAACCATATATGGCTGATGCAGCGGCATCTTTCAATACGTCTATCGATTCCACATCATCGGGGTTCAGATTGGGTGCGGCTTCAAAAGGCACTCCGTCAATAACATATAATGGCGAACTTGCCCCGCTTATGGACCCCGTACCGCGTACCAGCACAATGGGTTTTGCTCCTGGGATACCCGAAGGGCTAAGTACATTTACACCTGTAACCCGCCCCTGCAAAAACTTAACAGGGTCGTTGGTGGCTCCTTTGTCTATATGATCAGGTTTTACGGAAGCTATGGATGAGGTTACATCTTGCTTTTTCTGGCTGCCATAGCCCACTACAACTACCTGGTTCAGTGCCGAAACACCGGCAAGCAACTTCACATTAATGTGCGATTGTGTACCAACGGCTATTTCTTTTGTGGTATAACCAATATAGGAAAAAACAAGAATGGCATCTTCGTTGATCACATTGATGTTATACTGGCCTTTGTCGTTGGTTATAGTCGATTGTTCGGCTCCCTTGACCGTCACGGTTACACCAACAAGTGTTTCGCCTGTGACGCCGTCTGTAACAGTACCTGTAACGTTGCCGGTGTTTCTTGAAGATGCTGCCTTTTTAGTTTTGATCAATACATAGACACCCGAGTATTCGATATTAACCGGATAGGCTTTAAGTAGCCGGGATAGGGCATTGCTTAGCGATTGGTTTTTGATCTCCAGTGACACAAGCTCGGTTAAGGGCAATACGCCCTCTCCATACACAAATTTACACTGGCTTTTATTTTCAATCTGTGAAAGCGCATGTTCTAATGTAACGTGCTTGAGTTTTAAGGTGATGATTTGATCTGCTACCGATTGCGCCCTAACGGGTTTGGCGTAGCTTAAGGTACTCAGAATAACAACTACTAAAGTTATCAGTGTGCTGTATTTCATGATCTGCAATATTTTTTTTGGTGCATTTGTAGAAAGGCACAAAAGATTATTCATAATTTTGATTTGGTTTTAAGTAAACGCTTAAAGCAATAAAACTCCCTGTTAAGCTCCCTTGGAACTTAATGATCATGTTTAGCGACATCAGTGTGGGAGAAAATTGTAAAAACCGGGGATGTTGCAAGCATCTTCGGTTTTTGTTTGTTAGCCTTTTTTTATCATCATATTTCAGGGGTTAAATAATTTAATAATCAGGAGTATGGGGGTTATCGTATCAGATAAGTTGTTCCTTCGTGTTTGTACCTGGCACCAACATAAGTGCATAAAACGCTGATCACGTTTTCCAACGATTCATTTTTATCAAAATGCGCGTTTAATATTGACCCGGCTATCTGATCATTCTGAATAATGATATGGGTATTGTACCTGCGGATCAATGTTCTGGTGATTTCATTGAATGCCTGATCCCTAAAGATCAGCTGTCCCTCTGTCCAAGCTTTCAAAGCCGAGACATCAGCTATAGTGCTCTTTAATAATTTATCATCTTTAGCGTTGTAATCAACCGTTTGATTAGGGGTAAGCAGCGTGGATAAATGACCAGCCACAACACCCACTTTACCGCTTACTACTGCCACGGTAATTTTAGGTTCATTGGCATAAGCCTTTACATTAAAGCTGGTTCCTAAAACCTGGGTCCGCACTTTTCCGGTATATATTAAAAATGGCTTTTGGGGGTTATGTACCACTTCGAAATAGGCTTCCCCAATTAAAGTAACCTCCCTGTTTGCAGCAGTGAACTTACCGGGAAAGCTGATCCTGGTTGCTGCATTTAAGAACACTTTTGAACCATCAGGAAGAATTACGGTTTTAAGCTGACCAGCCGGATTATAAATAGACGTATATGGTTCTGTTGGTTTATGGCTATAGTTGTTCCAGCTCCAGATACCGATAGTACCAGCTAATAGTAATACAGCGGCTACTTTAAGCCATGCCTGTAAATGAATAGGATTTCTTTTCTTTCTTTCAGGAAATAAACTGCTTTTTATCTGAGAACGGATAGCTTCCTTTAGCACATTTTCCTGCTCATCATTTTTAAAATAGTAGCCCGGTTGATCAAGCCCCTGCTCATCGATCCATTGGTTTAGTATTTCTATTTCCTGCTCATTACATAAACCTTTTTTATATTTTGTAATGAGTTGTTGGGCTTGTTCTTTATCCACTGTATGCCGGGCTTTATATATACATTATCGGCTATCTGGCAGAATGGTACTATACGATAATGAAATTTATTTTGAGAAGATGAACTTTGTGCGGTAACTGTGTTGAAAATGAGTGTTACAGGCGGGATTAAAACAGGAGAAGTGGATTTATAACTACTTTAAAAGAAAATAAACTACTGCAATTGTCAGGTAATCGGTAAAATTTAACCTTAACCTTTTAAGCGCTGTTGAAAGCTGATTTTTAACCGTCTGTTCAGAAATGTTAAGCTGTTCGGAAATTTCGCGGGTCGAATATCCTTTAAGACGACTTAACTCAAAAACTTCCTTCATTTTACCAGGCAGCTTTTGTAATGACAGATTTAATAAGCCATTAATTTCCCGTATATAAACACTTTGATTTACATTATTATCAGAAGGGTGCTCAATTTGATTAATATGTAATGCATGCTTTTTTTTAACCGCGCTGGCATGATAATGATCAATTAGCTTAAACCGGAGCATTGAAAAAAGATAGGCTGATAATGAGGAGGTCAACTTAAATACATCTTTTTTGTTCCAGAACGAAATAAAAACATCCTGTACCATGTCTTTGGCAATTTCTTCTGACTGTAATCGATTGTAGGCATATTGAAAAAGTTGCTTCCAATAAAGGTCATATATATGATCGAATGCCGTTTCGCTATTGTGCTGTAGTTGTTCAATCAAATGCTGTTCGTCGCGGTAAACAAAATTCATATTATGATATAATCACGCAAAAGTAGCTGCATCTTAAAGGCTTAATATTAAGTTATTATTAAATCTGAAAATATTGTATTGGACTATCTGTTTATCAGCGTGGATGCTGCTGATAAAATCTTTCGCTCAACGAACCCGGTTTAGCATCTTTATTTTCGCAAAGAAATCTTCAAATAGTAAACGTGTATCCAAAGAAACATATACACGTATTTTTCTTCCATCCGGATTGTCTTCATAAGTGCCCTCATTGTTAATACGTGGAGCCTTTCTTGTTACATAAATGCTGGAAGAAGGATCCGGTTCGTAGGGTGATTGCAGGGCTGATAATAACACGAGAGGGCTATCGCCAAGTATATAAGTTTCGCCAAGGTTGCCTCCACTTTTTTGAACTCTGCGCATCAGATCTTCAAGCGCGGTAACCAGTAAGCGACCGGTTTCGCCGTAGGGCTTAATCTTTTCGATTAGCTCTGAATAAGCGATAAGTGGTAGTCTGTAGGTGTTTCTTGGTACCTGCCAAATGCTGACGGTCGAGTGATTAAATAGGACTTTTGCTGCCGCTATATCAATATTTAAGTTATACTCAATACCTGAAGCATGGGGCGGGGCAGGTGCTAGATCGGGATATTCCGGCCCGCCAATCCATATAAGGGTGAACTTTCCAGCAATTTCCGGTGCTTTTAGAACCGCTGATGCCACTTCTGTCAGACCAGCTCCGCATAGTATGTAAAGGGGTTCTTTAGTATCCGTCCTGAGTGTTTCCCGGATAATAAAATCAATTGCTTCGCTTTGCCTGGGAGTACTATCGTTCAGCATGGCGGTGTTCGAACCAGTAAAAACCGGTATCCGATTGTGCAGATGCAATGTACTTAACAGTGCTTTTGCCTTTGCAGCAGCATGTTCAGCTTGTATAGCCGAGCTGTCAAACCAATCGTTCGGTTTTAAGTGTGACCCGATAATACCCCTTATTTCAACAGAACGGCATAGTGCAAGATGTGCCAGCTGAAATAAGCCATCCGGGTCGCCGCTAAAATCGTTATCAATGATTACACGGGCTCTGGAAGTAATTAATGGAAGGTTCTGTACCTGACCGTAACTAAAGAAACAAAACCCGAAATATTGAAAGAAGAGAAGAACGTATTTTTTCATGAGGGTATAAACAAAGTTGTTAAAATATATCAAATAGTATATTATCGGTTCAAGGTTTTTTGTTTAAAAGCGAAAATTCCTGAGTATTGTGTTAAACAAAGTATGATCGAAAGCCACATGTAGTGAAGCGTTACGTAACGAACTATTCAAAACTAAGAAAACCAAAGCATGTGGAAATTTCAAATTGTAAAAAACTTCTCAATAACATTATTAGCGGCCCCTTTCGAATCCGTTATCTTCTTTCATCAGTAATTTGTATTTACTAGCAATAAATTTCAAAACCATCATTTCAGTTCCCGTTATAACATATTCAGTGCCCCATTCTGTCAACTCGGTCAGTTAAAATAAAATAGACCTTTAAACTGGTACATTTTTGCATCAAAAGTTTGCAAGATGTACCAGAATTTCATAAAAAAATACTATAAATCAATGCTCTTCATAGGGGTTGCGACCCTGATGCTGGTAGGTGTCATGGCCAAGCTAAGCAGCAATCAGGAGGCTGTTCAAAATGAAATCAAACAGGAGCTCAAAACAGTCGATTATGCTGCCCGGGCAACTTTAGTTAAAGAAATGAGTTTCTCAGACGCCTATACGTACAGAGGAACTGTGGAAGCAGGAAAAACCATTTCGTTAACAGCAGAAACAGATGGTAAAGTTGTTTATTCCGCTATTGAAAAAGGGAGTAGGGTGGCTAAAGGATCAACCTTGGTTAAGGTAGACAGGTCAACACGTTTTTCATCCTATCAGATCAGCGAGAATACCTATAACAAAGCCATAAGTGATTATGCCAAACTGAAGGAACTTCAGGAATCAGGTAATGCCTCCGGAGCGGAAGTGGAAAACGCCAGGCTACAGATGCAGAATGCCGCTTCTCAACTAAATATCAGCAAAAAGCAGGTTGGGCAAACCTTGATACTGGCTCCGGAAAGCGGGACAGTTATAGAAAAAAAAATAAACCAGGGTGAATACGTTGCGCCAGGCACAGCGTTGGGTTCCATAGCCTGCCTGAATGAGGTATTGGTTAATGTATTTGTACAGGAAAATGAAGTTGCCCGGCTTAAAATAGGGGTTATGGTAACGGTGCGAGCGGATGCTTATCCCGGAATAATCTTTACCGGCAAGGTGTCCGCCATCATACCCGTTGCATCGGCGGCCAAAACATTCCCGGTCGAAATCAGGATTATTAACGACAAACCGCAAAAGTTGTTAGCCGGGATGAATGTATCTGTTGTTTTTGATGAAGGCAAACGAACAAAGGTATTAGTGATACCCCGTACCGCCTTAAGCAGTGATAAAAAGCAGGTTGCTGTCTACCTGATCCACCAATCCCACCATCCGGTGCTTGCGCCTATTGTACTGGGAAAAGAATATGATACTTACCTGGGCGTATCCCACGGGCTAAAAGTAGGAGATACCGTAATGACATCGGGTTTGCTTAATGTAGGGCCCGGAAAAAAATTACAATGGCTTTCTGTTCAGCAATAAAAGGCTCCATCTTTTTCTAATCACTCAAATTTAATTTTATGAGCATCACCGGACTGGCTATTAAAAGGCCGATCTTATTCATCGTATTCTTTCTGATCCTGGGCGGCCTAAGTATCATCAGCTACCAGAACTTAAAATATGAATTGTTGCCTAACCTGGCCACACCAACTATTACTGTGATCACAGCATATCCGGGTGCTTCGCCCGAGGATGTGGAAAATAGTGTCACCAAAAAAATTGAAGATGCTGTTTCAGGTGTAAGTAAAAGCAAAAAAGTAAATTCTTTATCAGCAGATAACCTTTCTGTCGTTTCCATTGAATTTATGGCCGATGCGAGCCCCGACCAGGCTATGCAGGAAGTGCAGCGTACTGTAAATAGTACCTTATCAGATTTTCCAGAGGGTGTCAAAGCGCCTGTATTAGAGAAATTCAATGTGAACGACCTGCCGGTGTTAAAACTGGCCGTAACCGCGTCCATTTCATCAACCGAATTATATGATTTGGTAAATAACCGGCTAAAGCCCCGTTTGGCCCAGGTAAAGGGTGTAGGTAAAGTAAAGATACTTGGAGGCACTCCAAAAGAGATCAAAGTACTGGCTAAACAGGACAAACTGATCAGCAACGGATTATCCATAACCGATCTTTATGAAACGATCAGGAAAGCAAATACCGATTATCCCGTGGGAACGATCAAGGATAAGGACGCGCAGTTTGGTGTTAAACTGGGCGGTAAACTGACAGATACTAACCAGGTAAAAGACTTAAAGATCCGGAATTATCCCGACGGCAGTAACCTGAGCGTGAAGGATGTGGCTATGGTACAGATCAGCCATAAGGACGAAGAGGTCAGTAGCCGCCTTAACGGCCAGTCGTCTATAGCGCTGTTTATCAACAAACAATCCGGGGCCAATGCGGCGGAGGTCACTAAAGTTGTACGGGAAGAACTGCAAAAGATCGAACAGGAATACGCCGGTAAAAAGATCAGGTTCAATGTGGCCCAGGACAGCTCCGAGTTTACGCTGGAAGCAGCGCACCAGGTATATGATGACCTGGGTATAGCCATTCTGCTGGTAGCATTGGTCATGTTGGTGTTTTTACACAGTATCCGCAACTCGCTGATCATTATGGTTTCCATACCGGCCTCATTGTTCAGTGCCTTTATCATGATGTATGCATTGGATTATTCGCTCAACCTGATGACTTTGTTGGCCATGAGCTTGGTGATAGGTGTACTGGTAGATGACTCCATAGTGGTGCTGGAGAACATTTACCATCACCTGGAAAAGGGCAAAGATAAGCGGGATGCCGCGTTGGACGGTCGTAACGAAATTGGCTTTGCGGCATTATCTATTACGCTGGTGGATGTCGTGGTATTCTTGCCTATGGCGCTGGTGCCCGGACTGGTGGGTAGTCTGATCAAGGAGTTTTCACTGGTCATTGTGGTTTCTACCTTGTCGAGCCTGGTGGTTTCTTTTACATTGACACCCATGATTGCATCCAGATTTGCCAAGCTGGAACATTTAAGTACAAAAACGATCTTCGGCAGAGCAGGTCTTTGGTTTGAAGCAAGAATACATGATCTTACAGATGGATATGGCAGGTTGCTAACCTGGGGGCTTAGCCACAAAATCGTTATCGGTCTGATAGCAATCGCCATTCTCGGTGGTTCTTTAACGCTCCTAACCTCCAATACGGTTGGAACAGAGTTTCTTCCGGCAGCAGACAAAGGAGAACTATCCTTGTTCGTTGACCTGCAGCCCGGCACTAAACTGGCCGAAACTGATTCAACAGTCCGCGTCATTGAAAATAAATTAAAAACTATTCCGGAGATTAACAAGGTGTTTTCCAATACCGGCTACCAGAATGATGGTTTTAATGAAAAATATAGTTCGAACCTGGCAACGATCAACGTGTCGCTGATACCATCAACCGAACGGAAGAAAAGCTTGTCGCAACTATCCAGAGATTTAAAGGCTCTTTCTATGGAAGTCACGGGTGTCAAAAGCCGGGTTTCGCCTATCGGCCTATTCGGTGCCAACGAAGCGCCGGTACAATTACTGATAACAGGAATCAACCGGGACAGCGTAAATACAGCTGCATCTATTATCCTTGACCGCATTCGTAGTGTCAACGGATTGGTTAGTCCAAGATTATCTTCCGAATCGGGTAAACCTGAAATGAAGCTCGTAGCAGATCGTGACCAGATGGCCAAACTGGGTCTAAACACCGAGGTGGTAGGCGACGCGATGCGGATGGCCGTTTATGGCAATGACCAGCTTAAATTCCGAGATCAGGATAAAGAAACGGATACCCGGATACAGTTGGATGTCAGCGATCGCAATAAAACAGACCAGCTGATGAAGCTTACGTTCATCAATGCGGATAACCAGTTAGTATATTTAAGCCAGTTTGCCAAAGTTGTTCCACAATCCGGTCCTTCAGGTCTTGAGCGAAGGAATAAGCAACCCAGTATCACTTTGCTGGCACAGGTTTCCGGCAGACCGGTAGGCGACGTGGGTGAAGACCTTAAACAGGAAATAGCAAAACTTAGTTTGAGTAAAGATGTCAAAGTTCTATATGAAGGTGATCTGGAGCTACAGGATGATTCTTTTACTAACCTGGGCCTTGCCTTGTTGGTATCCTTTGCCCTGATCTACCTGATCATGGTAACCCTTTATAATAACTGGCTGTTCCCTTTTGTGATCCTTTTTTCCATACCGCTGGCTATTTCAGGTGCCTTACTGGCGTTGGCCCTTACCGCCAGGTCTATGAACGTATTTTCCATTTTCGGTTTGATCATGATGATGGGGCTGGTGGTTAAAAACGGAATCTTGCTGGTAGATAAAACCAACGATCTTTTAAAAGACGATACTGGCCTTGATCAGGTCAACGAATCTCTGATAGAAGCAGGTAAAGCGAGGTTCCGGCCGATATTGATGACTACACTGGCTATGGTGATCGGTATGTTACCGCTGGCATTGGCCAATGGCGCTTCGTCTGCATTCAGCAGTGGCCTCGCCTGGGTATTGATCGGCGGACTCAGTAGCAGTATGTTTCTTACGCTGGTAGTTGTACCGGTGGTGTACAATACAATGATGAGGCTAAAAACGAGCCTGAGCAATTTGTGGCAAAGGCTGTCTGTAAAAAAAGTAACAGTTATACCTGTAATGATAGGCTTGTTGCTGGGAATTAATGGTATTGGTGCCGTCCATGCACAGGAGAACGTCCCGCTTTCTTTAAAACAGGCCGTCTCCATCGGTTTGAGTGCCAATCAGCAGATTAAACTGGCAGAGATTGATGCGCAGAAGGCCAAATATGGTTTAAAAGAGGCACAGTCTTATCAGTATCCACAGGTTGGCATCACGGTAGAATACGTTCGGAATCTAAAACCGGCGGTTTTCTTTCTCCCTACATTCGGTATCAACGCCGCTTCGCAGATCACTTATGATGACAAAAATCTGCAACCGATAAATGCCTCTGCCAAAAACGCCTATAACGGAAATATAAACGTTAGTATGCCGCTTTTTAATGAGGAGATTGCCGGAAATGTAAAGACGGCCCATCTAAATGAAGGATTGAATAATGCCAATGTGGAGTTGAGCCGTTGGGAACTGGCAGATGAGATCCGGAAAGCCTATTTCAATATTTTAATCGCCCGGCAGAACCAGTTGCTGACCAATGCAGCTCTGAACCGGTCGCAACGTAATTTAAAGGACAGTCGCCAGTTATTTGGTAAGGGCTATGCCAATAAAAGTGACACCCTGAATGCCTGGAGTAA
Source organism: Mucilaginibacter sp. BGA-UO-ETr-C110 (assembly GCF_059567985.1). Lineage (NCBI taxonomy): Bacteria > Pseudomonadati > Bacteroidota > Sphingobacteriia > Sphingobacteriales > Sphingobacteriaceae > Mucilaginibacter > Mucilaginibacter sp. BGA-UO-ETr-C110. The sequence continues at coordinate 292,513 of NZ_JCAQPB010000001.1, forward strand.
TGTAGAACTGATGAAGATTAACTGTGGTAAAGCAGGAACAGCTGTAAAACAGTCCGGTAATTACCTGAAATCTCTTTTAAATCTGTCGCTGGACAAAGAGCTGGAACTCACCGATACTATCGGGATAGCGTTATTAGGCGAACAGCGGAGTGTCCTGAATGATAGTGTGCAACTCGACCATGGTAAACGCCCGGATCTGAAGGTCAATGACTGGAAAAAGCAAATTGCCCGACAGCAGGTTGAAAATGAGCAGTCAAAATATTTGCCATCACTGGCCTTTGTAAGCCAGTATTCTTTGCAGGCGCAGTCAGATAATTTCAATTTCAGCCGCTACAATGTACCCAACAGTTTTTACGTAGGCATACAGCTCACTATTCCCATCTTCACCGGTTTTCGTGCCGATGCCCGGGTCAAACAAAGCAAGCTTGCTTTGGAACAGGTGAGCACCGAACGTAGTTTAATGGAGAATCAGGCGAATCTGCAAGTTCGTAATAACCGCCTGACCATCATAGAAAACACCGAAAAAATAAAAGGGCAGCAAAATATCCGGTTTGCGAGGGAACAGGCATTGGCCTTTATCCAGGCCAGATGGCAAAAAGGCTTTGCCAAATATAGCGATGTGGCTGATGCTGAACTGCAGTTAGTACAGGCGGACAACGACTATACCCAAAGTGTTTTCGAATACCTCACCGCGGTTGCCGGATATTACAAAGCAACAGGCAACATTCTATAGATCTTTTATAACAGTTTGAATGCTTACAAATCGCCGATAATACTACGGCATCAATTAATCCCCTTATGAAAATTAAATTTTGTTTTACGCTGATGTTTATCGGCGCATTAGCATCCACCGCCCGTGCACAAAGCAACGATGACCCTACTGCACGGAAATTGTACCTGGATTTTGGCGGCTCAGTCGGCCTTTTTATCCCCTATGATCAGGTAAAAGGTCAAAAAACGCTGACCGGCTCCAATGCCATGACGACTCTTCAGCTCAACTATTATCAAAATTATTTTGCCAAACTGCAATTCGGCCAAACCACGGTTAATTTCAAGTCGCAAAGCAAGTTTGAAGCTGTAAACTCACTGATTGATGCCAAAGCCAACAGCACAAACCTGGGTTTGGCCTTCGGTTATCAACATAGTTTTGGCCGCTGGCAGCCATTTATTCTGGCTGGCGCTGGCGCATCTTTTATCGATGTACCGGCTACATCATTCGTTAACACATCCAATACGGTTAATTATACTACCTTCTCGGGTACTTACCTGTATATCAATGCCGGCGGAGGGATCAACTACAAAGTATCCAAATCATTTATATTTTTCCTGGAGGGGCAAGGATCAACGATACCCCAACTTCCCAATAAATCAAGTACCCATCTGAGCGGGATTAGTGCCATGATCGGTATCAAAGCACCTTTATAAATAAACATTTAAATCTTTATAACCATGTACAAACAAATTTTAATGACCACAATTTTTTCAGTGTTTTTCGGTTTCATTTCCCGTGCCCAACAGGCGGCTATTATTGGCAAGTGGAAAACCCCGGATAAAGATATTATTGAATTTTATTCCGAAGGGGCCGTGTTTACAGCAAGGCAGATCAGCGCTGAAACAGAAAAGGACAAAGGCAATAATAATAAGATCATTGCGAAAGAGCTGAAATCAACGACTGAAAAGGTTTTCGAAGGTATCGTGATCGACCCGAAAGACAGCAAAACTTATCATGGTCGTTTTACGATCAATGATTCAGGTACCCAATTGAATCTGAAAGTAAAGTGGGGTTTCCTGAGCTTTGATGAAACCTGGACAAGGGTAAATTGATTATTTCACATAGTTCTGTCTATTTTAGCATATGCATAAACACAGCTATCGGTTATACAGGATATATGGTTATCCCGGTTTCGGATTGGTTTTATACCTGATCATGGTGTTGATTAATCCTCCTGACCGTATTTTTAACAGCTGGCGGTATTATGCGTTCGGTGATTTTATCCTGGAATTTCTATTTGCTGTAGCCTATGCAACCGCACTCTTTGAGACAGGTATCCAGCTGACCGCCTGGCTTAATAAATGGTACGCCTGGGATGGGCGCATCAAAAGCAGGTTTGGTATTCAGTTTTCATTACACGTCATTATTGTTTACCTGGTGCTTAGTTTGTTTTTTAGGATTAAGTTTCCTCACTATTTCGGTTATGATGAGCTGATGTTCAGGCAAACTGTTATTGTCGGTGTGATTTTTTCTTTACTGATCACCGCCGTTTTTGCTGCAGAATATTTCTTTTACCGCTGGAATGATGCCAAATTGAAATCACTGGAAATGGAGCAGCTTACTACTCAAGCACAGCTCGATGCATTGAAATTACAGCTTGACCCGCACTTTCTTTTTAATAACCTGAGCATCGTAACCGCGTTAATAGAAGATCAGCCATCTACGGCTGTTTCCTATGTTGCCAAGTTGTCGTCCATTTACCGGTATATGCTAACGAACAGGATGCGGAATGTGATACCTTTAACCGAGGAACTGGAATTTATAAAAGCTTATTTGTTTTTATATCAGATCCGGTATGGGAACGGTATTAATGTCCGGATTGATGAAGTCGGTCGAGCCGCCCTTTCCGGCTTGCCCCCTTTGACGCTGCAATTGCTGATAGAAAATGCCATCAAACATAATGTGTTCAGTACGGAATCACCGCTGAATATTCACATTTACTTTCCTGATGGTAAATCACTGGTGGTGGAGAACAATAAAATGTCAAAATCTATACCCGAACATAGTACACAAATGGGACTTAAGAATATAAGTGAAAGATACCGTTTACTGAACAGCCCGGCACCTGCCATCGCGGATGATGGCCACTTTTTCAGGGTAGAGATATCATTGATCAATTTGAATAATTAAAAATAAATTCCCATGCCCAATGTTTTAATCATCGAAGACGAGCTCCCTAACATACAAAGGCTCGAAAAAATGCTTCATACTTTAGACAGGAATATTACCATAACAGCGATCCTTCAAACAGTCCAGGCTAGTATCCAATGGCTGAAATCAAATGAACAACCAGATATTATTTTTATGGATATCAGGCTTACTGATGGCTTGAGTTTCGAGATCTTTAACCAGGTCATCATCACGGCCCCTGTTATCTTCATCACGGCTTATGACGAATACGCGTTAAAAGCTTTTGAAGTCAACGGTGTAGATTATCTGCTGAAACCACTGGAGCCCGATAAACTGGAAAAAAGTATGGCTAAAGCAAAGTCAATTTCAGGATTAGGAAGTAATGAAAGTATGTTGAGCCTGATCAGAAGTATGCAGGCAAAACAACCGATCTGCCGTTCCCGGTTTTTAGTTGCCTATCGGGACAAGTATATACTGGTGATGGCAGATGAGATAGCTTATTTTACTTCGGAAAATAAGGCGACATTCCTGGTTACCCATCAGTCACAACGGTATATGATAGACCAGACGCTGGAGTTATTGGAAAAGGAAATGGACCCGGAAACCTTTTTCCGGATCAGCCGTCAGTTTATTGTTTCACTGAAATCCATTCATAAGATCCATCAATCCTTTAACGGGCAGCTAAAAATTGAGCTGTCGCCTGCTTTGGATGAAGGCATCCTCATGAGCAGAGAAAAGTCAGGTCAGTTGAAAAAATGGTTAGACCAATCCGGTTTGTAAATAAAGGGGGATTTTATCCATTTTTCTGAGTCGAGTTCTGGTCTATAGCTGATCCTGATCATGCCATCTTCCACCCGAAAGGTATTTCCGAAATTTTCGCCGACCAGGTGGTGATTGATCTTGACAAACCAATCGGTAATGTCTGTGCCGTTAAACAGCTTCTTCCAACCTTGTAGGCATTGGTCAGTCAGCTTTTTTGCAGAGATACTGCCCAATAGGAGGCAGCAGGAAAACATAAAAAGATAGGATGTTTTTTTCATAAGTGATAAAGTGTTGTGCCTTGGTTTCTATAATCAAAAATAGTATAATTCAGTCCGGAGATTTAGTTAGGTGTTTTTACCCGGAAATGGTATTTACCAGATGACAGGGCATATATCAATTGCCTATTTTCTGATCTGGAAAATTGGACTCCCACAGATTTTGATACAGGCCTGTTATGCTCAAAGATCTGTTTGGGATTCGACGCCGGAAGGTAGAGTAGGGCATGGGTATTTTCCGGGACAACTACATCCAGTTCTAAATGACCGGCAATCCTCCTCCACGCTATGTTGATATCTCCGCTTATAGAAGCAAAACTGCCTTTAACCCAGGCTAAATCACTCAGGAAGTCAGGTTTGATGAGAAACTTACGGAAACCGGGGCCGTCTTCTGCTGGACTGATCCCTACCAGGTTGTTGAATAACCATTCATTGATCTGGCCGGACATAAAATGATTTTGTGAACCAAAATTACCCACGCCTGCATCCCATTTTTCGGTAAGACTGGTAGCCCCCATCTTAACCTGATAACCGTATCCGGGCCTGTCGTCCTGATTGTTCATGGCATAAACAATATCTGAGCGACCGTTATCCGCCAGTGCCATAAGCAGGAAACGGTAAGCGACCTCTCCCGTTGTAAAACTATTCTGATGAGCATGAATATCATCAATTAGCTTATTTAACAGGAGGCCCCGATTTTTTTTGTCAACAAAATTGAAGAAAAGAGCCATGGCGCTGGTAGCTTGCGAACCGGTTGAATAGGTACCCGTTTCAGGCTTGTAAAACTCTTTATTAAAAGCCATGCGGATCTGTTCTGATGCATTTTTATACATTTGGGCATCTGCAGTTTTATGCAGTTTTTTAGCGATCTGATACATGATCCAGTTATCGTAGTAATATATGGCCGTCCCTGTATAGGATACGGGCGTCAACTGCGAACCCCAGGGCTCTTTCGGGCCGATATCATACCAGTCACCCAAACCCGTATGTATGATGTTACCAGCAGATTCGTTGGATAAAAACTCAACATATCTCTTCATCCGGTCATAATAACGCTCCAAAAGGGAAACATCTCCTGAAAATAGGTATTGCTGCCAGGGTACGATAATAAAGGAGCTCCCCCATTCCGGTGAGTTTCTCATGGCGTTGCTTAAATCGGACGAACCGGCTATAAAATATTCCGGAGCAATATTAGGAACAAATCCATTAGCTAACTGTGCATCCGCCATATCGTTCATGGTTTTTCTGAATAGCAGGGCCATATCGAAATTATATCTTAATGACGGGCCATTGAGATGGTTTTGTTCCAACCAGCCCATTTTTTCACGCTGCGGGCAATCGGTCATCAGGCTCATCATATTGCTGCGCTGTGCCCAGCGTACCAGGCTGTAAATTTTATTGAACAATGGATTAGAGCATTCAAAACTACCAGTTGGTGCCGAAGATGAATGAACAATTACATCATTTAGCTGACCAATTTTTGGCAAATTCTCGCCCTGTTTCGCTGTATATAACTCCACCTGCAGGTAACGGGCCCCCTGGTAAAAATATTTAGGAAAATATTGCTCATTTCCGGTTCCGGACAGGGTATATTCCCACCAGGCTGGCCTAACACCATCCTGCGTCGCAGAACGCCTGTCAACCAGTCCATTTGCACCCAACAGCTCAGATGGTATCATACGTACCCGTGATCCTTTTGGGCCGCTAACCCGGAGCGCCGGCATCATGGAGGCATTCTGGCCAAAATCGTAGATCCAGACATGGTCGTTAATATGAGTTATTTTAACAGGCGCAATAGTGTCAATAGCTTTTACAGGAGGGGCAGCTGCTGAAAGGCCTTTAAAAATACCGCCAGGGCCCGAAATTTCCAAAGCAGGTACCCAGTGTTTACCCGCAATAAAACCCGCTTTATTCCATCCGGTAGGTTCAAGATTGGCATTAAAGTCTTCACCACCGTATAAATTGGAATAAGTTATAGGGCCGGGCGATGCTTTCCAGCTTTTATCCGTTACCACCGTTTGCTCTGAGCCATCGGCATATTCCAACTTTAGCTGTGCAATGGCTTTGACGGGGCCAAACGTTGTCAGGAATTTGACATACCTTGTGGTATCGGGTTGTATATTGTAAACGCTGTTACCTAACATGATGCCAATGGCATTTGCCCCACTTTTTAATTGGCGGGTAACATCGTAGGTATCATACAAAACTGTTTTGCGATAATCAGTCCATCCAGGTGTGAGCAGGTAATCACCAACTTTACAGCCGTTAATGGTCAACTCGTATTGAGAAAGACCACTGATATGAATAATTGCACGGATAAGCGCGGGTTTCACCCCGAAGTCTTTCCGCAAAAGCATGGAGGAATAATTCGGAAAATCTTGATAATCGCTTACCCGGTCTGTAAGGTTTATTTTGGAAAATCCATTACTATCGTCGCTGTCTGAGGCATCAACGGGTTTACCGGCAGCTATGTTTTTGCCATCTGAAATTACTTCGATCTGTCGCAGCGCAAAGGAATAACCGACCGCTTTCCGGGCAAGCCGGATTGCGGTAATGCGTACATATCTGCCAGCAGCTCCATTTGCCGGCAGGTGAACTGCTGAAAAGCGGGGATTCTTAAAATCCTCCTTGGTAAAATCAGCTATAATGGCTGCTGTTTGAAAAGAGGGATCATTAGAAGCCGATACCTTATATCTTACCGGGAAGGCATAACCTGCCTGATCTGCATAAAACATGGGATACAATGTTATTTCAGCAAAGGATGAAGACTTACCCAGATCAACCTGAACCCATTTGGTTGCATCTGCTGATTGGGTATCGACGGATTTAAAACCTACCGGGCTCAATGCATATTTTTCTGCTCCTGGGGCACTGATCCAGCTGGCTTTCCAATCCTTTTTATTCAGGATACCCATAGTCCAGTTAGCCGTTTGGCTCCAGGGAGACTGATGACCGGCCTGATCCCAGATCCTTACCCGCCACCAGTATTTTTGCCCGGATATTAGGCTTTTTCCCTGGTATACGATGTAAGCCATTTGATCACTCATTACTTTTTTTGAATCCCACAGATCTCCGCCGTTTTTAAAATCCGGCGTGCTGGATACCCATATTTGATAGGCGGTTTGCGCGACATTTCTGGCACCAGGACTTTTGGCATGCAAAACATAACTCAAACCGGGATGCAGTATATCGATCCCGGCCGGGTTTGTCAAGAGTTCGCATCTGGGGTTTTCAGGCGTAACCAGGGTAGGAGGCGACGCATTCAGCCGGCCGTTAAAAAATAACAAAAGACAAAAAGCAATCAGAAACTTATTCATTTCATCGGTCACAGGATTTCTAATAATTCTTATAAAGCATAACCTTAGTCTGTTTGTCATGGAAACACTTTCCCTGACATTTTTATTCCAAGTGGACAATTTATGCAGCTTGCGGAACTTTCGTGTATAATGGTTTATTAATCTTAATTCAATGCGGTTGAAACCACCCTTTGTTATCTGATACGACATCAGAGGGGTAAATCAAATACCTTTAGTGTTATTATTGTTATAATAACACTAATTTAAATCTCAAATATACAAATAGGGAACAGGAAATGAAAACAAAAATAATGGCTTAATAAATAGCACAGAAAGCTAAAATATAACTTAATTGGCTGTTTTTTGATTAATTGAGACGACTTGATTATTTGACTTCATTCTTTTTAGAGGGTTTTATTTCCTGAAAATGTCTAGTCCTGAATATTTTATTTAATTGTTATTTTGACAATAAAAATTTATACATTAGCTTTCAACAGATAGCTCAATCTATTTTATTTTAACCAGTTAAGACCACTTCATGGAAATTTTGAACGATGCTCAAATTATTGAGCAGCTAAAAACGGGGAATTGGGAGGCCTTCGAAGTACTATTTAAAAAATATTACAAACTGCTTAATGTATCGGCTTTTTATATTTTGCGTGATGAAATGGAGGCCGAAGACATTGTTCAGGCTTTTTTTGTTGATTTTTGGGAAAGGCAACTGTATAAGAATATTAATTCATCGTTAAAAGCTTATTTATGTATAGCCATTAGGAACCGTTGCCTGAAAAAAGTTGAAAAGGAGTCTGTTGCACAAAAAAAATTAGTGGAGTATCAGTATACACTTTCCGAAATTGAGGAAGAGGAAGAAGTGTTTGTACCGCAAGTTTATCCCGATAAAATATTGGCAGACCTATCGGTACAACGGATGCAGGCCATTACGCTGGTTCATTATCAAAATAAAAAATATAAAGATGCCGCCATTGAAATGGGGATCAGCATCAACTCGCTGAAAACACATTTAAAGCTGGGGATAAAAACTTTGAGAAAAGGGTTAAAAAACGGTAAATAGTTCACCCTTTTATACATAATCAGGTCTAACAAGTAATGACTTACAATAAAGCGTATATTCAAGGATTAATAATCGAGCAGGCTGCGGGCACCATAAGCGAGAACGATAATAATTTGCTTGAACAGGCTATAAAAGATGATCCGGAGGTGGAGGCCATGTGGCGGGAGATGCAGCAGGTACTAAACTCAGATAAAGCCCAAACATTTTTTGATAATCTTGATGAAGATAAGGCCTGGGGTAAAATTGATCTCCAGATGGCAAATATGAGGTCTATTAAGTTCAGGCGGACAGGTTTTATCAAATGGCTCTCGGTAGCTGCATTATTTTGTGCGGTTATCACTGTTGGGTATTACTGGCAATCAGAACCAGTTCATAACGTAGTTGTCACAAAAAAATCGAAAAGGAATCCGGTCGTAGAGCTGCAGGTGGCTAATGGCCAGCGAATTGATCTTTCTGACACTTCTAAACATGTGATCAATATCCCGTCTGCACATTTAAAAAAAAGCGCCAATGGCTTAAGCTATCAGCTCAGCAATCATCAAACGCAGGAGTGGAGCACGCTGGTAATTCCGCCTAAATTAAACTATCAGATCGTTTTATCTGACGGTACCCAGGTTTGGTTAAATTCAGCATCAAAGCTACGCTTTCCCTTTGCATTTACCGGGGGAACAAGGGAGGTTTACTTAGAGGGAGAGGCCTTTTTCAAGGTAGCAAAAAATGCCACACATCCTTTTGTTGTTCATACGGGCCAAACAGATGTGAAAGTACTGGGCACCCAGTTTAATGTAAATACCTATAAAACCAACATAACCACAATCTCACTGGTGGAGGGCTCTGTAAGTGCCAGTGACAAGCATAATCAAAAATTATTCTTACATCCAAACGATCAGGCTGTTTATGCACCGGGTACAGGTTTTTTAAGCCGGCCGTTTGATGCGGATATAGAACTGGCATGGATGCATGATATTTATTATTTCCATGACACCAAACTACACGATATAAGCGGGGTGCTGTTGCGCTGGTTTGATGTAAGGGTCGTTTTTGACGATCCTGTAAAAGCCGATGAAGCATTTAGCGGTGCTATCCTGAAAAACCAGCCCGTCGAGGTTTTTATTCAAAACATACAGGCATCCGCCGGAGTAAAGACCGTTTTTAAAGATGGGGTTTTACGTATCAAATAGAACGGCCGGTATATAAAACGACAATTTCAATAGATCGGTTTTCAGGTGCTTGCCGGTATCGTTGCCGGGCTTTGGCCGTGCCTCCGTTGTTTGATAAAAATATAAAAAGGCATTCTTTTTTATTTCCATTCACCCGTTTTTTCAAGAACAGGTCTTAGTAGAAACCAAATTATCAACCCAATAAATATGGAGAAAATTTTATTCTGCCGGCGGATAATACTGTCCGTTCTGTTTCTATTATTGGTAACCCGGTATGCTGCCGTATATGGGCAAAGCACGGGACCAATAACACTCAAAAAGGCTAATATCACCTTAGCTGAGGTATTTAAATCAATCAAAAAACAAACGGGCCTAACCGTTTTTTACAGCAACAATCTTTTAAACGACAAGGAACTGGTTTCAGTAGATTTTAAAAATGCGGAGCTAAAGGATGTTTTTAGCGTACTGCTAAAAGGTAAAAATCTGAGTTATGTGCTCCGGGACCAGCTTATTGTGATTGAAAAAAACGAACCCGCGGCAATACCCGTTACGCCGCAAAAAGAACCCACACATGCGGTGGTTCCCCAAAAAGCACAGGGTACTGTTACCGATGATAAAGGGCTTACACTACCTGGGGTTAGTGTTAAAGTTAAAGGAACCAGCATCGGAACGCAATCGGATGCCGATGGAAAGTACACCCTTAATTTAAAAGGGAGCAATATAACAACCGTCGTTTTCTCCTTTGTAGGCTCAAAAAGTCAGGAGTTTGAACTTACCAATTATCCCTTGTCGGCCAGCGGAACTTATAAAATAGACGTGCAAATGGGGGCCGATAAAAATGCGCTTGAGGAAGTTGCCGTTGTGGCTTACGGTACCCAGAAAAAGGTAAGCCTGGTAAGCTCCATTACTACCGTAAACCCTAAGCAGCTTAAGGGCCCATCCAGTAACCTGACCACCATGCTTGCTGGTGTGGTACCGGGAATGATATCGTACCAGCGAAGCGGTGAGCCTGGAGCCGATAACGCGCAGTTTTTTATAAGGGGGGTAGGCACATTTGGTGCGGGTAAAGTTGATCCGCTGATACTGATAGATGGTATTGAATCGGCCACTACAGATCTTGCGCGCTTACAGCCCGATGATATAGCCGGTTTTTCGGTACTCAAAGATGCTACGGCCTCATCATTATATGGTGCAAGAGGGGCAAACGGCGTAATCCTGGTGACCACTAAACGAGGTGATATAGGTGCGGTTAAATTCAATGTGCGTGGGGAAAATTCAACATCATCCAATATCAAAAACATTGATCTGGCTGATAATATTACTTATATGAACCTTGCCAATGAGGCCGTGTTAACCCGCAACCCGCTGGGCGCCTTGCCCTATTCGCAAAATAAAATTGACCATACCGCTCATGGCGACGATCCGCTTTTATACCCAAGCAATAATTGGATCAAGCAGCTTATTAAAACTAAAACAAGCAACCAAAGGTTCAACATGAATGCCAATGGCGGGTCAGAAAAAGCCAAGTACTACTTAGCCATGACTTATAATATTGACAACGGCAACCTGGCAGAAAATAGCCTGAACAATTTCAGCAATAACATTAAGCTTCAATCTTATTCCCTTTTATCAAACACAACTTTAAACCTTACCAAAACCACCGAAGTTGTAGTGAGTTTAAAAGGTCAGTTTGATAGTTATCATGGGCCTATCGGGGGCGGAGGCTACACTTTTTTAAACGCTTTGTGGAGTAATCCGGTAGCGTTCCCGGCAATTTATCCCGGCAGTTTATTACCGTATGTAAATCACCCGCTTTTTGGTAATGCTATTATCCCTGGCGGTGGCCTATATATGAACCCATATGCCAAATCCTTATCTGGTTTCCAAAGTTCGAATACCAGTACACTAACAGCACAATTAAACTTAAACCAAAAGTTTGATTTTATTACCGAAGGTTTATCTGCGAGGGTAATGGGATATACAACCCGTTATTCATACTTCACAGTTTCGCGTCAATATAGCCCTTATTATTATCAATCCAATGTATTTAACGGTGAATTTAATGGTTTAACATTACTTAACAATGGATTGGTAGGTAGTAGCATAGGTGACACGCCAACCGAGTATTTAACTTATAATCAAGATCCGGCGTTAAATCTCTCTAACTCTATAACCTATATTGAAACGGCGGTAAACTACAACCGCACATTTGCTCAAAAACACGCTGTCAGCGGATTGTTGATCGGTACCATGCGCAATTATCTTACCGGTAATGCCAAAACATTACAGTTATCACTACCATCGCGCAACCAGGGTGTATCGGGTAGGTTTACTTATGGTTATGATAACCGTTACCTGTTTGAATTTAATTTTGGCTATAACGGTTCCGAACGTTTTGCAAGTAATCACCGTTTCGGATTTTTCCCTTCTGTAGGTGCCGGCTGGGTGGTATCAAACGAGAAGTTTTTTGAGCCACTGCTGTCAACTATAGATAATCTTAAATTTAGGTTCACCTATGGTTTGGTGGGTAATGACCAGATAGGAAAGCCGGAAGACCGCTTCTTCTACCTGTCTGATGTTGATTTAAATAAGGGCTACAACGGTCAGTTTGGTACCAATTATGCATATGGCAGGCCCGGCGTGGTTACCAATCGTTATGAAAACCAAAACATCACCTGGGAGCAATCACGACAAACCAACATTGGGATGGATCTGACCCTGATGAAGAATTTTAACTTAACAGTTGATGCCTATCAGCAATACCGCGATAATATACTGATGGTGAGGAGCACCATTCCTTCGTCTATGGGTTTGCAGGCCGACATATCCTCAAACGCGGGCAAGTCATCCAGTAAAGGAATTGACATAGCGATGGATTACAAGAAAAGCTTCACCAACTCTTTCTGGATCCAATCGCGCGGTACGCTTACCTATGCTAAAAGTAAGCTGTTGAAAAACGAAGAGCCGGTTTATCCTGCTAACCTGCAATACCTGAGTAAAGTGGGTAACTCCCTAAGCCAGATTTACGGCCTTGTTGCAGAACGGTTATTTATTGATGATAAAGACGTAGCCAACTCGCCATTACAAAGCTTTGGCGATTATAAAGCCGGAGATATTAAATACCGCGATATGAACGGCGACGGAAAAATAACCAGCTCAGATGTGGTGCCGATAGGTTACCCTCAGGTGCCCGAAATTATATACGGCTTTGGTTTTTCTGTTGGATATAAAAACTTTGATATCAGTGCATTTTTTCAGGGATCGGCACGGTCTTCTTTTGTGATCAATTCGGCAGATATTTCTCCTTTTTATTTAGTGAGCGGCTTGCAGACTAACGGTCTCAACACGGGCAATCAAAGCGGCCTGCTCAGTACAATAGCTAATGACCATTGGTCAGAAGATAACCGTAATCCTTACGCGTTTTGGCCACGTTTAAGCACTAACATACAGGCAAATAATAGTCAGACACAAACATCACCAACATCCACATGGTGGTTGCGGAATGGTTCATTCCTGCGCCTGAAATCAGCAGAGATCGGATACAATTTCACCAAGAACCAACTTAAAAGTATCCATTTGAATAGCGCTCGTATTTATGTAAATGGCTTAAACCTGTTAACCCTGAGCAGCTTTAAGCTGTGGGATCCGGAAATGGGAACATCGGGATTGGGGTATCCAATTCAAAAGGTGTTCAACATAGGCTTAAGGGTAGAATTTTAAAAGCTTTTAAATCAGTTATATGAAAAAAGAACTTATACAAAAAATTAGATACGCCATATTAAACTACGCTGTAAAGGGCAAAATTGCCATTTTGCTGGTAGTGCTACTAATGGTTTTGCCTATATCATCGTGCAAAAAATCATTCCTGGATGTGGTTCCGGATAATGTGTCCACCATAGCTAATGCTTTCGTGTCACAAACCGAGGCAGAGAAATATTTATTTACCTGCTATTCCTATTTACCAACAGAAACCGATCCCACTTATAATGTGGGCTTAACAGCAAGCGACGAGGTTTGGGTAGAAGACCCGGCAAAACACATCAGGCCAACAAATGTGTTACAGCTCCCAAGAGGGTTTCAAAACTCGTCAGACCCGATAGCTAATTTCATGAACGGCACCAGGGATGCATCGGCCAACTATAAGGCCATACGCGATTGCAATGTTTTTCTGGAAAACGTAAGCGACCTGACTAAAGTACGCGATCTGAATATTGACACCCGTGAGCGTTGGATAGCTGAGGTGCAATTTTTAAAAGCTTATTATCATTTTATCCTGTTCAGGGCGTATGGTCCTATACCTATCATTGATAAAAATTTACCTATTGATGCGCCTATAGACCAGATCAGAGTTAAACGCCGCCCGGTTGATGAGGTGGTTAATTACATAGCAGGTTTATATGACCTGGCCGCATCAAAGCTACCACTGACAGTTACCAATGAAAGCAGCGAATTGGGGCGCATTACCAAGCCAATTGCCTTGAGTATGAAGGCAAAATTACTGGTAACTGCTGCAAGCCCGTTATTTAATGGCAACCCGGATTATAACGCTTTTAAAAATAAGGATGGTGAGCAGTTATTTAACTCCACCTATAGCGCCGAAAAATGGCAACGCGCAGCTACAGCCTGTAAAGAGGCTATAGATTTATGCCAGCAACAAAACATACAACTATATACTTTCCCCGCGCCAACTGTACCACTTGATCAAACAACCATGACGCAAATGAGCATCAGAAACGCGATGAGCGAAAAATGGAATAATGAGTTGATCTGGGGATTAACGGCCAATAATAACATCAACACTAATTCATTTTTCCAGTCGATGTGTGCTGGACAGTATGATTTTGATCATGTCGATGCCGCAAGATCAGCAAACCGCCCTTTGCTTGGCCCTACCATAAAAATGGCCAAAATGTTTTATACTAAAAATGGGGTACCTATTAATGAGGATAAGACGCTTGATTTTAGCAATATATCGGAATTAAGGATTGGTACACATGACGAACGTTTTAACATCAAAGAAGGTGAAACCACAGCCCGGCTTAATTTTGACAGGGAGCCACGTTATTACGCCGACCTGGGATTTGACCGCGGTATATGGTATATGGCTAACAGCCCAACAAAAAACGACGAAAATACCTGGTGGATGAAAGCCCGGGGGGCCGAAGTAGGTCAATCGTCGCCAATACCTATTGCCGGTTTTTATATGAAAAAAGCGCTTAACTGGCATTACGAATGGGCAACTGTAACGTATACCAATTACCCTTGGCCGGCAATGCGCCTTTCCGATTTATACCTGCTATATTCTGAAGCATTGAATGAGGTACAGGGACCTGTAGGCGATGTATATACCTACATCAACCTGGTAAGGGCAAGAGCCGGTTTGCCTACTGTGCAGGAATCATGGTCAAAATACAGCATCAACCCAACTAAATATACCACCAAAGATGGTATGCGGTCAATTATTCAGCGCGAACGCGGTGTGGAACTTTGCTTTGAAGGGCATCGCTTCTGGGACCTATTACGCTGGAAAACAGCCGGGCAGGAGCTCAACGGAAACGTAACAGGATGGTCGATCAGTGAAAATTCACCAGAATTGTATTACCGTGAAAGATCTATTTTTTTGAGACATTTTGTAATCCCGCGCGATTATTTATGGCCAATACAGGAAAGCGACCTGTTGGTTAATCAAAACCTGGTACAAAATCCTAACTGGTAAATGTATAGCAATAATATGTTTAACAATAAAAACATGAACATGGAAATAATGAAATTACGAGCTGCTTTCTGCATCTGCTTGTTAGCAATAATAATAGCTGGCTGCAAGCAGGAAACACTCAATAAACCTACCGTAACTAATAACAACGCCCCTGGAGTTGTCACTAATGTGCAGGTGCAAAACCAAAATGGCCAGGCCAGTTTAATATACACACTTCCAGGCGATAAGGATCTGTTTTATGTAAAAGCTGTTTATGAAACCTCACAGGGTAAAACGCGCGAAGTAATTGCATCGCAGTACACCAATACTTTAATTGTTGATGGCTTTGGCGATACACTGGCACATGTGGTAAAATTATACGCGGTAAATTCAAGCGAAAAAGTTTCGGCACCGGTTAATGTTACCGTAACCCCTTTAACTCCACCCTATATCCTTGCTTTTCGCTCGCTTAAGGTAACGCCGACTTTTGGCGGCTTTAACGTGGCTTGTGATAACCTCACTCAAAGTAACCTGGCCATTGTACCACTGGTTGACACTGCTAATAATGGCTTGTTTGTACAGTCCAAAGGAATGGATAATATTTACAGTAACAGCGTTTTGATAAAGGGATCCATAAGGAATCAGCCGGCTGTTGAAAGAAAATACGCCTTTTTTGTACGGGATAGATTTTTAAATCGTTCCGACACTTTATTTTTAAAATTTACACCGTTTTATGAAGAACAATTCTCTAAAGGAGACTGGAGCGCTTATATTCTACCCGGCGATGCCACGAATTTGTATTCATACACAGATGTAAGCAAAATTTATGATGGAAACTTTACCGGCGGCTGGCCAAATTGTCTTTTTACAGTAGAGAGCGCAGGCAGCCCGCAAATGGTCACTCTTGACCTCGGCAAACAAAGAACATTAAGCCGTTTTATACTCAACCCATTCCTCGAAGTTGGTAACGTATATTATGTGAGGGGGAATTTAAGAGACTTTGAAATATGGGGGTCAAACAGCCCTAATGCGAACGGAGCCCTGGATGCCTCCTGGACAAAGCTGGTAACCTGTAATGTGGTAAAACCATCAGGATCGCCATCAGGTACAGAAACCACTGCCGATTACAATTATGCACATGATGGCTGGGGATTTGATTTTCCGGCTGGACTAAGCGCATACAGATATATCAGGATCAGAAGCTTACGTAACTGGACCGGTTCATACTTTATGAGTATCAGCGAATTTACCGTATTCGGAAAGTAGTAAATGTTTACTGGCATTTTTAAAATCTAATTTCAATTATGAAACAAAATAAAACTACATTATACCATCTGTTAGTGTTATTGGCACTTATTATCAGCGCCTGCTCTAAGATGGATGATTATAAGAAAAAATACGAGCCAAACGGGCCTATTTTATATCCGGGTAAACTTGATTCTGCACAGGCACTTTCAGGTAAAAACCGAGTGCTGATACAAGGACTTTTTACGTCCGACCCTAAAATTGTTAAATACAGGGTATTTTGGAATAGCCATCAGGATTCAATAGAAACCCCCGTAACCAGAACCAGTGGGGTTGATACTGCGAGACTGTTTATAAACGGTTTACCCGAAGGAACCATATCATTCGAGATCAGAACCTACGATAACCAGGGGCATATTTCCATCCCGGTAAATATTGCAGGTAACGTATATGGCAGTTTATATCAAAGTTCGCTCGTTAATCGGAGTATAGTCAAAGCCGAACTTCAACCAAACAGTCCTGCTTTAATTAACTGGGCCGATGTTAATGCTGATGATGGGCTGGTTGCGATGGAAATTAAATATACTGATGTGGCAAACAAACAGCACGATACATTAATTACGTCGCTGCCAACAGGTTTAAGTTCATCCCTTCCTAAATTTAAGGCAGGTAGCATTATCAGTTATCGTACCGCTTTTAAACCTAACCAGACAGCTGTTGATACTTTTTATACAGACTACCAAGACCATATTGTAAAAGCCGATGTGACCAGCATTTATCTGTCAAATACAGGTCCTTTTCAAAGAGATGCTTTTGATGGAAGATGGGGGACACTTGCCGCACCTTGGATTACCAACGCTGCCGCTAAAAATAAGGACAATGGCACTATTGGTGGCTATACCTCTGATTCAGGCGGGTGCATCAACTGGGAAACATGGAATAATACCCCTGTTGTAAACGGGATAGTGTATCAATCTACCTCTTCGCCCTTACCTGCTGGAACTTATATTGTTTCGTTTGATTCATATTCAGAAGTTCAGTCAAATTCGTCTGTTTATTGTGTAGCGGCAGCGGGTGGAAACGGTATTCCGGTACTTGCCAATCTTTCTACAGCGTTAGGATCTGTTGCTATGTTTAACGGGGCGGGTGTAGGTACAACGAGTCCTAACTCCACGGAAACAAGGAGTTTCACATTTACACTTACTTCGCCACAGGTGATATCTATTGGTTTTTTAGGAAATATTATAGGGAATGGTAATCCGGGCAGTTATTTTAAAGTATTTAATATCAAATTATATAAGAACTGATAGTTAAGCATTTAATCATATCAAAAAATCCGGCATAGGTACTTAATAGCTATGTCGGATTTTTATAAAACTCTTCTTTATTTGGTAAGTGGCGCTTATATTCTTTACCGAATATTTGCTCATTATCCATTCGAAGTATAAACTCCACCGCTGGCTTATACCTGATACAAATTAAATTTAATGAAGTCCCGTTACTTTAAAATTACACCAAACAAGTATATCCTTTCAAATAAAGGAAAATAAACGATTGTCCATTATTCAGGTAAAGGCGTAAATATGCAATTTATCTCATTTCAGAAAATTGGAATAAGGGAATTACTTCATTCCCATTGCAGCAACCAACAAATATCAAAACAAAACCCCTAAGCGTTCGCCGCCGAGGCCCCGCTAAACTTCTATCATTGCTTTTATCACGCCATTTGCCGGATCGAGCCAGCTTTCGAACTCATCTGTGACCTGATCAAATTGTACACGATGTGTAATATAATTAGCTGGTTGCACCAAGCCTTTTTTCATGGAGGCGATAACATGCTCAAAATCTTCTCGTGTAGCGTTACGGCTGCTCATTAACGTGGCCTCGCGTTTATGAAACTCCGGATGACTAACATTAATATCTCCTTTCTGCAAACCAACCAGGATATACCGGGCTCCATGTGCCATATATTGAAATCCGCCATTAATGGCTTTCAAGCTGCCCGTGGCATCTATCACCACAGTAGGCATGTCTCCTTTTGTTATGGAGGCCAATCGCTCCAGTACATCTTCGGTCGATACATTAATAATATGATCTACCTTCAGCCTGTCCCTGCAAAATTCAAGCCTTTTGATGTTAAGGTCCATGGCAATTACTTTAGCCCCCGCAATTCGGGCAAACTCCATAATGCCAAGGCCTATGGGGCCGGCCCCTATGACCAATACATATTCACCGGGCTTTACATCCGCCCGCCTGATTCCATGCGCTCCGATTGCTAAGGGCTCCACCAGCGCCAGTTCATCATAGCTTAAACCTTCACCATGTACCAGTGAATAGGTTGGTACGTTCAGGTATTCCGCCATGCCGCCGTCCACATGAACGCCACAAACATTAATTTTAGCACAACAATTAGGCTTTCCTGATCTGCAGGCAATACAAACTCCGCAGTTAAAGTAGGGGATAAATGTAACGATCTCTCCTTTTTCAAAACCTGGCGCGCCGTTAGGCTCAACCAACTCACCTGAAAGTTCATGTCCCAGAATGCGGGGATAAGTAAAATAGGGTTGTGTGCCCTCAAAGGCATGCAGGTCCGTACCGCAGACACCTATTCTCTTGATCCTGATCTGAGCATAACCCGCTTTTATTTCAGGTCTTTCTTTTTCTTTAAAAACCAATTTGCCTGGTTCTTCACAAACTATTGATTGCATATGATTGATGGTTAAAGCTGAAAAATCTGTTCCATAAGCACCCATTTTTCCCCCTCTTTTGCCCAGGGCAGGGGTTGTTGAAATTTCCACATAAACTGCTCCCATTCCTGTACTATAGAATTAAGCGCGTCCGTTTGCTCTTTTTTTTCAGCCTCGTAACGATCGCTTGTCTCCATGATCATAAACAAGCGGTTGCCTGTACGGTAGATCTGCATATCCCGAATTTCGGCATCCAATATGCTTTTGCGTATTTCAGGCCAGCTGTTTTCTGCCTTATGCCAATGTTCATATTCTGCTATCAGCTGCGGGTCATCCTTTAAATCAAGGGCTAAACAGTATCTTTTCATAATTTTATTTAATTTTTATAAATGGGCGGCAGGATATGATGCTTCAATTAAGCCGTATTTTTTCATGTCTTTCCAGAACTCAGCTGGGATTCTTAAAGAGGTCAACGCAATATTTTGTGCCACTCTTTTTGCATTGGTGGTACTCAAGGCAATGCTTTTAACCCCCGGTGCGTTTAGTCCGAACGCAACACAGGCATCTGCGGGTTGTATTTTATGTTGGGTACATAGCTGATAAAACAATTCCCGCCAATGATATAAGCCTTTGTCTTTTATTGGATCAGTCAATCGATAATTATAATAAGCTGATCCTGTTAAAAAGCCGCCGTTAAAGACAGCGGAGTTGATGATCAGGGTTCCCTGTTTTTCAAGTGCCTGCATAAATGCTACCAATTCCCGTGGATGACTGTGAATCGTCAGGCTATTGGCTATCATTACCCAATCCAGCGTTACATCATCGGTTATTTTTTTGATGGTCCGCCAATCCTTTGAACCCACACCGATACCCTTTACTTTACCATGCCGCTTTAACTCATTCAGTGCGCAGTAAGCATCCAATATATCCCGGTACCGTTGCGCCAGGTCCTGCTCGTCCTTTGCTGCCGCAAGATACTCGTCGGGGTCATGCACAGATACCAGTTCTGCCCGGTAAGCACCCAGCAACTCATTTCCCTGTTCATAACATTCCAGGATGCCGTCATAACTTATTCGCTGAACGGCATCATATTTCAGATCGCGCCATACGCCGGGCTCAAAAGTAGGTTCGGGTGTTTTTAATGCGGTTCGCAGCCAACCCAGTTTATTACTGATGAGCACGTCTGAAGGAGGGACGTTCAGTTGTGTTAAAGACCTTCCCAGCGATTCCAGGGCGAGTCCGGCGCCATATTTGCCGGCTGAATCAAATACAGCTGGTTTAGGAGAGCACCTGATGCTTTCAGCAACGATAGCTCGCTTGGCCTCATCAGGAAGCGCTACGTATAAATTTCCTAAACCACTGGTTCCAAAAATTATGGGGGGTAAACTGACTTCTCTCATGTGCATGAATTATTGTTAAAGGATAGCGGAAACCGGTAAACTTTCCGGCCTTACTTTTACACGGTAACCTTTTAATCCAAAAAATGCCACCACAGCAAAACAGAGCAAGGGTACTACGTATCCGTATTGGATATTACCCGTCGCATCGCTGATGTAGCCAAATGCCCTCGGTAAAACGGCACCACCAACGATAGACATAATGATCAGACTGCTGCCGAATTCCGTATCTGCCTTTAATTCTTTTATACCTAGCGCGAAAATAGTTGGGAACATGATAGACATAAAAAAGCAGATGCCAATGATGGTGTAAATGGTTATCATGCCATGTCCCCAAATAGCGACGGTACAAAGTAAGATATTGATACCTGCGTAGGTGGCCAGCAAATTGGTAGAACTGTAATACCGCATCAGGAAAGTGCCGATGAATCTGCCGATCAAAAATGCAAAGCCGCATACGCCTAAATAATCGGCTGCTTTTACTTCTTCCAGGCCTGCAGATTTTGTCGCATACAGGATAAACAAACTGAATACACAAACCTGTGCACCCACATAAAAAAACTGCGCGGCAACGCCCCAGGCCAAATGACGGTGCTTTAGGGCATGGAAAATATTTTTGCTGGCCGCATGCCCTTCATGCTGCTGGATCCGGGGCAGATGTGTAAATGCGAAAATGACAGCTATTATTACCAACACGCTGCCGAGGATAAAGTAGGGCATTTTTACGGATGATGCTTCGGCGGCAAGCGCCAGTTTGCGGCCTTGCTCTGTCATGACGCTTAGTTGCGCAGGGGTATAACCTTTGGTCAATATAATGCGTGCACCTATTATGGGGGCCAGGGTTGTAGCCAGCCCATTAAATGACTGTGCAAAATTAAGCCTTTGTGTAGAGGTTGCAGGATCCCCTAGTGAGGAAGCATACGGATTGGCGGCTGTTTCTAAAATGGTCAGTCCGCAGGCAATGATAAATAGAGCTATCAGGAAAAACGCATACTGCTGCGTATTGGCTGCTGGTATAAACAAATAAGAACCAAACGCAAAAACAAGCAGGCCGGTTATAATGCCTGTTTTATAACCATATTTTTTCATAATAAAGCCCGCCGGTAAAGCCATCAGAAAATAGGCTATAAATACAGCAGAATCTACCAGTGTAGCCTCAACAGTAGTAAGCGTAAATGATTTCTTGAGGTGCGGTATCAAGATGGGGTCAAGGTTATGTGCAAAACCCCATAAAAAGAATAAACTGGTAATCAATATAAAGGGGAAAAGGCTTGTATTCTTTGTCATGTCGGATAATTTATTTCTTTTACTGATTAAAGGCTATACTTAATTAGCGGCAGTAATTTTTGCGACCCATCCGCCGGCGGTGTCCAAATGGATACTGATAACTGAACTTGCCGAAACTGGCCGTTTAGATCGGGTTAAATTTTGTGGAGAGGATAACACATCGGCCCAGGACGACAGGATATATTTGCCCGGCGGTAAAAAATCCATTTTCAATGGCAATATCCTTCGAGCGTCGTTAGTCATCGCGCCGATATACCAGTCCTTCCCGCTTCTTTTGGCCGTAATGATATATTCGCCTGGGTACCCACCCAGCACCCTGGTATCGTCCCAAACGGTAGGCATATTACTTAGAAAATCAGCCCCTGGCTTCCCTAAAATATGCTCCGGTGCATCGCAGTAAACTGTAAAGGGGCTTTCGTAAATCACAAATTTCGCCAGTTCGGCACAACGGCTGTTCATCACCTGGGTAGGGCTGCCTTTTCTGAATTCGTCCTTTTTTACATTTAAAAATCCTCCGGGAGTATAATCCATGGGGCCGGCCAGCATTCGGGTAAATGGCAGGGTGGTATTGTGTCCGGCTGTTATCCGGGTTGAAAACTTGGAATATTCTTCGCCCAAAACACCTTCCCGTGTAATCATGTTAGGATAGGTACGCATGACCCCATCCGGTTTAAAAGCGCCATGAAAATCAACCATCAAATGATATTTTGCGGCTGTTTTAATAATACGACGGTACCAGTTGACCATTTGCTGATCATCGCGGTCCATAAAATCAATTTTAATCCCCGCAATGCCCCATTGCTCATAAATTGGAAAGGCCTTTTCAAAATTATCATTCCGGTTAACATCCGTGCTGTATAACCAAAGCCAGCATTTAACCTTTCTGGCTTTAGCGTATGCTAAAATCTCCGGCATATCCAATTGTGATGCGGGTTTGGTAATGTCAGCTTCCGGTTTGTTAAATGGCCCGTACCATTGCCAGTCAATGAGCATATAAGGCCAGTGTTGTGTAGATGCCAGGTCTATATATTTTTTAATGGTTGGCATATCCATCTTTACGTCGCCACTCCACCAGTTATCCCAGGCGCTCATGCCGGGCTTAATCCAGCTGGCATCTTGAAGCGCACAGGGAGGGTTCAGGTTCTGTATCAATTCCGATTCAATTAATTTGCCCGGCGAATCGGCGAGCATGACCACCCGCCAGGGTGTCAGGAGATTGTTGGTGAACCGGGCTTTAACACCGCTCTCATTTTCACCAGGCAAAGGCGATAACTTGGTGATCAGGTCGATTTGACCAGTGGCATTAGTATCTGTTTTTAGCGACCCTATATAAAACCCGGGATAATTATCAATGTTTGCTTCCGTAATAGCTGCGTAATGACGCTGATCTACCTCTATCAGTAAGGGTAAGCCGGCAATCGTTTTTTCCGTGATGTGGTTCAGGCTTCGTGACCAGAACTCAGTCTCCTGCGAGGAGGTGTAGCTGCCATAATCCGCCACCCATGCCTTTGCAAGTGCCGGTAAATTAAAACTGGTCAATTCCCTGACGATTTGCCTGTCCCCGATTTTATCCGCTCCGAATAACTGATAACGAAATGCGATGCCATCATTATAAACCCTGAAATAGACATTCATGCGGCGCATCTGCCCGGATTTCTCTACCAGGGACAGCACCAGTTCATTATAACGGTCAGCTATAACCTGGTGTTTGGTTTTAACAACCGGCATCCAGGTCTGGTTAATGGCATGCTCCACATGACCGGTCACGCTCATGTCGGCACCGATAACCGGTTCATCTTTAAACTCGAAGCCCAGTGATGAAGGATGGATGATGGTTAAACCGTTACTGGAAACAGTGTATTGCAAACCGGTGTGGTTGCTGATCTCCACAGCAGTTCTTTTATCCGGCGACGCCAGCTTAAAAGTTTGTGCGAAAGAAGGAACTGCCAATGAAACGACAATAATCAGGACACAATAAAGTTTCAGGTTCATAAGATGGATTAAATGACTCCTTCAATTTTTAAAACGAATGCATCTTTACCTGGAGCCTGTTCCGGCAATTTCACTTTCAGGCCCTCGGCTGTTTGCTGAAAACTCAGCTTATCATTGCCAAGCAGACTTACCTGGTTTACTTTACCTATCTGATCACTTGTTGCTAATTTTTTAATCAGGGCGCCGTTCCCTGTCGGCCAGCCCAGCATAGTGGCGTATAGCGTTTTGCCCTTTGTGGTAAACCGGATGTCTTCGGCGCCAAATGGCTTACCCTTGCCTTCGTTAAAACCCTGCGCATTGATAGGAGCGGCTGATTCTATGGCCGGACCTTCACCAAATACTTTCCAGGGGCGGGTGCCATAAATCGCCTCGCCGTTCACCTGCATCCAGGCTCCAATGTTTTCAACTACCGCGCGTTCTTCGCTGTCAATAGTACCATCACCACGTACCGGGATGTTCAGCAGCAGGTTGCCATTTTTACTGACTATATCAACCAGGGTATGCACTACCGTTCTGGCACTTTTGTAGCCTTTATTGTCAAATATGCGACGATCATAATGCCAGCCGCCAATGCAGGTATCTGTTTGCCAGGGTAATGGTTCAATCTGATTGCTTTGCCCGCGTTCTATATCCCATATCATGCATTTGCGCTGTTGCTCATTTAATACTTTACCAAACAGCGCGGCTTGTAGCTTACCATGTTTTTTAATACTGGTATTGTACATATGTGCTGCTATTTTTAAGCCGGCATCACTCACCGGCCAAAGGGGTAAGGCGGTATCGTCAAAATAAATCAGTTCGGGGCCATATTTATCGATCAGCTCTATGGTACGGTTCAAAAACTTATCACAATAAGCTTTGTTGGGTACGCTGGCGCCATTACCCCAGTCCCAGTGACGGCCCATACTATCGTCATCAAGGCTATCCTGGCTTAATGCATGGTTTTGTGCATACAGTTCCTGAGGATCATAGCAATTCCACCATTTGCCGGCACCATCCGCTTTGGTCAGCTTGCCATCATAGTGGATGCCTGCATGAGGTCCGCTTTTGTCTGCGCGCTGGGCAACCTCGTACCAGGTCCATGGGTGAGATGCATGTACCGTTACGCCAAAAGGTAGGCCGTGTTGTTTGGCAGCTTTTGCCCAGCCGCCAATCAGGTCTTTTTTGGGTCCCAGTTTGGTAGAGTTCCAGCTTTGATATTTACTGTCGTAGAGATCGAAGTTATCATGATGATTGGCCAGGGCCATAAAGTATTTGGCTCCGGCACGTTTATATAAGCCAATCAATTCATTGGGATCCCAGTTCTCGGCTTTCCAGTCATTGATCACATCCTTAAACCCAAATTTTGAAGGATGTCCATACTTTTGAATATGGTATTTATACTGGTCACTGCCTTCCTGGTACATACCGCGGGCATACCAGTCACCGCGCTCGGGCTGGCATTGTGGCCCCCAATGTGCCCACATACCAAATTTGGCATCACGGAACCATTCCGGTACCTGATACTGACTCAATGAATCCCATGTCGGCTGAAATGGGCCAGGAGCAATGCCAGCGTTTGAATAGGGGTGTAACAGACTGCTACTATAAAGTTTCGATAGGTATAAGGAGGAAATTCCTGTAGCCAAACCCTTAATGAGTGTTCTTCTTTTCATGAATTAGATTTTGATGTTTTTTATACATTGGTTAGGTAAGCCCCTTTATACAGATTAGTAGGCTGGGGGCCGATCCATAATTGGTTTTCGCAATGATTACAATTGCCATCTGTAATTGATCAACCAAATTTCCTGGAAATAATAGCTAAATAACTGACCTAATAGGACTTTTTTTTATACAAAACCGACTTTTTGTTTAATATTGTTCTGGCGAAGGCGATAAAACCGGGACGGGGTTGCAGGAGTAATGAGAGGTATAAAAGATACACCTCCAAACGAATATTTTAATTAACCTATCTTATACACTGCGTATTATGATCAAAAGAGCGCTGAAGCATACATTTACGTTGTTGAATGTAGACCATGTAAATCTTGGCCCTAAATGGAATTATAAAAACGTGATCAGCCCCTATTTCAGGCTGTACTACATTGACGAAGGTGAGGGGGAAATATCGGATATTTCAACTATC
The DNA here is from genome assembly GCF_059567985.1 of Mucilaginibacter sp. BGA-UO-ETr-C110. Taxonomy (NCBI): domain Bacteria; kingdom Pseudomonadati; phylum Bacteroidota; class Sphingobacteriia; order Sphingobacteriales; family Sphingobacteriaceae; genus Mucilaginibacter; species Mucilaginibacter sp. BGA-UO-ETr-C110. Next base: position 318,408 of record NZ_JCAQPB010000001.1, read on the forward strand.
CTTAAATTGGAGCCTGGTTTTTTATATATCATACCGAGTTTCACCTTATGCAATCTTACTTGTCAAAATCATCTCAGTCAATATTTCATCCAGTTTTTTGAGGAATCATCTGATGGTATCTCCCTGTTCGCCTATAACCGGTCGATTTTTAAAGTAAAAGCAACAAAAGGCGACATTTTGAATTTTGCCCGTTTATTGGAAATAAACCCCGGCAGGGGTATCAACCGTTCCGATAATCCCAGGATTTATGAAAAAAACATCTTTTACAAGGAATATCAGGAGCTCAATAATCGGCAGAACATGGGGACATTTATAGAAACACATGGCATTTTGCTGCAGCTGGTCTCGCGCTTTTTGACACCAGAGCTATTTCAACACCGGGAAATAAGCCACATTCCGGTAAAAATCCTGAATGCTATCAGCTACATTCAACTAAACCTGCATCAAGACCTATCGGTAACTGACCTGGCAGAAAGGGCGAATCAGCATACCGATTATTTTTCACGTTTGTTTCAACAATACACTGGTGAAAGGCCCTTAAAGTATATTCATGAAAAAAGGATTGAGCGTGCTCAATACCTGATGGTTACCACTCAGATGACTTATGCGGGAATTGCGGTTCAAACCGGCTTTGAAAATATATTTTACTTCTCTAAAATATTTAAAAAGATTACAGGTATGTCTCCGGGTCAATACAAAAAACAAATTGACATGATTCATTTTTAGATTAATGCGGCGTAGTTTCATCTCTTACTTATACCAATAATGTCAGAAGGTTATAGAGCCACCATAAATATGGGCTCACAGTTTAAAAATTAAACAACAATCACCGCCTTACTGCGTAGGGCCAGCTTTAGAATATCATGCATTCCCGTATTGTCCTTGATTTGCCGGCGGCTGTACGAATTATGGGGAAACATTTTTGGGGAGATACGGCATAACCGAAATCAACACGGCCTTTATCTGGATCGGATGCCATAAAGTATCACTGAAAGAAATCAAATCATTTGCGAAAAAACAAGAATGGTAACCAAGCAGGATTTGTTTATCAATTCTACACTCGCCAATTGCGGGGCATCCCCTGTTATGACAAATGTTACAGGAAAGTATTTTATTTAACCGCGGCTTTTTCCTAAACCTCAAAGATTTCAGGGTACAGCCGCTCAAAGTGGCCTGAAATTAAAATAAGAATAACTCCCGGCGGGCAGGCGGAGCCCGCCCCGTTTACGCCCCGTGTTTTCACCGTTTTAATTATACTTCGGAGAAAATACGGGGCGCCTCATTTGGAATAAAGTATAAAATGATCTTTTGAATGAATGGACGATGATTAGGTCAGAAAGAAGAATTCGATCGCTTATCGGGGAAAAAATAAAACGACACCCAATAGCCTGTTTAGAAACAAAGCGGCAACAGCTGAAAAACGCCGAACGGCTGGATTATAGAAAAGGCGACGTGGCTTTTTTGACAATTTCAACATTTGACACCCTATTTATTCACTTTTGTATCCCTTCATCTATTTTTCCGATCTATATTTTTGGCCACCCGACCAATAAACCTGAAAGCGTTTTAAAATACAGATGATTGTTTGTTGTTTCCCGATAGGAAACGGGAGCACTGTTATGAAACGAAGATCTTTTGATCAGCTATCATTTTTATAGCGGGAACAAAACATAAATAAATTACCGATAAACCTATATTCATGTTGAACAAAAAACAAGGTTTGAAGCATCTTCGCTTCAGGCTAATGACGCTCTTATTTTTATTTTGTATAAGCCAATCTGTTACGGCATCTGTCCTATCGTACAAAAAAGAGGCCAACGGACTGACATTTAAGTTGGATAAAGGCCTGTTGAAAGTGCTGTTGCGCCGGGCAGATATTGTGGAGATCAAGTACACCATATTCAATACTTTTGAAACCAAACCATCCCTGGTGGTTAACAACCGTTGGAAAACCCCTACCCTTTATCAGGTTGCAGAAAATAAAATTGAAGTAACTATTACCACCGCTAAATTAAAGATCAAGGTGAACAAGGCCACTAACGCCATTACCTATACCGACCTGAAAGGCAACATCATTACCGCCGAAGACAGCGAGAATAAAACCATTACCCCGGCAACTGTCGCTGGCATCAGTACGAATACTATCAGTACCCAGTTTATTTCGCCTCAAAACGAAGGTTTATTTGGGCTGGGTTGCCATCCGTTGGATTCTTTATCTATCAATTACAAAGGCCGCAACCAGGAATTGCTGATCAAATACCTTACCGGCGCTATCCCGGTACTGCTATCAACCAAAGGCTATGGCCTGATGTGGGATAATTACTCGGCATCCAATTTTTACGGCGCCGAAGCTGATAATACCAAGTTCAAATATGTATCCGAAAGCGGCAAACAGGTGGACTATTTCT